>JAOUCL010000010.1 GCA_029859805.1 Rhodospirillales bacterium | reverse complement strand
AGGGCGACAAGGTCGCGGTCAACGCCATCCTCGACGACCCCGACATCCAGGCGGTCAGCTTCGTCGGCGCCACGGCGACGGCCGAGTACATCTACCGGACCGGCTGCGCCCACAACAAACGGGTCCAGGCCCTGGGCGGCGCCAAGAACCATATGATCGTCCTGCCCGACGCCGACATGGAGCAGGCGACCGACGCCATCATGGGCGCGGCCTACGGCTCGGCCGGCGAGCGCTGCATGGCCATCTCGGTGGCCGTCGCGGTCGGCGATCAGGTGGCCGACGACCTGATCGAGCGCCTGTCGCCGCAGGTGCGCGGCCTCAAGGTAGGCCCCGGCACCGACCCCGACGTCGAGATGGGACCGCTCAACAACAAGCAGCTTTACGACAAGGTCATGGGCCTGATCGACACGGGCGTGAAGGAAGGCGCCGAATTGACGGTGGACGGCCGCGGCCTGACCCTTCAGGGCTACGAGAACGGCTATTTCATGGGCGGCTCGATCTTCGACCGGGTGACCCCGGACATGGAGATCTACAAGCAGGAGATCTTTGGGCCGGTGCTTTCGGTGGTGCGGGCGCCGGACTACGGCGCCGCCGTCGACATGGTCAACGGCCACGAGTACGGCAACGGCACGGCGATCTTCACGCGCGACGGCGACGCCGCCCGGCACTTCGCCAACGCGGCCCAGATCGGCATGGTCGGGATCAACGTGCCGATCCCGGTGCCCATGGCCTTCCACAGCTTCGGCGGCTGGAAGCGCTCGCTGTTCGGCGACCACCACATGCACGGTCCCGAGGGCGTGCGCTTCTACACCAAGCTGAAGACCATGACGGCGCGCTGGCCGACCGGCATCCGCTCCGGTGCCGAGTACACCATGCCGCTCATGTAGCGGAGGGGCCGCTCCGACCCCGTGACGGATGCTAAGCGGCCCGGTCGAAGGCTTGGTCGAGGGCCCGGGCGACGGCCCAAAGCGGCACCGGTTTCTCGATCACCATCAAGACCTCGAGGTCGGCCCGCTTGGCCTCGCTCACGGCGTCGTCGTAGCCGGACATCAAGATGACCTCGGGCCTGGGCGTTGCCTGGCGGATGCGCCGGGCGATCTCGAGGCCGCTCATGTCCGGCAGGCAGACGTCGAGCAGAACGACTTCGGGCCGCTGGGCCTCGAGAATCTCGAGGGTCTCGGCGCCGTCCTTGGCGAGGAGGCAGCGGATCCCTTGGCGATCGAGGTAGGTGGCGAGCTGTTCCCGGAGCGTGTCGTCGTCGTCGGCGATCAGCACGCTGTGCGCTGTCGGCGGGAGAGACTGGCGCTCCGGGGCTGGCTCGTGCAGGCTCATGACCATCAGCCTAGAACGATGCGGTTACCGAGCGATTAACATAGCGTTTGCTTCAGGGCTTGGCGAGCACCATCAGGCGCGACAGATAGACCCGCTCTACCTGCTCCAGGGTGAGCCCTGCGGCGGCGAAGGCGGCCGGCAGATCCTGGCGGATGTAGTCCGCGTAATAGGGCTCGTGAAAGGCCACCGGGAAATACTCCAGCAGGCCGTCGTAATCCGGCTCGTCGCCGAGCTGAAGCGAGTCCAGGAAGATGAGCTTTCCGCCCGGCCTCAGGATGCGCGCGATCTCCCGGGCGACGCGCCGGCGTACGCCCCGGGGCAGCTCATGGAACAGATAGATGCACGTGACGACGTCGCAGCTGCCATCCGGAAGACCAGTCGCCTCGGCCGGCGCTTCGATGAAATCGACGCGGCGCCAGGGGCTCAGCAGCTCCCGCGCCTTGGCCAGGTAGGCCGGGCTGAGGTCGAGCGCGGTGATCTCGAGGCGCGGATAGTTGTCCTTGACGAAGGTGAGAAACCGTCCGGTCCCGCAGGCCAGGTCGACTAGCCGGGTGTCTGCGCTTCGCCGCCCCTCGAGAAAGTGGTAGAGCGGCACCAGAGCCTGTCGGCGCATGGCGTCGGCGCCGCCGCCGAACAGCACCTCGACCTGATGATCATAGAGCTCGGCCGAGCGCCGGCTCAGGTAGCCGTCGGTCTGGTAGTGGAAATTCTGCAGGTAGTAGGACGGCAGGCCGTCTTGTGGCGGACCGTCGCGCCGGACCTCCCGGGCGTCGCGGGCATGGCGCCGGCGTTCCACCTGCCGCAGATCGGCGAAATACCTGCCGGCGTCCGCCAGGGCCCTGAAGGGGGACGCCGCCAGATCATGCGGCATTCGGTAATGGCCGGCCTCGATGTTGCGCCAGTCCCGCATCAGAAGCTCGAGGAGATCGGCGCGGACCCGCCGCGCCCCGGGGAATCGCCCGGCGATCGGACGGGGCGCCTCGACCGGCTTGGTGAGCCGGGCGGTCAGCCAGTACTGGCTCCAGAACAGGCCGACGCGCGCGCTTTGTCCGAGCGCATAGGCGGTCCGCGCCAGTGGGGCGAGGGGCGGCCCAGCCATGGCTCAGACCTCTCCTGCCCGGCGCCGCTTGCCCCAGCGCCGCATGGTGCTGCGCGCGCCTGCGCGCAGTAAGGGCCGGGGCGCCAGGCGGGTCGCGGCGGCCGCCAGCCGGTTGGCGCTGCCGACAACATGGACAGTGCGCCGGCCGAGTGCCGCCAGGCCTTCGCGCACCACTTGGCGCGGGCTGGCCATGGCGGCGGGCTTCAGATTCGGCAATCCCGAACGGTCGAAGAAGTTGGAGTGCGTTGGTCCGGGGCAAAGCGCCAGCACGTCCACCGGAACTCCGTGCAGCTCTCCGGCCAGGCTCTCGGCGAAGGACAGATCGAAGGCCTTGGTGGCTGTGTAGGTGGCGAGCCCGGGCAGCGGGTAGAAGGCGGCCGTGCTGGCGACGACGATCACGCCGGCCCGCCGGCCGCTCTCGGCCGCCCGCGCCAGCATGCCCGGCAGGAGCGCCCGGGTCAGCAGCACCGGCGCCAGGCAGTTCACCTGAATCATCTCGCCTTCGCGCTCCGCCGGGTTGTCGACGAAGGGGACGAAGTAGCCGAGCCCCGCATTGTTGATCAGCAGGTCGATCGGCAGCTCGGCCGCGCGTGCGATTAACGCCTGCCGACCGGCGTCCCCGGCGAGGTCAGCGGCCAGGGTCTCGACCTGGCGGCCCGGCTCGGCCAGCTCCTCGGCGAGGGCGGCCAGCCGCGCGTCGTCGCGGCCGGTCAGGAGCAGGCCGGTTGTTCGCGGCAGCTCGCGGGCGAAGGTCTCGCCGATGCCGCTGGTCGCACCGGTGATCAGGGCGAGCCCGTAAGCCATAGTGCACCTCGTGGCAGTTTTGCGCCTGCAAACCTGGGTCCGGCCTGCCGGGAAGTCAACCGACCCAGCGACCGGGGCTTGCCATAGACCCGCCTGTTCCGTATTCACTGCATAACAGTGGAGAATTTGGGATGGCACAGTTCAACACCCTTGAAGACCTGGATGTGGCGGGACGCCGCGTGCTGCTGCGCGCCGATCTCAACGTCCCCATGCAGGCCGGGCGGGTCACAGATACGACCCGAATCGACCGCCTGGTGCCGACCATCGGCGAGCTCGCCGACAGGGGCGCGCGCATCGTTCTGCTGTCCCACTTCGGCAGGCCAAAAGGGAAGCACGTTCCGGAGCTGTCTTTGGCGCCGCTCGTCGCGCCCCTTTCGACGGCATTGGGCGGCCGGCCGGTCGTCTTCGCTGCCGACTGCGTCGGCCCGGCGGCGGCCGAGGCGGTGGCAGGCCTGGGCGACGGCCAGGTGGCCCTGCTCGAGAACTTGAGGTTTCATGCGGGCGAGGAGGCGAACGACGCCGGCTTCGCCGCGGACCTCGCGAAGCTCGGGGATATCTATGTGAACGACGCCTTTTCCACCGCACACCGCGCCCATGCCTCGGTCGAGTCGCTGGCGCGCCTGCTGCCGGCGGCGGCAGGGCGCCTGATGCAGGGCGAGCTGGAGCACCTGGCCAACGCGCTCGAGTCGCCGGCGCGGCCGGTTGCGGCGATCGTCGGCGGCGCCAAGATCTCGACCAAGCTCGACCTGCTCGGCAATCTGGTGCGGCGGGTCGACATGCTGGTGATCGGCGGCGGCATGGCGAACACCTTTCTGAACGCCCTGGGCGTGGTGGTCGGCCGTTCGCTTTGCGAGCACGACATGGCGGAGACGGCGCGGGCCATCGTCGAGCAGGCCAAGGAAGCCCGCTGCGACGTCGTGCTGCCGAGCGACGCGCTGGTGGCCGCCGAACTGAAGGCCGGCGCGCCGAGCCGCACCGTGTCGATCAAGGAAGTGCCCGAGGATGAGATGATCCTCGATGTCGGCCCGGCCACGGCCGCTCACCTGGCACGGCGTCTGGGCGAGTGCCGGACCCTGGTGTGGAACGGGCCGCTCGGCTGCTTCGAGGTGCCGCCTTTCGATGCCGGCACGAACGCCGTGGCGCAGGCGGCGGCGGAGCTGACCCGCGCCGGGCGGCTGCTGTCGGTGGCCGGCGGCGGCGACACCGTGGCGGCGCTCGCCCATGCCGGGGTAGCGGACGGTTTCTCCTACGTCTCGACCGCCGGCGGCGCCTTTCTCGAATGGCTGGAAGGCAAGACCCTGCCCGGCGTCGCCGCGCTCGAGGCGGCAGCCGGCTGATCGCCGGCGACGTGGTCTGACGGGTCAACTATCTGCGGTGAATCAGGGGCCGTGCTCGTTGTCCCGGCGCCCCCTGGAGATCAGTGCATGGAGATGAGTAGGCCCTTGAGGGTTTCCATCTCCTCGAGGCAGCGCCCGGTGCCGAGCACGACGCAGGACAGCGGGTCGTCGGCCAGCACGACCGGCAGGCCGGTTTCCCGGCGCAGAACCTTGTCGAGGTTGCGCAGCTGCCCGCCGCCGCCGGTCAGCACGATTCCCTTGTCGATGATGTCGGCGGCCAGCTCCGGCGCCGTGTCCTCGAGCGCGTCCTTGACCGCCTCGACGATGCCGTTCACCGGGTCGGCCAGGGCTTCGGAGATCTGGCGTTCCGAGATGGTCAGTTCCTTCGGCACGCCCTGCGTCAGGTCGCGGCCCTTGACCTCCATGGACTGGCCGTCGCCGTTTTCGGGCGCGCAGGCCGCGCCGATCTCCTTCTTGATTCGCTCGGAGGTGCTTTCGCCGATCAGCAGGTGATGATTGCGCCGGATATAGTGGATGATCGCCTCGTCCATGGTATCGCCGCCGATCCGCGCCGAGCGGGCGTAAACGATGCCGCCCAGCGACAGGACCGCGACCTCGGTGGTGCCACCGCCGACGTCGACCACCATCGAGCCGGTCGGTTCCGTCACCGGCAGGCCGGCGCCGATCGCCGCGGCGATCGCCTCTTCGATGAGGAAAACGTGGCGTGCGCCGGCGGACTCGGCGGCTTCCTGGATCGCCCGGCGCTCCACCGCGGTCGAGCCCGTGGGCACGCAGATAATGACCTGAGGACTAACGAAACTGCGCCGGTTGTGCACCTTGCGGATGAAGTACTTGATCATTTCCTCGGCGACATCGAAGTCGGCGATCACGCCCTCGCGCAGCGGGCGAATGGCATGAATTCCGCCGGGTGTCCGCCCCAGCATCAGCTTGGCCTCGTTGCCGACGGCAACCACGCGGCGCCGGTCCTTGACTTCGGCGATGGCGACGACCGAGGGCTCGTTGAGCACGATTCCCTGGCCCCTGACGGCGACGAGCGTGTTGGCCGTTCCGAGATCGATCGCCATGTCCGCCGAGAACATTCCGAGAAGACGTGAAATCATTTGACTTTGTCCGGCTGCTGAGGCTCTGGCGCGCCATCCTGGCCGCGCCACCTTTCGTTCTTATTAAATCCGAACAGGAATTCTGTCGGATGGCGGATTTCTCTTCACGCCTCGGGGCCGAGCTCGATGGCCTTGAGCTTGAGCGGACGCCAACCCTCGCCGGCCATCATGACGCAGGTTTCGCCACCGGGCTTGGAGATGACGATCGTCCAGGTGCTGCCGTCGCCGGTGGACAGGATCTCGATCAGGCGGCCGTCCCGGGTCAGCCCGCCGGCCACGGGGGTTTCCTTGTACACCTTGGAGAACTGTCCGATCACCTTGCCGCGCTCACTGCACAGCTGCTGCGCCTCGGCGGGCGCGCCGGACAAGGGTAGGATGAAGGCAGCCGCCAGCACGATGCTTTTCGAGATCTTGGCCATCGAGAGATTTAACCTCCTGGTGTCATGCTTAGACGAGACACTCGCGTGAATAGTGTAAACGGGGTATTAGCCATCGTTAACGAAGACTGTTAACATTTCCTCAATGCCCCGATAGGAGTTTCGGGGGAGAAGCTCGTGCCGGTATGCGCAGGCAGGCTTGCGCCGCACGCGTCGGCTTGTCCTGGATTCCGGGCTGGACCACACTGCGACCATGACGAAAAGCGGACCTTCGCCAAGCCCCAGTTTCGTGCGTCGGATCCCGGACGGAGACGATCGCCCGCGGCGGATCTGCGAGGACTGCGGATTTGTCGATTACGAGAACCCGAAAGTCGTGGTCGGCTCCGTCGTCGCCTGGCGGGACCGGGTGTTGCTATGCCGCCGTGCGATCCATCCGCGCAAGGGATTCTGGACCCTGCCCGCCGGCTTTCTCGAGCTTCACGAGAGCGCGCCCGGGGGCGCGCGGCGCGAGGCCTGGGAGGAGGCCCGGGCGGAAATCGAGATCGATCAGCTGTTGGCCGTCTACTCGATCCCGCGGATCAGTCAGATCCAGTTGATCTTCCGCGCGCGCCTCGGCGCGCCGGAGGTCGCGCCCGGGCCGGAGACCCTCGAGCTGGACCTGTTCCGCTGGCAGGACATTCCCTGGCAGGAGATCGCATTTCCCTCCGTGCACTGGGCGCTGGGGCACTTTCAGGAGGTGCGCGACCAGCCCAGCTTCGCACCGCGCAGCAACCCGCCCGGCGAAACCGGCGACCTGCGGCGGCGCTAGGCGTTGGGCGTCTCACCACGCGGCCCTTGGGTCGGCAGAGGCCTTTTCGGCGCTTTGCCGATGGAGAGAGAATTATGAACGCGATCCGCGTGATCCACCCTTACAAACACCTGGGCATGTGGGTCTTCGACGACGTGAAGGTCGGGCTCGTCCAAGAGCCTTTTGTTTCCGGTGCGGATGTCATCATCGAGCGTATGGTCGCCGATATCCCGAATGCGGACGAGGGCTTCGCGCTGATTTTCTCCGACAGACCGTTTCCCGTATTTCGGGCCGAGCTCGAGTGGCGCCGGGAGGAACACGAGGGCAATTGGTACTACAGCGGGGACCTGGACATGGAGGGTTGGCTCTGCCCGGCCTTGTTCAAGTATTTCGACAGCGCGCCCGAGAAGCTCTACGCGCAGTTCAAAGCGAAGGGCGGCTGAGCCGCCTACTCGTCCACCCCCACCAGCGCCCTTGCGAAGTCTTCGGCCTTGAAGGCGTGGAGGTCCTCGATGCCTTCGCCGACGCCCACGGCGTGGACCGGCAGGCCGAACTTCTCGGCCAGCGCGACCAGCACGCCGCCGCGCGCCGAGCCGTCCAGCTTGGTGACGACGAGGCCGCTCACCTGGACCAGCTGCTTGAAGGTCTCGACCTGGGCGTGGGCGTTCTGGCCCGTCGTGGCGTCGAGCACCAGCAGGCAGTCGTGCGGCGCCTCCGGGTCGAGCTTCTTGAGCACCCGGACCACCTTCTCCAGCTCGGCCATCAGCTCGGCCTTGTTGTGCAGGCGCCCGGCAGTGTCGATCAGCAGCAGGTCGTCGCCTTCCCTCCGGGCGGTCTCAAGGGCCTCGTAGGCCAGGCCCGCGGCGTCGGCGCCCGGCTGCTTGGCGAGCACCGGACAGCCGGACCGCTCGCCCCAGATCTGCAGCTGTTCGATGGCCGCGGCCCGGAAGGTGTCGCCGGCGGCTAGGCGCACCTTCAAGCCCCGGTCTCGGTGTTGCTTGGCGAGCTTGCCGATCGTCGTGGTCTTGCCGCTGCCGTTCACGCCGACGACCAGCACGACGTGGGGCCTGTGCGCCGGGTCGACGGCGAGCGGCCGGGCGACGGGCGCGAGGATCGCGGCGATCTGGCCGGCGAGCGCCTGCCGCACCTCGTCCGGCGCGACCTCCTTGTCGAATTTTTCCCCGGCCAGGCCGGCGGCCAGCTTGGCCGCCGTGGCGACGCCCAGGTCGGCCGAGATGAGCAGCTCCTCAAGCTCCTCCAGGGCCGCGTCGTCCAGCCGGCGCTTGGTGAAGATCCCGGTAATGCCTTCGCCCAGCTTGCCCGATGAGCGCGTCAGGCCGGCCTTGAGGCGGGCGAGCCAGCCGCCCTTGACCGCCGCTTCGTTCACCGGAGCGCTTCCCCGGTCAAGCGGCCGTCGGCCAGGCCGGCGATCCTGGCCTCGACGATCCGGCCGGGCGTGCCCTGCGCGAGCGCCACCGGGGCGTAGTGCTCGCTGCGGCCGAAGCCCGGCTTTTCGACGAGCACGCGCGCCGTCGAGCCGACCCGGCCTTGCAGGAACTTCGCCAGCGCGGCCTCCCCGGCTGCCCGCAGGCGTGCCGCACGCGCCTTGCGCTCCCGGCCCGGCACCTGCGGCATGCGCGCCGCCGGGGTCCCCGGCCGCGGCGAATAGGGGAAGACGTGAAGATAGGTCAGGCCCAGGTCCTCGACGGCGGCCAGCGTGTTCTCGAACATCGCCCCGGTCTCGGTCGGGAAGCCGGCGATCAGGTCGGCGCCGAAGACCACGTCTGGGCGCAGCGCCCGCGCCCGCGCGCAGAGGCGCCTGGCGTCAGCCATCAGGTGGCGGCGCTTCATGCGCTTCAGGATCATGTCGTCGCCGGACTGCAGCGAAAGGTGAAGGTGCGGCATCAGCCGCTCCTCCTCGGCCAGCAGGCGGAACAGGTCGTCGTCCAGCTCAACCGGGTCGACCGAGGAGAGCCTCAGACGCCGCAACCCCGGCACCAGGGCGAGCAGCCGGCGCGCCATTTGCCCCAAGCCGGGCCGGCCCGGCAGGTCCCGGCCGTAGCCGGTGATGTCTACGCCGCTCAGTACGACCTCGGCCACGCCGTTGTCGGCTAGGCGCGCGGCCTGGCGGACGATTTCGCCGACCGGCACCGAGCGGCTGTTGCCCCGGCCATAGGGGATGACGCAGAAGGTGCAACGGTGGTCGCAGCCCTGCTGGACCTGGACGAAGGCGCGCGTGCGGCCCTCGAAGCCCTCGATCAGGTGGCCGGCGGTCTGCTCGACCGTCATGATATCGTCGACCGCGATGCGTGCCTTCGCCCCGGGCCCGAAGCTCTCGGGCTTCAGCTTTTCCTCGTTGCCGAGCACCCGGTCGACCTCGGCCATGGCGGCGTAGGCCTCCGGGTCGATCTGCGCCGCGCAGCCGGTCACGATGATCTCTGCCCCGGGCCGTTCGCGCCGGGCCCGCCTGATCGCCTGGCGCGCCTGCCGCTCGGCCTCGGCGGTCACGGCGCAGGTGTTGACGATGACCGCGCCGGCCAGCCCCGCGGCCCGCGCATGGCCGCGCATCACCTCGGACTCGAAGGCGTTCAGCCGGCAGCCGAAGGTGATGATCTCGCTGTCCTCGATCACGGTGGTCATGGCAGGAGGCCGCCATTCAACACGCCGCGGAACGAGGTCGCGACGGGGCCGGTCATGACGACGTGGCCGTCCTCGCGCCACTCGAGGAGCAGCGAACCGCCGTCCAGCATCACCTCGACCTTGCGTCCCGACAGCCCGCGGCGGTGGGCCGCCACGGCGGCGGCGCAGGCGCCGGTCCCGCAGGCGCGAGTGATCCCCACGCCGCGCTCCCAGACGCGCAGGCGCAGCCGGTCGGCTCCGCTTACCTGCGCGACGCCGATGTTGGCGCGCTCAGGGAACAGCGGATCGTGCTCCAGGCGTGGACCCAGGCCGGTCAGGTCGACCGCCTCCGCATCGTCAACGAAAAAGACGGCGTGCGGGTTGCCGATATTGACCGCCACCGGGTCCGACAGGCCGTCCGCGGACAGCCCCAGGTGCAGCGTGTCCATCTCGCGCGCCAGCGGGATGTCGCCCCAGCCCAGCCGCGCTTCGCCCATGTCGACCGCGATCCGGTCGGGTCCGGCGGGCTTCGCCTCGAGCAGGCCGGCCCGGGTCTCGACGGTGCAGCGTTCGCCGCCGCGCTCGGCCATGAGCAGGGCGGCGACGCAGCGCGTGGCGTTGCCGCAGGCCTCGACCTCGCCGCCGTCGGCGTTGCGGATGCGCATGAAGACGTCGGCCGTGCTGCTGGCCGCCGGCTCCATGACGATCAGCTGGTCGCAGCCGACCCCAAGCCGCCGGTCGGCGATCGTCCGTGCCTGCGCGTCGTCCAGGTCGAAAGGCTCCCGGCGCGCGTCGATCACGACGAAGTCGTTGCCGAGGCCGTGCATCTTGATGAAGGCGCGTTCCTGCATGGGCCGGGTTATAGGGCCGTGCGGGGGGGCAAGTCCAGATGGCTGGGCCGGCGCGCGGGCGACGGAAGGCCGGGCACCGCCGATGCCGGATCCCGCCGCGCACCTACCTTCGATCGCCGGCGCGCCTTTTCCGCTGGCAAGGTCATGCCGAACGTCCCACGGCTAGTAAAAATCACCCCGCACGCGGGACAAACAAGGTTAACGATATATTAAAATGCCATATAGTTAATAAATAATATTTTACCCAAATTGTTATTAAGTTTTTATTGAGATTAATACTTTATTAAGTTACAGTTAGTCCCAGCAATCAATAAGAAACATTCACCACAGGAGGCGGCCGATGACCGCGCTATGTGCCAGGCCCGCGCAGGACAGGATCGGAGGGACGGTCCAGGAATGCGCGCCGGCGGCCGGCATCATGGCGGTTCTCATGGTCGCTGCGCTCGATCTCCTGCCGATCATCGGAGAAGAGACATGATCATCATAGGCAAGCGGCCCGAAGGATATCTGGTGGAGTGCACCGCGGAGGGTGCATGCCACTCCTTCGTGGTGAAGGATTTGGGGACGACGGTCACCTGTTCGACCTGCGGGCATGAGGAGCCCTCTGTCGATCTGGCGACCAACTACGTGTTCATGCGCCATGCGCTCAAGTACGGGAAGATGGCGGCCGAGATGTTGACCGAGCCCGTGGACCCGGCCGAGATCGCGAACGACTACTTCTACAACCGCCAGACCGCGAACTGCCGTAACTGACCGGTAGCCGACGCGCTTCTGCGCGGTGCGGAAGAACCCTGATAGACCCGGGCCGGCCCGGTGGCCGCCGACCCTGGCGCGCCTCATTCCTGACACAGAATGACCCGAAAGCAGCTTGCTTTTCCCGGCAGGCTGGCACCCTGGATCAATTCCGACCGGGGGTGTGCCATGACATTCAGCAATTCCGTGCGCCTGGGCGCGAGCCTGGGCATGGTCTTTTTTCTGATCAGCTGCACGACCTACACGCAGACGACTTCGGGCAAGGCGTATCTCGAGCGCTATGAGTCGCAGGCCCAGGCGGCCGGGGCCGGCGCGATGGACGCCGACATCCGCGAGGCGGCCGACGTGGAGCCGATCCTGACCTTCCCGGCGCGCGTCGGCATCGCGCGGATCGACGGCGGCCGGCTGACGCCGGTCCCTCAGGCCGAGGCCGAGGCTTGGCTGGCCATGGCCGGAGATCTGGGCCCCGGTTGGGGCGAGTTCCTGCCGGTCAGCCCGCTGATCGCGGCCCTGGCGCGCCAGCCCCTCTCGAAGGCGGAACGGGAGGGTTACGGTTGCGGTCCCTACGGTCCCTGCATCGAGCAGACGGTACGCGACATCCGCCTTGCCGCCGCGCGCCAGCACGTAGACGTGGTGCTGATCTACGAGACCCTGAGCAAGAGCGAACGGACGACCAACCCCCTGGCCATCACGTGGCTGACGCTGATCGGTTTCTACATCGCGCCCAGCGAAAGCATCGAGGCCGAGGGTATCGCCCAGGCCGTACTGCTCGACGTGCGCAACGGCTATACCTATGGCTACGCGTCGACCACAGTGGAGGACGCGGCCGCCACGCTCTCGACCATGATCAATTCCTCCAATGCCGCCGAGGAGGTCGTCGACAAGGCCAAGCTGGCGGCGGCGCTCGCGCTCACCAAGGAAGTCGGCAAGATGGCGCGAGATCTGCGCCTCGAGCTGGCCGAAAAGCGCGCGGCGCAGGCCAAGGTTCAAAAAGGGCCGAACTGATCCGGCTTGACGCGGGGCGGCGCCCGGCTTAGGGTCCGCTCCGCTCAAGCCAAGGGGAACACCCCGGCTCCGAGGAGCCCCGCCAGTCCGCGAGTTTCGCGCACTGGCGCGAAGGGCGTTTGGGCGCGGTGCGGATCTAAGCGGGAACGCTGACACACGATGTTCGACAGCCTGCAGGAACGGCTCGGCCAGGTCTTCGACAAGCTGACGCGGCGCGGCGCGCTCAGCGAGGCCGACGTCACGGCCGCGCTGCGCGAGGTGCGCATCGCGCTGCTCGAGGCCGACGTGGCGCTCTCCGTGGTCAAGGATTTCGTCGAGGCGGTCAAAGAGAAGGCCGTGGGCGAGCAGGTGCTGCGCTCGGTCACGCCCGGGCAGATGGTGGTCAAGATCGTGCACGACCACCTGGTCGAGACCCTGGGCAGCCAAGGCGAGGCTCTCGGGCTCGAGGTGCCGCCGCCCGCCGTCGTCATGCTGGTCGGCCTGCAGGGCTCCGGCAAGACCACGACGACCGCCAAGATCGCCCTTCGCCTCAGGGAGCGCGACAAGAAGAAGTCGCTGATGGCCTCGCTCGACGTGCGCCGGCCGGCCGCCCAGCAGCAGCTCGCCGTGCTCGGCGAGCAGGCCGGGGTGCGCACGCTGGACATCGTGCCCGGCGAGCCGCCGGTCGCGATCGCCAAGCGCGCCGTGCAGACCGCCGCCCTGGAAGGCTTCGACGTGGTGCTCTTGGACACCGCCGGGCGGCTTGCCATCGACGAGGCGCTGATGGCCGAGGTGGCCGAGGTCGGCGCCGCCGTCAAGCCACACGAGACCCTGCTGGTGGCCGACGCCATGACCGGCCAGGACGCCGTCACGGTGGCCACGAACTTCAACGAGAAGGTGGGCCTGACCGGCATTGTGCTGAGCCGCGCCGACGGCGACGCGCGCGGCGGCGCGGCGCTCTCCATGAAGGCGGTGACCGGCCGGCCGATCAAGCTGCTCGGCACCGGCGAGAAGCTGGACGCGCTGGAGGCCTTCCACCCGGACCGGATCGCCGGCCGCATCCTGGGCATGGGCGACGTGGTCTCGCTGGTCGAGAAGGCGGCCGAGACCATCGAGCAAGACGACGCCGAAAAGCTCGCCAAGAGGATACAGAAGGGCAAGTTCGATCTGGACGACCTGGCCAGCCAGCTCAGGCAGCTGCAGAAGATGGGTGGATTGAGCGGCCTGATGGGCATGCTGCCCGGCGTGCCCAAGATCCAGAGGCAGATGAAGGACGCCAAGGTCGACGACGGCGTGATCAAGCGCCAGCTCGCCATCCTGTCGTCCATGACCCCCAAGGAACGGCGCCGGCCCGAGATCATCAAGGCGAGCCGCAAGCAACGCATCGCCGGCGGCTCGGGGACCAACGTGCAGGAGATCAACAAGCTCCTGAAGCAACACAAGGAGGCCAGCCGCATGATGAAACGGGTCTCCAAGATGGACAAGAAGGGCCTGATGCGCCACGGCCTGCCCGGCCTGCCGCCCGGCGGCGGCGGCTTTCCGCGCTGACGGCACTGCGACGATAACCGACGACGACACGACACCAGCAAAAGGAACGACCATGTCTTTGAGAATCCGACTGGCCCGCGGCGGCGCCAAGAAGCGCCCCTTCTACCGTATCGTGGTGGCCGATTCGCGCAGCCCCCGCGACGGCCGCTTCATCGAGAAGATCGGCACCTACAATCCGATGGTGCCCAAGGACCACCCGGAGCGTCTGAGCCTGAACGAGGAGCGCGCCAGGCACTGGGTCTCGGTCGGCGCCCGGCCGAGCGACCGGGTGGCCCGCTTCCTGGGCCAGGCCGAGATCATCCAGATGCCGGCGATCCCGGAGCAAACCAAGAAGAGCCAGCCCAGGGCAAAGACGCTCGAGCGCTTGAAGGAGCGCGCGGAGGCCAAGGAGGCGGCCGCGGCGGCACCTGCTGTGGAGGCTGCGGTTGCCGAAGAGGCACCGGCCGAGGAACCCGCCGCCGAAGCGGCGCCTGCCGAGGAGGCCCCGGCCGCGGAGCCTGCGGCGGAAGAGGCGCCGGCCGAGGAATCTGCCGCCGAAGCGGCGCCTGCGGAGGAGGCCCCGGCCGAGGAGCCTGCGGCGGAAGAGGCGCCGGCCGAGGAATCTGCCGCCGAAGCGGCGCCTGCGGAGGAGGCCCCGGCCGAGGAGCCTGCGGCGGAAGAGGCTCCGGCCGAGGAACCCGCCGCCAAAGCAGCGCCTGCCGAGGAGGTCCCGGCCGAGGTGCCTGCGGCGGAAGAGGCTCCGGCCGAGGAACCCGCCGCCGAAGCAGCGCCTGCCGAGGAGGTTCCGGCCGAGGAGCCTGCTGCGGAGGAAGCTCCGGCCGAGGAAGCTGCCGCCGAAGCGGCGCCTGCCGAGGAAGCCCCGGCCGAGGAGCCTGCTGCTGAGGAGGCGCCGGCCGAAACGGAGGCCGCCGAGGACAAGGCGAAAAAGGCCTGAGCGCGCCCCGTCGGGGCCGGCCGTGGGCGAGGCGCGCGTCTGCCTTGGGGTGATCGCCGGACCCCACGGCGTCCGCGGCCAGGTGCGCGTCAAGTCTTTCACCGAGGTGCCGGAGGACTTGGCGTCCTACGGCCCGTTGAGCGATGAGCAGGGCCGGCGGCGCTTCGATCTCACCGTGACCGGCCGCGTCAAGGACGCTCTGCTGGCCCGCATCGGGGGGATCGGCGACCGCGACCGGGCCCAGGCGCTGAAGGGGACACGGCTCTATGTCGCGCGCGACGCGCTGCCGCCGCTCGAGGAGGACGAGACCTATTACTATGCCGATCTGGTCGGCGTGGCCGCCGAGGACCGCGACGGCCGGCCGCTCGGCCGGGTTACGGCGGTACACGATTTCGGCGCCGGCGATGTCCTAGAACTGGACGGCGGGCCGGAGGGCCGGCCGCTTTTCCTGCCCTTCAATCGCGTGGCGGTGCCGCTCGTCGACCTCGAGAGCAGCCGTATCGTCGTCGATCCGCCGGCCGAGACCGAACCCCGGGGCGACCGGGCGGAGACCGAAGATGGCTAGCCCGGCCGGGCGCAGGCGGGGGCTGGACAAAGCAGGCGCGAGGCGGCATAAAGCGCCGCTTCGTGGCCCTGGCGACGGATGGGCGGCGACATGACCGCGCGGGCCGAACCCTGGACGGCGAGGGTGCTCACCCTCTTTCCGGAGGTGTTTCCGGGGCCGCTCGGCGTCAGCTTGGCCGGCAAGGCGCTGGAAAACGGTCTTTGGGCGCTGGAGGTTCTGGACATCCGGGACTTCGCGCGCGATAAACACCGGTCCGTCGACGACCAGCCCTTCGGCGGCGGGCCCGGCATGGTGATGCGGCCGGACGTGGTCGACGCGGCGCTGGCCGCGGTCGAGGCACGGCCCGGGCCGGTGGTTTATCTAAGCCCGCGCGGGCGCCTGCTCGATCAGGCGCGGGTGCGGCAGTTGGCTGCGGAGCCGGGCATGACCCTGCTGTGCGGCCGCTACGAAGGGGTCGACCAGCGGGTCCTGGATGCCCGTGGGGTCGAGGAAGTGAGCGTCGGCGACTATCTGCTCTCGGGCGGTGAACCGGCGGCCCTGGCGCTGATCGATGCGGTGTTGCGTCTGCTGCCGGGGGTCTTGGGTAACGAAGCGAGCCTGGAGGAGGAATCCTTCGAGCGGGGCCTTCTGGAGTATCCGCTCTACACGCGCCCAGCGGACTGGCGCGGCCGAGAGGTGCCGGAGGTTCTGGTCTCGGGCCACCACGAGAAGGTCCGCCTTTGGCGGCTGGCCGAGGCGGAGCGGATCACGAAACAGCGGCGCCCGGACCTCTGGGCGCGCTACCGGGCGAAACGAAGAGACTGAAGAAACAAGCGACGGCCGAGGATGAGAGCCATGAACACGATCGAACAGCTCGAGCACGAGCAGGTGACCAAGCTGGCCCAGCAGCGCGCGCAGCCCGAATTCAATCCGGGCGACACGCTGCGCGTCAACGTCAAGGTGGTCGAGGGCTCGCGCGAGCGCATCCAGGCCTTCGAGGGCGTGTGCATTGCGCGCAAGAACCGCGGGGTCAACTCCTCCTTCACGGTGCGCAAGATCTCCTACGGCGAGGGCGTGGAGCGCATCTTCCCGCTGTACAGCCCGCGCATCGACTCGATCGAGTTGGTGCGCCGCGGCGACGTGCGTCGGGCCAAGCTCTATTACCTGCGCGGGCGCACCGGCAAGCGCGCGCGCATCGCCGAGAAGACCACCGGCGCCGCCGGCAAGGCCGCCCAGGGCGAGCGCGAAGCGGCGGCCAAGGTCAAGGCCGAGACCCGCGCCGCCGCCCAGGCGGCCAAGAAGCAGGCCGAGGGCTGAGGCGCCGCCTTTAAAGGGCGGTATCGAGGCCGGCTGCACCGAGCGGCGGCCGGGCTTTGCCCGGCCGGGACGGCGCGCTATTCTCCCCGTCCCTTACGACGAGGAGGAAGCGATGTCAGCCGGGCGCACGCTGTTCGACAAGATCTGGGAAAGCCACCTGGTCGACCGCCAGGACGACGGCACCTGCCTGATCTATATCGACCGCCACCTGGTGCACGAGGTGACCAGCCCGCAGGCCTTCGAGGGCCTCAGGCTCGCCGGCCGCCAGCTGCGACGGCCGGAGGCGACGCTGGCCGTGGCCGACCACAACGTGCCTACGACCGACCGCTCGGCGGGCATCGCCGACGAGGAAAGCCGCATCCAGGTCGAGACGCTGATCCGCAACTGCGCCGACTTCGGCGTACCCTACATAGAGGTGGACGATCCGCGCCAGGGCATCGTGCACATCATCGGGCCCGAGCAGGGCTTTACCCTGCCGGGCATGACCATCGTCTGCGGCGATTCGCACACCTCGACCCACGGCGCCTTCGGGGCGCTCGCCTTCGGTATCGGCACCTCCGAGGTCGAGCACGTGCTGGCGACCCAGACGCTGATCCAGCAGCCGGCCCGGAACATGCGGATCACCGTCGAAGGCGCGCGGCCCCCGGGCACGACGGGCAAGGACCTGATCCTCGCCATCATCGGCAAGATCGGCACCGCCGGCGGCACTGGCCACGTCATCGAATACGCCGGGCGGGCGATCACGGACCTGTCCATGGAAGGCCGCATGACGGTCTGCAACATGTCGATCGAGGCGGGCGCACGCGCCGGCCTGATCGCGCCCGACCAGGCCACTTTCGACTACATCAAGGGCCGGCCCATGGCACCCAAGGCGGGCGCCTGGGAGCAGGCGGAGGCCTCCTGGCGCAACCTGCCGTCGGATCCGGATGCGCGCTACGACAAGGAGGTCACGCTGGCCGCCGCCGAGATCGCGCCTCAGGTCACCTGGGGCACCAGCCCCGAGGACGTGGTGCCGGTCACGGGCCGGGTGCCCGATCCTGATAGCGCGCCGGACGAAGGCAAGCGCCAGGCCATGGAGCGCTCGCTCGCCTACATGGGGCTCACCGCCGGCACGCCGATCGGCGAGATCGCCGTCGACAAGGTGTTCATCGGCTCCTGCACCAACGGGCGCATCGAGGACCTGCGCGAGGCCGCCCAAGTGGCCAAGGGCCGCAAGGTGGCCGAGGGCGTGCAGGCGCTGATCGTGCCGGGCTCGGGCCTGGTCAAGCACCAGGCCGAGGAAGAGGGCCTGGACAAGGTCTTTATGGAGGCCGGATTCGAGTGGCGCGAGCCGGGCTGTTCCATGTGCCTGGCCATGAACGCGGACAAGCTGGAGCCGGGCGAGCGCTGCGCCTCGACCTCGAACCGCAACTTCGAGGGCCGCCAGGGCCGCGGCGGCCGCACCCACCTGATGAGCCCCGCCATGGCCGCGGCGGCGGCCGTGACCGGGCGCATCGCCGATGTCAGGGAATTGGTGGGTTAGAACACTGACCGGTCGCAGCACTCGGATCGAGATTGCGACGGCGCTCGCGTCCCACGGCCCGCTGTTGACCGCCCCGACAGGAACACGCACGGGCCCGGCCCACCGAACCGGCGCAGCCGGTCGTTAAAGCGCCGCCATCACGAAAGACCTGGGTTGAAGTTCGCCTGCTCGCGTACAACTTGAAACGAGGGCACGAAGGCTGGAGGGGTCAATGCTCAATCGTATCGTTTCGATCGGCTGTGCTCTGCTACTGTTGGCGCCGCCGCAGGCTGCCGCCGCCGGGTTTGCCGAGGCGCTCGCCCGGGAGCTGAGCTCGGGCGCGCTGGTGGCGGAGGCCGACAATGAGACCGCGGCGCTGGCCACGCTCACCAGGTTCTATGCCGACCGCGGCATGCGGCCGGTGTGGGTGACGGCGGAAGCGGCCGGCGAGCGGGCCGTCACACTGGCGAAAATTCTGGTCGCGGCCAACGAGGACGCGCTGGACCCGGACGACTACGGCGGCGCCGCCATCGATGCCCTTTTGGGGGCCACGCGCATGGACCTGTTGGCGCAGCTCGAGGTGCGGCTCAGCATGGGTCTCATGCGCTTTGCCGCCGACCTGGGCCAGGGCCGGATCGCCCCGAACGCCGCCGACCCGGCGCTCTTTCTGTTCCGCGAGGACGTCGACAAGGCGGAGGTCATAGCCGGCGCCGCCGGGGCGGTGGATCTCGAGGCCTTCGTCCAGCGTTACCGGCCGCAGACGCCGCGCTACAACCGTCTCAAGACGGCCCTAACCCGCTACCGGCTGATCGCCCGCGACGGGGGTTGGCAATCGGTACCGGCCGGTCCGACCCTGAAGCCGGGTATGTCGGAGTCTCGTGTCCCGCTGTTGCGTGCGCGTCTACGAGTCTCGGGCGATCTGGTGCCTGACCAGGACGCAGCGCGCGCGGGCGGCGACCCGAACCTTTACGACGACGCGCTCGTCGCGGCCGTGAAGCAAATGCAGTTTCGCCACGGGCTGGAGGCGGATGGCGCCCTCGGCCGGCGCACGCTCGAGGCGCTGAACGTTCCCGTCGAGGCGCGCATCGAGCAGATGATTTTGAACCTGGAACGGCGCCGCTGGATGCCTGACGACCTGGGCCGGCGTTATGTCTTCGTCAACCTGGCGGACTTCACGCTCAAGTTTGTGGACGGCGAGAAGACGGTACTCGACATGCGCGTGGTGATCGGCAAGCCCTACCATAAGACGCCGGTGTTCAGCAAAGACATGACCTATCTCGAGATCAATCCTTATTGGAATGTGCCGCCGAGCATCGCGTCCAAGGAACTGTTGCCCAAGATCAAGAAGAATGTGAATTACCTGTCGAGCAACAAGTTCGAGGTGTTCAATAGTTGGAAAAGCGGCGCGGCGGCGGTCGACCCGCGGACCGTTGACTGGCAGCGATACACGGCTGCCGACTTCCCCTTCAAACTGCGCCAGGGCTCGGGCGATGGCAACGCCCTCGGTCGAATCAAGTTCATGCTGCCCAACCACTTCAACGTCTATCTGCACGATACGCCGACCAAGGCGCTGTTCGATAAGGCCGCGCGCAGCTTCAGCCACGGCTGCATTCGAGTCCAACACCCGCCGCGGCTCGCCGAGGTGGTGCTGGCCGGGAACCCCGGCTGGTCGCTGGCCAAAATCGAGGCCTCGATCGAGTCTGGCGAGCGGAAGGTCGTGACCCTGGCCAAGCCCTTGCCCGTACATATCAGCTACTTGACCGCCTGGGTGAACAAGGACGGAAGCGTTCATTTCCGCAACGACGTCTATAAGCGCGACCATGCTCTGGCAGACGCTCTGCTCGGTCCGCGCGCGACCCGCGTGACCTACTGAGGCGATCTTCGCCGCAGGTCTTCAGATCGGCCGGCGCGGCGATAGGCTGCTGTCCGAACCCGCCATGCAATTGAGGCAATTCCGTGATCTTGCGTTAAGCCCGGTTGCACCGCGTGCCTGCCCCGTGTAATGGCTAGGGGTGTTTCGTAGCGAGTTCCTGGGTTCGGCAACGCGTTCGCGCTCATGGGGGGGACTCCCGGTCGAGGCGGGAAAACAGCGATGGCAGGAGATAGATCCCAGCGAACGGCCTGCGGGAAGCCGGACACGCGTCGTCGGTTTCTGTCCCGCGCCGCAAAGGTGGCCGCCTTCGGCACCGTCATCTCGACCTTAGCGGTGGCGCGCGCGCTCGCGGCGCGGCGCCTGATCGAGACGATGCCGCCGGAACGGGACCTCGCCTTGGTCTCGCTGCACACCGGCGAACGTCTGTCGATCACCTATGCCCGCGCGGGCAGCTATGTGCCCGAGGCGCTGCACGAGATCGACCATGTTCTGCGCGACTGGCGCACCGGGGAGGCGGTCGCCATGGATCGCGACCTGCTCGACCTGCTCTTCGCGCTGCGCCGCAAGGTCGCCAGCATGGCGCCCTTGGAGATCATCTCCGGCTACCGCTCGCCCAAAACCAATGCGCAGCTCTCGGCTGAGAGCGGCGGGGTCGCCAAGCGCAGCCTGCATATGCGCGGTATGGCGGTCGACGTCCGACTGCCCGACCGAGAGCTCGCGCTCCTGCACCGGGCGGCGCGCGAACTCGAGGCCGGCGGTGTCGGACTCTATAGCAAATCGGGATTCATCCACGTCGATACCGGGCGGGTCCGCTACTGGGGCACCTAACAGCCTCGAGGCCGCGCCCGCGGCGCCGGTCGCAATTCCTTTTGCCCGCCTCGTGCCCTCGCCTATTATGCGCCGTTGGCGCCAAGAGAATATGGCGTGTCTCAGAAACCGGGGTAGGGGTCATGCAGAAATTCACGCGACTCACCGGCGTCGCGGCGCCGCTGCCGATGGTCAACGTCGATACCGACAAGATTATCCCGAAACAGTTCCTCAAGACGATCAAGCGCACCGGGCTCTCCGAGGGCCTGTTCTACGAGCTGCGCTTCGACGAGGACGGCAACAAGAAGGGCTTCGTGCTCGACCAGCCGGCTTACAGGGACGCGAAGATCCTGGTCGCCGGCGAGAACTTCGGCTGCGGCTCGTCGCGCGAGCACGCGCCCTGGGCGCTCTTGGACGCCGGCATCCGCTGCATCATCGCCTCCAGCTTCGCCGACATCTTCTACAACAACTGCTTCAAGAACGGCATCCTGCCGATCGCCCTGCCGCAAGAGCAGGTCGACCTGCTGATGGACGACGCCGAGCGCGGCGCCAATGCCGTCGTCACCGTCGACCTGGAGACGCAGGAGATCACCGGGCCCGACGGCGGGCGGGTCCAGTTCGAGATCGACCCCTTCCGCAAGCACTGCCTCATGAACGGTCTCGACGACATCGGGCTGAGCTTGCAGAAGGCGAACAAGATCGACGCCTTCGAGGCGAAACGCAGGCAGGAACAGCCCTGGCTCTAGGCCCGGGATAGAGGGGAAGGGGAGAGGTCATGGCGTCCAACAGGAAAGTTCTCTTGCTGCCCGGCGACGGGATCGGGCCCGAGTGCCTCGGCCAGGCGCGGCGCGTGATCGAGTGGTTCGACCGGCGCCGCGTCGTGACCTTCGAGGTCGAGGAGGACCTGGTCGGCGGCGCGGCCATCGACGCCCACGGCGTGCCCCTGGCCGACGCGACGCTGGACAAGGCCATGGCCGCCGACGCCGTGCTGCTCGGCGCGGTCGGCGGGCCCGAGTGGGACGACCTGGCCTTCGAGATCAAGCCGGAGCGCGGCCTGCTCAGGCTGCGCAAGGAGATGGAACTCTTCGCCAACCTCAGGCCGGCGATCTGCTTCGACGCCCTGGTCGCGGCCTCGACCCTCAAGCCCGAGGTGGTCAGCGGCCTCGACATCATGATCGTGCGCGAGCTGACCGGCGGGGTCTACTTCGGCGAGCCGCGCGGCATCGAGGACCTGCCCGACGGCACGCGCCGCGGCATCAACACCCAGGTCTACACCACCCCCGAGATCCAGCGTGTGGCGCGGGTCGCCTTCGAGCTGGCGGAAAAGCGGCAGAACCGGGTCTGCTCGGTCGAGAAGGCCAACGTCATGGAATCCGGCGTGCTGTGGCGCGAGGAGGTGCAGAAGCTGCACGACGCCGAGTACCCGCGGGCCGAGCTCAGCCACATGTACGCCGACAACTGCACCATGCAGCTGGTGCGCAATCCCAAGCAGTTCGACGTTATCGTGACCGACAACCTGTTCGGCGACATGCTGTCGGATGCCGCAGCTATGCTGACCGGCTCGCTCGGCATGCTGCCCTCGGCCTCGCTGGGCGCCGCGGACGCGAGCGGCCGGCGCAAGGCGCTCTACGAGCCGGTCCACGGCAGCGCGCCCGACATCGCCGGCAAGGACCTGGCCAACCCCCTGGCCTGCGTCCTCAGCTTCTCCATGATGCTGCGCTACTCCTTCGACCAGGGCGAGGGCGCGGACCTGCTCGACCAGGCGGTCGAGAACGTGCTCGCGGGCGGACTGCGGACGGCCGACATCAGCCAGGAGGGGACGGAGACCGTCTCGACCACCGCGATGGGCGATTCGGTCCTGCGCGAGTTGGACAAGCTGGCGGATTAGCGCCCGGGACCCCTGGGGCCCGACCTCGCGGCGACCTCACGCAGCGTTGATTAGACACGCCGTAGTACATATGCCTACCTTGTCTTGCTCTTCAGTTCAGGTGGGTGAGAAAACGTGAATAACGAACTGGCGATTATCGTATTCGGCTCCGGAACCGCTTTGACTCCCGGGGCGCCGGCCCTGGCCGGCGGCGGCCGCGGATCCAGGGCGCAGCCCATCTGCGCCACGAGCACCGAAGTCGCGCGGATCGATCTGGCGAGCAGCCCCTCGCCTGCGCGGCCTGGACGGGAGAGCAGCTCCAAGTGATCTCTACGTTACGGAAAGCTCCAATCTAGGACCGCCTGTCGCAGACAGGCGGTCCTTTTCTTGCTCCGCGCAGGGCCTCGGGCTGGCCTTACGATTAATTGTCTTGAGAACAGTTCGCAGTCGGTTTAGGCTTCTCGCATACCATGGTTGCAAAGGGGTGGACTATGCTCAAATCATTTACGGTCGTTGCCTTCACCTTGAGCGTTCTAGCCGCGCCGGCCTGGGCAGAAGGCGGCTGCGGCCACGCGACTACCACTGCGCAGACGCAGGACAGCCTGGAAGTTGCCCAGGCCGACCAGTCGGGACAGAGCACGCCTCAGACGCCGAAGGTCGAGAGCAGCTCGAACTGACGAATCCCGCTCAAGGTACGAAACGGCAAAGGCCTCCCAGCGGGGGGCCTTTGTCACGGCCGCCGGCCGAGACCGCACACCTCGACCCGGATCGGTAGCGTCTGTGGTGCGCCGTCTTCCGCCCGATACGACCTCAAGGCCGGCTCCGTCTTTTCTTGCAATAAACCGCCGGGCGGCGTAACTCATGCCGCTCTCATCAATGTACCTCTGACGATCAGGCGGACGGATTCCATGGGTTACAAGGTGGCCGTTGCCGGCGCCACGGGCGCCGTCGGGCGGGAAATACTGACCACACTCGCCGAGCGCGCTTTCCCGGCCGACGACGTGGTGGCGCTGGCCTCCGAGCGCTCGGCCGGGGTCGAGGTCTCCTTCGGCGAGGACGACGTGCTGAAGGTCCAGGATCTCTCGAGCTTCGACTTCAAGGGCACCGACATCGTGCTCTCCTCGCCGGGCGCCAAGGTCTCTGCGGAGCAGTCGCCGCGCGCGGCCCGGGCCGGCGCCGTGGTGATCGACAACACCTCGCAGTTCCGCATGGACCCGGACGTGCCGCTGATCGTGCCCGAGGTCAACCCGGACGATATCGCCGGCTATACCCGGCGCCATATCATCGCCAATCCGAACTGCTCGACCATCCAGATGGTGCTGGCGCTGAAGCCGCTGCACGAGCTGGCCCGCATCCGCCGAGTCGTCGTGGCGACCTACCAATCGACCTCGGGCGCCGGCAAGGACGCCATGGACGAGCTGTTCAACCAGACCCGCGGCGTCTACGTCAACGAGCCGGTCAGGCCCGAACAGTTCACCAAGCAGATCGCCTTCAACGTGATCCCGCAGATCGACGTCTTCATGGAAGACGGCTCGACCAAGGAAGAGTGGAAGATGGTGGTCGAGACCAAGAAGATCCTCGACCCCTCGATCCTGGTCACCGCGACCTGCGTGCGCGTTCCGGTCTTCATCGGCCACGCCGAGGCGGTCAACCTCGAGTTCGAGAACCCGGTCGACGAGGACGAGGCGCGCCGGGCGCTGCGCAACCAGCCGGGCGTCACGGTGATCGACCGCCGGGCCGACGATGGCTATGTCACCCCGGCCGAGTGCGCGGGCGAGGACGCTGTCTTCGTCAGCCGCATCCGCAGCGACCCGACGGTCGAGAACGGCCTGTCGCTCTGGGTGGTCTCGGACAACCTGCGCAAGGGCGCGGCCCTGAACACCGTGCAGATCGCCGAGAAGCTGACCAGCGATTATTTAAACTGAGCGCCTGTGCGGCGGCGCCCGGGTTCCGGGCAGTGCCGATCCTGTCCGGCGTGGCCCGGGCGTACGGCCAGCAGGTGGCTAGCACAGAAGCGGCAGTCGCTGCTGCCGAACCCGGCGAGGGCTGTGTCGAAAGCGGGCCGCGCCAGGAGTCCGCGCAGCAGGTCGCACTCCCTCCCGCCCGGAGCGGCGAAGACCCAGAGATCTGCCGCCGCTTCGGTCAAATAGTCGACATGCCAGTGCGGCCGCTTGCCGCGCTGCAGGTGTCGCCCCGCTCGGGCTCGGATGCCGCCGGGGCCGCGGGCGCTGCCGGCGTAGACGTACCAGCCCGCCGGCAGCGTCGTCGCGGACAGCCTAGCGACCTCCAGGGGCAGCGCGGTCGCGAGTCGGGCCAGCAGCAGGTATCCGCCGGGCACCGCAGGCAGCGCGATCGGGTCTGTGACGCCAGAGGCATCGCTGTCGGCGACCGACCGCAAATCGGCCACGAGGTCCAAAAAACCGCGCGCGGCAACGGTCATGATCATCCTTCCCGCTTGCACGGCCGGGAGGGTAACAGGTTTCGGCCGGTGCGTCCGCGCAGGAAGGCGTCAGACGTTTCAGCAGGCGTCGCGGCATCTTTGCTATATGAAGTATATGAAGAATGAAAAGCGATGGCGCTCTCGGGGCGCGGCGAACCGGGCGACGGGCGGACAACGGAACGGAGGCCTTGGCGGACCATGTCACTCTTGGGGCAGACGGCGATCTTTCTGGGCGCGGCGGTGCTGGCCGTGCCGCTTTCCAAGCGCGCCGGGCTCGGCTCGGTGCTCGGCTACCTGGCGGCGGGTGCGGTCATCGGGCCCTCGGTCCTCGGCCTCATAAGCGACGTCGAGGCGATCCTACACTTCGCCGAGTTCGGCGTCGTCCTGCTGCTATTCGTCATCGGCCTCGAGCTGCAGCCCGGCCGGTTGTGGGTCATGCGCAAGTCGATCTTCGGATTGGGTGGTGCGCAAGTTCTCCTCACGGCCGCCCTCCTGGCCCTCGGCGGCGCGGCACTGGGCTTGCCGTTCGTGGCCTCGGTGGTCGCCTCGCTGGCGTTGGCGCTTTCGTCCACCGCTTTCGCCCTGCAGATTCTGGCGGAGCGGAACCAGCTGACCACCCGGCATGGCCGCGCGGCTTTCTCCATCCTGCTGTTCCAGGATCTGGCCGTGATCCCCATCCTGGCCCTGGTACCGCTGCTCGGCGCGGCGCCGGAGGGCGTGGCCGGAGGCGGTGCCCTGCTCTCCGTGCTCAAGGTGGCGGCGGTCTTGGTCGGCGTGGTAGTCGGCGGTCACTTCCTGCTGCGCCACGCCTTCCGCATTGCCGCCCGCACGCGGGTTCGCGAGGTCTTTACCGCCATGGCCCTCTTGACCGTGATCGGCATGGCGTTGCTGATGGAGCTGGCCGGCCTCTCCATGGCCTTGGGCGCCTTCCTGGCTGGCGTGCTGCTCGCCGACTCCGAGTTCCGCCATGAGCTGGAGGCGAATATCGAGCCCTTCAAGGGCCTGCTCTTGGGCCTGTTCTTCATAGCCGTCGGCATGTCGGTCGACTTCGGCCTGCTTCTGGAAAAGCCGCTCGAGGTCGGCGCCCTGGTCGTCGCGCTCGTCCTGCTCAAGGCGCTGGTGCTCTTCGGGGTCGCCAAGGTGGCCGGGCACAGCAGCCGCGCTGCCGGCAAGCTCGCGGTCGTGCTGTCTCAAGGGGGCGAATTCGCCTTCGTGATCCTCGGTCTGGCCGTCGTCTCCCAGGTCATGGAACGCGATCTTGCCAAGCTGCTCATCCTGGTCGTGATTCTGTCCATGGTGGTCACGCCGCTGCTCGTCATGGCCGAGGAGAGGTTCTTGCCGGGCCGGAAGAAGAAGACCGACGGGGACGATTTCGAGGCCCCGTCGGGCGAGGAGAACCAGGTCATCATCGCCGGATTCGGCCGCTTCGGGCAGATCGTCGCGCGCATCCTGCGCGCCAAGCGGATCGGCTTCACAGCGCTCGAGGGTAGCCAGGAACAGGTCGACTTCGTCAGGCGCTACGGCAACAAGATCTATTACGGCGACCCGTCGCGCCTCGACCTGCTGCACGCGGCCAAGGCCGAGCAGGCGGTCGTCTTCGTGCTTGCCATCGATGAAGTCGAGGCCTCCCTCCGCACCGCGGAAACCGTGCGCAAGCATTTTCCGGACCTGAAGATCTATGCCCGTGCGCGCAACCGCAAACACGCCTATCAGCTGATGGACCTGGGGGTTGCCGTCATTCAACGCGAGACCTTTCTTTCGAGCCTCGACATCGCGCGGTCGGTGCTCGAGGGCCTGGGGCTCCCCGACTACGAGGCGGACAGGGTGGTCAAGAAGTTCCGCGAGCATGACGAACGCCGGCTCTACGCCCATTACGGACTGCACGACGACGAGCAGAAGATGATCGATCTCGCCAAGGAAGCGGCCGAGGAGCTGGAGGAGCTCTTCGCCCAGGACGCCGAGGCCGAGGCGGGCCAGGTTTGATTAGGTCACCTCCGCGACGGGAAAGCGCCGCGCCGGTCGGGCGAACTCGTCCTGGGCGGCGATCAGCTGCAGCTCGCGGGTGCCGGCCCGCCGGGTCTCGGCGATCACCGCGAAGATGGCGGCGGCCGCGTGGCCGAGCGCCCCTGGCACCGCCTCGATCGACCCGCCTTCCTTCAGATAGAAAGCAAGGAAGAGGGCCGCGAGCGCGTCGCCGGCGCCGTTGGGCGCCGGGTCCATGTGGAAGAACGGCGTCACCACCCTCGAGGCCGCCTGCTCCGTTACCGCCAGCATCTCGATCTCGCCCGCCGCCGTCGCGTCGTGCTTCAGGCTGGTGACTAGCACGACCTTGGGGCCGAGTGCGAGCACATGGCGCGCAGCCGCCACGGCGTCCGCGAGACTGCTCACCTCGATGCCCGTGAGCAGCTCCAGCTCGAATTGGTTGGGGGTGATGATATCGGCCGCGGGCACGGCCCGCTCGAGCATGAAGGCCGGGATGTCCGGGCGCACGAAGACCCCCTGCGTGACGTCGCCCATGACCGGGTCGCAGGCATAGAGCGCCGCGGGGTTCTCCGCGCGCACCCGGGCCACCGCATCGAGGATCACGGCGCCTAGCCCGGCGTCGCCCATATAGCCCGAGAGCACGGCGTCGCAGCCGCCCAGCACGCCGCGCTCGGCCATGCCCGCGACCAGCTCGGCGACGTGCGCCGCCTCGAACACCCGGCCGCGCCACGAGGGATAGCCGGTGTGGTTGGAGAACTGCACCGTGTTGACCCGCCAGACCTCGAATCCGAGGCGCTGCAAGGGGAAGGCCGCCGCCGCATTGCCGACATGGCCGTAGGCGACGTGCGACTGGATCGAGAGAATGGACATAAAGAGAAAATGCGGTCCCCGGCTGTGACCGCTGCACCTTGCCACAGGCGGCCCAGGGTTTATAGTCCGCGGCCGAATCCCAAGGCAGGAACAAGGGGAGAGAGGCCATGGACAAGGCTGCCCGGCCGCGCCGTTCCGTTCTCTACATGCCCGGCTCCAACGCGCGCGCGCTCGAAAAGGCCCGCGGCCTGCCGGCCGACGCGCTGATCCTCGATCTCGAGGACGCGGTCGCCCCCGACGCCAAGGCTCTGGCGCGCCAGCAGGTCGTCGAGGCCGTGAAGGCCGGCGGCTACGGCAAGCGCGAGCTGGTCGTGCGTATCAACCCGCTCGATTCGCCTTGGGGCCACGAGGACCTCACGGCCGTCGCGACCAGTGGCGCCGACGCGGTCCTCCTGCCCAAGGTGGAGAGCGCGGCCATGGTCCACGATCTCGAGATGCAGATGGTCGGGGCCGGCGCGCCGGACGAGATGGACATCATGTGCATGATGGAGACGCCGCTCGGCATGCTCCATGCCGAGGCGGTCGCCTCGGCCAGCAAGCGGCTGTCCTGTCTGGTCATGGGCACCTCGGACCTGGTCAAGGAGCTGCAGGCCAGCCATACCGATGCGCGCCTGCCGGTGCTGACCTCGCTCGGCCTCTGCCTGCTCGCCGCGCGCGCCTTCGGTCTCGCCATCGTCGACGGGGTGCACCTCGATTTGCAGGACGACGAAGGATTTGCCGAGGCCTGCCTCCAGGGCCAGGAGCTCGGCTTCGACGGCAAGACGCTCATTCACCCCAAGCAGGTCGCCAAGTCGAACGAGGTCTTCGCGCCCTCGCCCGACGAGGTCGCCTGGTCGCACAAGATCATCGAGGCCCACGCCGCCGCCGCCGCCGAGGGCCAGGGCGTCGTGGTGGTCGACGGCAAGCTGATCGAGAACCTCCACGTGGCGAGCGCGCAACGCCTGGTCGCGCTGGCCGAGGCCATCGAAGAGCTGGACTCCGCGACGTCGTGACCAGGACCTATCGGGGCCGCTTTTTCGAGGATTTCAGCCTTGGGGTGACGATTCCCCACGGGCCGCCGCGAACCGTCACAGAAGGCGACTGCGCGCTCTATACGGCGCTCTATGGCAGCCGCTTTGCCCTCCACTCATCCACACCAGCCGCTCAAGCGCTCGGCTACCAACGCGCGCCGCTCGACGACCTTCTGGTGTTTCACATCGTGTTCGGCCAGAGCGTGCCGGACGTCTCGCTGAACGCGGTCGCCAATCTGGGCTACGCCGACTGCCGTTTCCTTGCGCCGGTCTATCCAGGCGAGACCTTGCACGCGATGAGCACGGTGATCGGTCTCAAGGAGAACTCGAACCGCAAGACCGGCGTCGTCTACGTGCGCACCGAAGGCTTCAAGGAGGGCGGCGGACGTGTGCTCGGCTACGTGCGCTGGGTCATGGTCAGGAAGCGAGACCCCGAGGCCCCGGTCGCCCCGCCCGAGGTCCCGACGCTGCAGGACCAAGTGGCATTCGAGAACCTCGAAGTGCCGGAGGGGGTCAAGGTCACGGCGCAGAACGTCGATCGCCTGCACGGCGGCTCCTGGGAGGATTACTCACCGGGCGATCGGATCGACCACCTGGACGGCATGACCATCGAAGAGGCCGAGCACCAGATGGCGGCACGCCTCTACCACAACACGGCGCGGGTCCACTTCAACCAGCATGTCGAAAAGGAGGGCCGATTCGGTCGGCGCATCGTTTACGGCGGACACATCATTTCGATCGCCCGCGCACTGAGCTTCAACGGCCTCTCCGGCGCTTTTCGGATCGCCGCGATCAACGGCGGCGCCCACACCGCCCCCAGCTTTGCCGGAGACACGATCTATGCCTGGTCGGAAGTTCTCGAGAAGGTCGAATTGACCGATCGCAACGACGTCGGCGCGCTGCGTCTGCGCACTGTCGCGACCAAGGACCGGGTCTGCGAGGATTTTCCCTACAAGGACTCCGAAGGCAGATACGACCCGGCGGTGGTGCTGGACCTCGACTACTCGGTGCTCTTGCCGCGCCGCTGGTGGTTGGCGCCTTTGTCGCGGTCTTCGTCCTAATGGACCCTACATGTAGTAATTTTCGCACGCCAACCACAAAACTTGGTTGACAATCGGAGTCGCGGCCCATAAGAAATGAGGCGCCGGGTTCGAGAGATCGCTCTCTCGACAGTGCCCTGGAGGACACGGACCCCGACGCCTCATGGAGCCGGTGAGGGCTCCTGCACAGGAAGGCGGCGGGGTCTTTTTTGCGTTCTCCGCCCGACCACGGCCCCGGCAGGACCCACGTCGGTGGCGAGGAACGGCGACCTCAAGAGGCGAACCTCCCGGAAGCCGCGACCCTGCGGCCGGCTCCGCCGGGCGACCCTCGAACCTCTCCGGTGGCGTTCGGACCATCGGCGCGAAGGCAGGCTTCGCCGCAACGATCTCTAACGCTCCGTCGACCGAGCCGCCTGGGCTGGAGGGCCCCGGCGAGAGGCACCCGATGCTTCTGCGGAAATCCGAGGATTTCCCCAAGGTCCTCAAGCTCTCCGGCATGGTCCCGAAGGACCTGCCGTCGAACCCGAGGGGGCCCTTGGAACCCGGAGGACCGCCGCCAAGGTCCCGAAGGACTTGGTGGGATCCCGAAGGTCCCGGAAACACCCAGCCTCCTCAAGACCCCCGAAAGGGCCTCTCGTCCGACCGGCCCGCCTCTCCCGCGCAGGGCGGAGGGCGGGGTTCACCGGAAGGCCAAGGGCGGGAATGCCCGGCAGTCGCCTTCCGGGCCGACGGTCTGGGCATGGGCCCGGGGGAGACCCTCCGGGCCGGCCCCGCGTCCACCGAAATGGACCCGCCGGCCTCGCCGAACCACGGTCCTCCGTGAGGAGGTCCGCGATCCCCGGGAGCCGTCTCCGCGTGACCCGCCGTCGCTCCAATCGGACGCCGCTCCGGGCCGAAGCCCGTAACGGAACCCGCCTTCGCGGGCGGCTCACGCATCGCCAACATCCCGGCGCTTTCGCGTGCCAGGACAGGGTCGCCGAGCAGCCGTTTCCGGGCAATATGAAAAATCGTTCCAAAGTAATTTTCTTGTGCATAACTTGGATCATATTTCACAATGTTGCGCGAGTTTCTTCACAACTTTATCCACAATTCCGCATCGCACAATCTCCGCTCCTAGTCGACCCCCTAGGGATTGGGGCCTGTGCATCTCCGTCTACTGCGTCATGGGGGTCATATTGCGGTGCAGTAAGGGCTCGCCCTTTGGGCGGGCCGGTGTCGTTGACTCCTCCGGTCACGGAGGCTAAATGATCCAAGTCAATCGGGTTCGCAATCTTCCTGCGGCCATCCGTATCGACGGGGGCTCGAAAGGACCTCTGGGGGAAGGCGGGTTCATGTCCAGCGATAACCGGCCCCTGTCGCCTCACCTGCAGGTCTACCGGCCGCAGCTGACCTCGGTGCTGTCGTTCCTGCACCGTATGACGGGCGTGGCGCTGACGCCGGGGACGTTGCTGCTGGTCTACTGGCTGGCCGCCGCGGCGGCCGGGCCCGAGGCCTTCGCCACGGCGCAGGCCCTGATCGGCTCCATTATCGGCCGCGTGCTGCTGCTCGGCTGGTCCTTCGCGCTCTTCTATCACCTCTGCAACGGCATCCGGCACCTGTTCTGGGACGCCGGCTATGGCCTCGAGCTGCCCGACCTGTACCGCTCCGGTTGGTTGATGGTGTTCGCCGCCTGCGCGCTCACCCTGGGCAGCTGGGTGCTGGGCTATGCCATGCGGAGCGGCGCCTGGTGAGCCGGCGCTCGCCGCTCGGCCGGGTGCGCGGCCTGGGCTCCGCCAAGGAGGGCGCGGGCCACTGGTGGGGGCTGCGCTTCTCCGCGCTGGCCTTGATCCCGCTCACCCTGTGGTTCGCCGCCTCGGTGGCGGTCATGAGCGGCGCCGGCTACGAGACCGTGCGGGCCTGGGCCGCCTCCCCTCTGGTGGCCGGCCTGCTGCTCCTGCTGATCGTCGCCGTCTTCTATCACGGCGCCCGGGGGCTCCAGGAGGTGATCGAGGACTACGTGCCGCGCAAGAGCGTGAAGTTCACCGCCATTCTCGCGGTCCAGGCCGCCTCCATCGTGCTCGGGCTGACCGGCGTGCTTTCGGTCCTGCTGCTGCTGTTCAGGGTGTGACTCCATGACCACGGCCTACGAGATCATCGACCACACCTACGACGTCGTCGTCGTTGGCGCCGGCGGGGCCGGTCTGCGCGCGACCCTGGGCCTGGCCGAGGCCGGCCTGAAGACCGCCTGCATCACCAAGGTGTTTCCGACCCGCAGCCATACCGTGGCGGCCCAGGGCGGCGTCTCGGCGGCGCTCGGCAACATGGGCGAGGACGACTGGCGCTGGCACATGTACGACACGGTCAAGGGCTCGGACTGGCTGGGCGACCAGGACGCCATCGAGTACATGACCCGCGAGGCGATCCCGGCGATCGTCGAACTCGAGCACTACGGCGTGCCGTTCAGCCGCACGCCCGAGGGCAAGATCTACCAGCGGCCCTTCGGCGGCATGACGACGCGCTTCGGCGAGGGCATCGCGCACCGCACCTGCGCGGCGGCCGACCGGACCGGCCACGCCATGCTCCACACCCTCTATCAGCAGAGCCTGAAGAACCGGGCCGAGTTCTTCATCGAGTATTTCGCCATCGACCTGATGATGGACGACGGCGCCTGCCGCGGCGTGGTCGCCTGGAACCTGGACGACGGCACGATCCACCGCTTTCTCGGCCACACGACGATCCTGGCCACCGGCGGCTACGGCCGGGCCTATTTCTCCTGCACCGGCGCCCACACCCAGACCGGCGACGGCAACGCCATGGCGCTGCGCGCCGGCCTGCCGCTGCAGGACATGGAGTTCGTGCAGTTCCACCCGACCGGCATCTACAGCGCCGGCTGCCTGATCACCGAGGGGGTGCGCGGCGAGGGCGGCTATCTGACGAATTCCGAGGGCGAGCGCTTCATGGAGCGCTATGCGCCCAGCGCCAAGGACCTGGCCAGCCGCGACGTGGTCAGCCGCGCCATGTCCCTGGAGATCCGCGAGGGCCGGGGCGTGGGTCCCGCCAAGGACCACATCCACCTGCACATCGAGCACCTGGACCCCGACCTGGTGCATCAGCGCCTGCCGGGCATCTCGGAGACTGCACGCATCTTCGCCGGCGTCGACGTGACCAAGGAGCCGATGCCGGTGCTGCCGACGGTGCACTACAACATGGGCGGCATCCCGGCGCTCTATACCGGCGAGGCCGTCCAGCTCGAGAACGGCGATCCGGAGTCGGCGGTGCCCGGCCTCATGGCGATCGGCGAGGCGGCCTGCGTCTCGGTGCACGGCGCCAACCGCCTGGGCTCCAACTCGCTGCTCGACTTGGTCGTCTTCGGCCGCGCCGCGGGCCGGCACTGCGCCCAGACCCTGAAGCCGCGCGAGCCGCACCCGCCGCTGCCGCTCGACGCCGACGAGCCGGCGCTCGCCCGGCTCGACAGGGCGCGCCACGCCAAGGGCGAGATCCCGACCGCCGCGCTGCGCCTGGAGATGCAGAGGATCATGCAGGACCACTGCGCCGTGTTCCGCACCGGCGAGGTGCTGCAGGAGGGGGTGGACCAGCTGGCCGAGACCTGGGCCAAGCGCCAGGACATCGGGGTCAGCGACCGCTCGCTGATCTGGAACTCGGACCTGGTCGAGACCCTGGAGTTCGACAACCTGATCTATCAGGCGACGGTGACCATAAACGGCGCGCTCAATCGCGAGGAGAGCCGCGGCGGGCACGCCCGCGAGGACTTCCCCGAACGCGATGACGAGACCTGGATGAAGCACAGCCTGCTGTGGTGCGACGAAGCCGGCAAGGTGACGTTCGACTACCGGCCGGTCCACATGCAGCCGATGACCAACGAGGTGCAGTCCTTCCCGCCCAAGGCCCGGGTCTACTAAGGGACGGCCGGAGGAGACAGCCCAGCCATGGTCGAATTCGCCCTGCCCAAGAACTCGAAGATCAAGAAAGGCAAGGTCTGGCCGAAGCCGGACGGCGCCAAGACCGTCAAGGCCTTCAAGGTCTACCGCTGGGACCCGGATTCGGGCGAGAACCCGCGCCTCGACACCTATCACCTCGACCTGGACGACTGCGGGCCGATGGTCCTGGACGCGCTGATCAAGATCAAGGACGAGGTCGACGCCACGCTGACCTTCCGGCGCTCCTGCCGCGAGGGGGTCTGCGGCTCCTGCGCCATGAACATCGACGGCACCAACACGCTCGCCTGCACCAAGTACCTCAGCGACATGAAGGGCGACGTGAAGGTCTATCCGCTGCCGCACCAGCCGGTGGTCAAGGACCTGGTGCCCGATCTCACCCAGGCCTATGCCCAGTACACCGCGATCGAGCCCTGGCTCAAGGCCGAGACCCCGGCGCCCGAGCGCGAGCGCCCGCAGTCGCCCGAGGAGCGCGCCAGGCTGGACGGCCTGTGGGAGTGCATCCTCTGCTTCTCCTGCTCGACCTCCTGCCCCAGCTACTGGTGGAACGGCGATCGCTACCTGGGCCCGGCGGTCCTGCTCCAGGCCTACCGCTGGATCGTCGATTCCCGCGACGAGGCCGCCGGCGAGCGCCTGGACGAACTGGAGGACCCCTTCCGGCTCTATCGCTGCCACACCATCATGAACTGCACCCGCACCTGCCCCAAGAACCTCAACCCAGGCAAGGCGATCGCCGAGCTCAAGAAGCTGATGCTCGAAAGAAGGGGGTAGCAGCGCGGCACGGCAGGCAGGTGCCGGCCAAGCGCCGAAACGATCCGGCGGCCGGGCGCTCTTTCAGGGAAGGCAAAACCATGTACGTCCCAGAGGTCTTCGCCGTGACCGACCAGGCCGAAGCCCGCCGGATGATGCGCGAGCACAGCTTCGCTCTCCTGGTGACCGCCGCCGAGGGCGCTCCCGTGGCCACGCACCTGCCCTTCCTCTACGATCCCGAGCCTGGACCGCACGGCACCCTGCTCTGCCACATGGCCAAGGCTAACCCGCAGTGGAAGGACTTCGCCAAGCTCGATGCCGAGGGGCACGAGGCGCTCGTTATCTTCCAGGGGCCGCATGGCTACATCTCGCCCAGCTGGTACGCCGGCGGCCCGGCGGTGCCGACCTGGAACTACCTGGCGGTGCACGCCTACGGCGCGCCGCGGATCATCGACGACGCGGCCAGAACCAAGGCGCATCAGGAGCGTCTGGTGGAAACCCACGAAGCCGGCTCCGCGGTGCCCTGGTCCATGGCTGGGCAGGACGACAAATACATCCGCCGCATGCTGCGCGGCATCGTCGCCTTCGAGATACCGATCACCCGGCTCGAGGCTAAAGCCAAGCTCAGCCAGAACAAGACGGACGCGGACCGGCGTGGCGTGGTCACCGCCCTGGAAGCGGGCGACCACCCGGGGGACCAGGAGCTGGCCGCCGCGATGCGCCGGGCCGGGGAGGATTAGTCAGCCGACCGGGCCGTTCGGCGTGATCAGGATCTTGCCGTCGCGGCCTTCGCGCTCGGCGTGGGCCAGCGCATCCTTGATGTCAGCGATGTCGTAGGTCGCCTCGACCGGCGCCGCGAGCGTGCCGTCGGCCAGATGGCGGGCAACCTCGGCATAGATCGCCCGGATCCGCTCGGGCGCCGCCGTGCGGAACAGGCCGGCGAGCCAGAACCCCTTCAGGGTGACGCCGTGGACGATCGCCTGATGGGGGGTGATCATGCAGGGCTGGCCGCTCAGGAATCCGTAGTTCACGACCGTCCCGCCGTCCGCCAGGCAGTCGGCCAGCCGCAAGGTCGCCTCGCCGCCGATGGCGTCGATCGCGAGTTTCGCCCCGCCGCTCCGGTCCCGCACCCGCGCGGCCAGATCGTCGCCGTCCACCACGACGAGGTCGGCGCCGATCCCTTTGAGCGGCTCGACAAGGGAGTCGCGCCGCACGACGTTGACGGTATGAATGCCGCGCGCCTTGGCGAGCCGGATGACGTGCTGGCCGACCGCCGAGTTGGCCGCGTTCTGGATGATCCAGTCGCCCGCCTCGAGGTCCACGTAGTCGCGCAGCATGAGCAGGGCGGTCGCCGGGTTGGCCTTCATCATGGCGGCCTGCAGAACGTCCAGATCGGCCGGCAGCTTGATCGCCTGGGCCGCCTTGATCGTGATCCTCTCGGCCCAGTTGGCGCGCGCCAGGCTCATGACCCGGTCGCCCGCGGCGAGCTCCGTGACCCCGGATCCCGCGGCGACGACGCGGCCCACGCCCTCGATCCCGAGCGGCGCCGGCAACTCGGCGGGGCCCGGATAGCGGCCTTCGATGATCAGCAGGTCGGCGGGGTTGATCGGCGCGGCCTCGATCGCGATCACGACCTCGTCGGCCGCCGGCGCGCCGGGGTCTTCCATCTCGACGCAGGCGCAGACCTCGTGCGGCACGCCGTAGCGGGCAAACTGAACGACCTTCATTGCAACGCTCCTCCCCCGTGACACTGGAGCGCCATCCTGAGGCAAGGACGCGGCGCGCTCAACGGCTATGTCGCTTTTCGGTCGGGCCCGGCCTGCTATCCTTGCTATAACTGGACTCATGGCGCGCCAAGCCCTCGAGGTCCTGCGGGACGTTTTCGGTTTCGAGTCCTTCCGCGGTGAGCAGGCGGAGATCATCGCGCATGTGATCGAGGGCGGCGACGCGCTCGTGCTCATGCCGACCGGCGGCGGCAAGTCGCTCTGCTATCAGATCCCGGCGCTCTGCCGCCCGGGCACCGCGGTCGTGGTCTCGCCGCTGATCGCGCTCATGCAGGACCAGGTCGAGGCCTTGCGGCAGGCCGGGATCAGGGCCGGGGCGCTCAACTCCAGCATCGGGTACGGCGAGGCGCTGGCGATCGAGCGCGACCTGGAGGCGGGCGACCTCGACCTGATCTATGTCGCGCCCGAGCGGCTCCTGACCGACTCCTTCCAGGGCCTGTTGGGCCGCACCCGGATCGCCCTTTTCGCGATCGACGAGGCGCATTGCGTCTCGCAGTGGGGCCACGACTTCCGGCCCGAGTACCGCCGCCTCACGGTGCTGCACGAGCGCTTTCCGCAGGTGCCGCGCCTGGCGCTCACCGCGACGGCCGACGGGCCGACCCGCCGCGACATCCTGCGCCACCTGGAGCTCGCCGACGGCGCGGTCTTCGTCGCCGGCTTCGACCGGCCCAACATCCGCTACCGGGTGCAGCCCAAGGCGAACCCGCGCGCGCAGCTCGAGGCCTTCCTCGCCGATGGGCATGGGGGCGAGTCGGGCATCGTCTATTGCATGACCCGCGCCAAAGTCGAGGAAATAGCCCAGAGGCTTTCGGAGCGCGGCGTTCCCGCCCTGCCCTACCATGCCGGCCTGGACAAGGCGGTGCGGACCCGCCACCAGGAGCGCTTCATCAAGGAAGACGGCCTGGTGATGGTCGCGACCATCGCGTTTGGCATGGGCATCGACAAGCCGGACGTGCGCTTCGTCGCGCACCTCGACCTGCCCAAGAGCCTCGAGGCCTACTACCAGGAGACGGGACGGGCCGGGCGCGACGGCCTGCCGTCCGAGGCCTGGATGACCTACGGCCTGGAGGACGTGGTCAAGCTGCGCCAGCTGCTCGAGGCCTCGGCGGCGCCGGACGGGCAGAAGCGCATCGAGCGACAGAAGCTGGCCGCCCTGCTGGGCTATTGCGAGACCGTGCGCTGCCGCCGCCAGGTGCTGCTCGAGTACTTCGGCGAGACGCTGCCCGAGCCCTGCGGCAACTGCGACACCTGCCTTGAGCCGGCGGCCAGCTTCGACGGCACAGAGGCGGCGCGGAAGGCGCTGTCCTGCGTCTACCGCACCGGCCAGATCTTCGGCGCCCAGCACGTCATCGACGTGCTGCTCGGCGGCGATACCGAGAAGGTCCGCAAGTTCCGCCACGACGCGCTCAGCACCTACGGCATCGGCGGCGAGTTCTCCCGCGCCGAGTGGCGCTCGATCTTCCGCCAGCTGGTGTCGCTCGGCCTGCTGGCCGTCGACATCGAGGGCCACGGCGGCCTGCGCCTCGGACCCGAGGCGCGGCCGGTGCTGCGCGGCGAGCGGCGGATCGAGCTGCGCCGCGACCCGGTGCGCGGCCGTCCGGCGGCGGCCAAGGGGCGCCGGCCGGTCCTTTTCGAGGACGCGCGGGACGAAACCCTGTTCCAGGCCCTGCGCGCCCGGCGCCTGCAGTTCGCCAAGGCCCAGGAGGTGCCGCCTTACGTCATCTTCCACGACTCGACCCTGGCCGCCATGGCCCGGGCGCGGCCGCGCCGGCTGCAGGAGCTGGCGGGTATCTCGGGCGTCGGCCAGGCCAAGCTGGACCGCTACGGCGAGGACTTCCTGGCCGTGATCGCCGAACATGGTGCCGAATGACGCGGTCGTCGCGCCCCCTCGTTCGGCAAGACGGCAGGACGCCGCATGCCCGCTAGTCTCTCGAAAGCCTCGCGCGTCTGGCTGGTCGTCACCGCGGTCCTTGCCGGGCTCACGCTGATCAGCTACCTCGTGCCGAGGGGGGACACCGCGAGGAGCCAGACCATGTCGTCGAGCTTCGATTTGCAGGGCCACCGCGGCGCGCGCGGCCTCTATCCCGAGAACAGCCTGCCCGGCTTCGAGGGCGCGCTCGCGCTCGGCGTCACCACGCTGGAGATGGATGTCGGCATGACCCGCGACGCCGTGCTCGTCGTGCATCACGACCAGCAGCTCAGCCCCGAACGCACCCGCGGTCCCGACGGCGCCTGGCTCGAGGGCCCCGGCCCGGCCCTCGTCGAGCTGGATTTCGCCCAGCTCCGGGGCTACGACGTCGGCCGCCTGCGGCCGGACAGCAAATCTGCGCGCCGCTTTCCCGGGCAGGCGGGCCTGGACAGCGTCACCGTGCCGTCCCTCGAGGCGGTCTTCGCGCGGACCGAGGCGCTCTCCGGCGGCAGCATCCGCTACAACATCGAAACCAAGATCTCGCCGCTGGCGCCCGCCGAGTCGCCGGCGCCCGAAGCCTTCGCCGCGGCACTGGTGGGCGCGGTCCAGAAAGCGGGCGCGGCCGGGCGAACGACCCTGCAGTCCTTCGACTGGCGAACCTTGAAAATGGCCCAGGACTTGGCGCCGGAGATCGCGACGGCCTATCTCACGGCCGAGCAGAACTGGCTCGACAATGTCGAGCGTGGCCGGCCCGGCGCCTCGCCTTGGACCGCGGGACTCGATGTCGACGCCTTCGAAGGGTCGGTACCGCGCCTGATCGAGCAGGCGGGAGGCCGGGTCTGGTCGCCGTTCTACGGCGATCTGCGCGAGGTCGACCTGCGCGAGGCCCGGAATCTGGGTCTAAAGGTTGTGCCCTATACCGTGAACGACCCGGCCGACATGGCGACGCTGATCGATCTCGGCGTCGACGGCATCATCACGGACTACCCCGACCGCCTGCGTGGCGTGATGGCGGAGAAGGGGATGGCGCTGCCGCCGGCCTTTCCGCTCAACTAAGCGAAATATCGCCGTCGATGTCGTGGGCGAGGTCGAGTCCCTCGACGGTGAGGTGCACCTTGGCCTTGAGGGTCTCACCGCCGGCGAGCTTTCCGGCGGCGAGCGCTTCGCGCACCGCGGTCTCGATCTCGCGCTGCGAAGTGACGCCGACCTTCTTGAGGAACTTGCGCACCTCCATATTGAACACGTCCTCGTCCATCGGTCTCTTCCTGCTGTTTTTTTCGGGCAGCCTCGAAGATAACAGGACTTGACACAGCCGCGCCACTGGACCGGCCGGGAATCCGGTGTAGACTCGCGCGAGGCGCTTAGCGCCGCTGCGGGGAAGCGCCCGCGACGAGAGGGGCGAAGGATGAATCTCTATACGCTGCTGCAAAGGCGCGCCGCGCAGGGCCGGCCGGTGCGCGCCGGGTTGATCGGCGCCGGCAAGTTCGGCTCCATGTTCCTGGCCCAGGCACGGGTCATACCCGGGCTGCACGTCCTGGCGGTCGCCGACCTGGACGTGGAGCGCGCGCGCAAGGCCTGCGCGGCGACCGGTTGGGACGAAGCGCGGGTCGGCGCCGGCTCCTTCGCCGAGGCGCTGGAGACCGGCGCCACCCACCTGACCGACGACGCCCCGGGCCTGATCGCCGCCGACGGGCTGGAGGTCGTGATCGAGTCGACCGGCGATCCGGCGGCCGGCATCGCCTACGCCCAGGCCGCCTGCCGCGCCGGCAAGCACATCGTCATGGTCAACGTCGAGGCCGACGTGCT
>JAOUCL010000363.1 GCA_029859805.1 Rhodospirillales bacterium | reverse complement strand
GGCGTCATCGCGGCCTCGGGCCTGCGCACCCTGATCGAGGGCAAGGTCGACTTCGGCGAGAAGCGGAACCTCTTGATCGCCTCGGTCATCCTGGTGATCGGCATCGGCGGCGCGGTCTTGAAGATCGGCGACCTGATGGAGATCTCCAGCATGGCGCTGGCCGCGATCATCGGCATCGTCCTGCACGCCGCCCTGCCCGGCAAGGAGACCGCCGGCGACACCGCCGCGATCCTGGGCGAGGAGTAGGCCGCGGGCGCAGCGCCGAAACACCTTCGGGACGTTGCGATGGATTTATCGTACCGGCGGATGCGAATCGACGACCTTCCCGCGGCCTTCGCCGTGAGGTTGTCGACAATCGAGAATGCGGTGACGATGGCGGAGTTGGAGCGCGACTATGGCATAACGCCCCGGTCTCTGTCGGAGGCGATGAAGTCGCACGTGAAGGGGTGGCTGTGCGAGGACTCCGGAACCGTCGTGGGCTTCGCGATGGGGGACCTTTCGAGCGGCGAGGTTCAAGTCGTCGCCGTACGTCCCGAATATGAAGGAAAAGGCATAGGTGGAAACCTTCTGATGCGCGTGCAGAGCCGGCTCTTTTCGGAAGGTCACGAGGAGATCTGGCTGCTTGCCAATCCCGACCCAAACATCCGCGCGCACGGCTTTTATCGAAAGCTCGGGTGGCAGGCTGCCGGAACGCTAAAGCGCGACGACGAAGTCATGAAACTGCGAAGAGCTGAAGGCCTACCTGCACAGGGAGCCCAGACCGGCGCCTCTGGTTGATGTTGGGACGAAACGCTGAGTGCGCCGGTGTGTTCGGCCACCTTCGGCCAAGAACGATCGATCCGAAGGGCTGCCCGAAAGGCTGGTTTCGAATCGGACAGCGGTCGTTCGAGGGTCACGGCGTGAACACGCGTCGTAGCGCCGGCGAATGATCTCATCGTTGTTCATTACTCCACCCTTCTCCTCGTACTACACTCCATGACCAACGCGGAGTGAAGGTAATGCGCCACTTAGCCTTATGGATCATTGGGAGCCTCGTATTCACATCCGTCGGCTCGGTGCAGGCGGATGAGGTATCCGATGCTGCCGCCCGTAATCGGGAGGTCAGCGTACTGTTCGCAGCCGGAGATGTGCGAGGCGCGTACGCCCTAGGTGAGAGGGTTTTGGCCGAGAATCAAACCGCTCTGGGGCCGAGCCATCCCGAGGTTGCTCGGAGCTTGTACCAGCTGGGTGTGATGAACCAGCGGCGAGGCCGCTATGAAGAGGCCGAGCCGCAACACCTGCAAGCTTTGAAGATTCGTGAGGCGACACTCCGGGCGGATGATCCGGCCATAGCCGATAGCGTTATGGCACTGGGCGCTATGTACCGCAATCGAGGTTGGTATGCCCAGGCCGAACCCTTCTTGAAACGCGGGTTGACGATCCGTGAGGCCGCCTTGGGGCCCAATCATGCCGATGTTGCCCACAGCCTGGTGGAACTCGCCCGCATGTACCGGGCGCAGGATCGCTTCGATGAGGCAGAGCCATTGGCGCGCCGCGCCTTGGACATTCTCGAGCAAACTCTTGGCGCTGAAGATCCCAGTGTCGCGGAAGGGCTCAACGAGCTCGCCTTGATCTTTCATAACCAACATCGCTACGAGGAAGCGCTTCCTTACTATACGCAAGCACTCGCCATACGTGAGCGAGCCCTGCGTGCGGACGATATTTTGATTGCGCGCAGCTTGAGTAACTTGGCGGTGCTGCATCACAACAAGGGCGACTTCGAACAAGCAGAGCGCTACTACCGCCGCGCTCTTGAAACCAAGCGCACCGCACTCGGTGCTCGTCATCCCGATGTTGCAGTTACGTTCCGTAATATGGGCCTCATGTTCGCCGACAAAGGCGATCTGGAGAGCGCCAAGCAACACCTCGATGAGGCGATCGCGATGCTGGAGGTGACGATCGGTCCCGATACAGGAGCCGTTGCCGGCACTTTGGTCAATTTGGCGGAGCTCTACATTCAGCAGAGGCGCTCGGACGAGGCCGAAGCCTTGCTTAGGCGGGCGATACGCATATGGGAAAACGTTCTAGACCCGAGGCATCCCGCGGTTGCGCGCGCCCTTAGCGAGCTTGCCCTCTTGTACTTGGAGCAAGAGCGCTTCGCCGAGGCTGAAACTCTCCAACGGCGGAGCACGGAGATCTTGGAGCATGCCATGGGCCCCCAACACCCCGACCTGGCAACAGCGCTTGGCAATCTTGCCCTGGTTTACCATGCGCAAGGCAAGCTTGCTCAGGCGGAATCGCTCTATCGCCGAGCCCTGGCGATTCGCGAACACAGCTTAGGTGCGGATCACCTACTGGTTGCCGATAGCCTGGACGCTCTGGCGGGGGCGCTTTGGAGCAACGGCCAGGAGGTTGAAGCACTAGCTCTGCGCAAACGCGCAGGGGAAATTCGTACAAGCCCAAATCCATAAACCTCCACCAAACCGGGGCAACTCCACTTTCGCCCGACGCGCCGCATACCGCCGGTCATAGCCCGGTGCGGACCTTGAAGTTGGGATGAGATGCAGACTGCGCTTGTGGCTAGTCGAGTCCCAGCTCCCTTTGCTTCTTCTTCGACAGGCCGCGCGAGACGATGCGGTGGGATCGGCGCAGATAATCCTTCAGGTCGCCGTCCGGAAGTCCCGGCTGTGCATAGTGCTGGATCCACTTCATACCGCGCGAGGCAAGATAGGGCGCCGGGCGCAGGCCCGGCTGATCTTTCAGAATCTCATAGGAGAGCTCGCTCACCTTGAAGGTGAACCCCGGTTCGCCGTCCCCCCAACCGCCGATGGCGAACACCTTGCCGCCGACTTTCCAAACATGCGAGCCGCCCCACTGGACCACATAGGTGGTGGCGGGCAGAGCGCGGCAGAAGGCGTTGAACTCGTCGTAGGTCACTAGAAACCGTCCATCGTGTCCCGGGGCGTGGTGTAAGACCGGGGAGCGAACGAACGGGCTCGGGATGAGGGGCTCAATTGGAAGCCCTCATGCTGAGCTTCCTCATCCCGAGCGCGTCGAGGGACGAAGTATGAGGGCCATTGCGCGATGTCTCTGTTCATCGGCTCGTTGGTGTCGGAGCGGCGGGGGCCTCACGGTATCCGGCGGCGGCGGTTGACGCGCCGTTTCCGGCTTGGCGCGTTGGCGCCGATTTCGATGCGCTTCCAGCCGTCCGGCAGCACGGACTCGCCCGCGACCAGACCTTCAAACTTCGCGCGGGTCCGCGCGTCGACCGCGGGGTCGAGGGCGGCGGAGTTCGGGGTCGAGAGGATCTCCAGCGCCTTGTTCATCGCGCGCTGGTGGATGGTCGAGGCCCCTTCCCGCTCCCACTGCTCGCGCAGCTTGCGGTCCGCCAGCTCCGGCAGGAAGGTCGCGGTGCGCATGCGCTCCAGGGTCTCGGGGTTGGCCGCGAACATGCCGGCCGGCCCGGTCGCCTTGATCTCCTCGAGCGACGCCGCGTCCTCGGAAAAGCCGAAGCCTTCGCGCACGCGCTTGATCATCAGGGCGATTTCGTTGTCGATCACGGCCTGGCCGAAATCGAAGGACATCAGGGCGTCTTGCAGGCCGCCCATGACGATGAAGTCGACACCCGCCAGAGCCCCCAGGAGCGGCGACATGCCCTTCTCGAAGCCCGCCTGGGCGTCGGCGGTCTTCGCATTGGTCAGACCGAGATAGCCGCCGGCGGGCACGTCGTAGAAGCGGGCCATCTGACAGACCGCGGCGTTCATCATGCCGATCTCGATCGCACCCGGCGCGTAGGCGCCGTCGCGCATGTCGGCGAAGACCGGCAGGAAATTGTAGATCTGCGCGGTTCCGGGCTTCGACATCTGCGCCAGGGTCGCCGCGGCCAGCCATTCGGCGTTCATCAAGGTCAGCATGCCGGGCAGCGAAAGCGGCGTGCTCAAGCCGCCCATCGGCGCGATGGTGCCGTAGGCGGTGACGCCGTTCTCGGCATAGAACATCAGCATTTCCGTGCTGTCGTAATCCATGGTCAAGGGCGAGACGATCGAGCAGTAGCCGAAATTGATGAAGGGCCGCTCCCAGAACGCATCCTTCGAACCGGCGATCAGCTCGCCGAGCGCGAGCACCTGAGCCGCTTCGCGGACATCGATCACCGAGGTCCGGCAGGGCTTAACGCAGTTCTTCAGGGCGGGATAGAATCGCGACAGGCTGAACTGTCCGCCGGGCGCGTCGTCGGCAAGCGTCGATATGGAGAACACGTCGAAGCCGGGAAGCGCGTTGACCAGGTGCGCGATGCGGGCGATGTCGTCCGAATTGGCCCGCCGCGCCTCTCCCGTCGCGGGATCGACGATGTCCGGCGCGGAGCTCGCCGTCGCGACGACCGGAAGCCTGCGCGGAAAGGTGACGTCGCACGAGGGGTCGCGGCCGCGCAGGGTGATCGTCGGGGGCACCAGGGCGCGGTAGCGCTCGACGACGGCAGACGGGATGCGGACGGTCTCCGTCGCAGGGTCGACCCGGGCGCCGTGCCGGGCGAAGCGCTCCCGCGCCTTCTCGTTGCGAACCAGGAGGCCGGCCTCCTCGAGGATCTC
>JAOUCL010000362.1 GCA_029859805.1 Rhodospirillales bacterium | reverse complement strand
TTCAATCAGCGTGCCGAGAAAGGCGTCGCTGCCGCCGTCGAACCAGTGGAGGTCCTCAAGCAGCGTGACGCGCGTCGAGCCATAGCCGGGATCGTGCAGCACCCGCCGCATGAGCTCGTGCAGGCGCTTCGGCCGCACCTGCGGGTCCATCTCCAGCGACGGCATCGCCGGGTCCGCGACACCCACCAGATCGAAGATCAGCGGGAGGGAATCCCGAAATGACTCGTCCATTTGCAGCAGGCGTCCGGCGATCTTGTCCCGGGTCGAGGCCGGGCTATCACCCTCGAGGATGCCGAACCAAGCGCGAAACAGCTCGAGAATCGGAAGGAAGGGCACGGACTTGCCGTGGGAGACGCCATGGCCCTCGAGCACGGTGAGACCCTCGCCCCGGCACCGGTCCAGGAACTCCGCGCACAGTCGGCTCTTGCCCGTCCCCGCGGCGGCTACGATGGCCACGACCTGGCCCTCGCCGGCGCGGGCGCGGACCAGCGCGGCCTGCAGGATCGCCATCTCTTCGTCGCGGCCGACGAACAAGGAGAGGCCCCGGGCCCGGGAGCGGTCGAGCCGCGTCCGGGCGGGACCCACCCCTTCGAGGGCGTAGATCCTGAGCAGCGCCTCGACGCCCTTCACGCGCGCGTCCCCGAGAGCCCGCAGGTCGAAGTAGCCTTCGACCAAGCGGGCCGTGGCTTCGCTGATCAGCGGGACGCCGGCCTCCGCCAGCGCCTCCATCCGCTGGGCGACCCCGACGGTCTGCCCCTGCGCCGTATAGTCCATCCTGAGGTCGTCGCCGATCTTGCCGACGACCACGGCGCCGGAATTCAGCCCCATGCGCACGGAAAAGTTCAGGCCGCGCTCGACCCGCAGCGCGTCGCCGTAGTGACGCAGCGCGTCACCCAGATGCAGCGCCGCGAAGCAGGCTCGCTGGGCGTGGTCCTCGTGGGCGATCGGTGCGCCGAAAAGCGCCATGATGCCGTCGCCGGTGTACTGGTTGATCGTGCCCTCGTAGCGGTGAACCCCCTCCGCGAGAATCTCGAAGAAGCGGTCGAGAATCTCGTGCCAGTCCTCGGGTCCGGCCTGCTCTGACAGCGCTATCGAGCCCTTGACGTCCGCGAACAGGACGGTGACCTGCTTGCGCTCCCCCTCGAGGGCGGATCGCGTCATCAGGATCCGGTCGGCGAGGTGCTTGGGCGTGTAGTCCCGCGGGATGCGGACCGGCGGCTCCGCGTCCGGTTCCGCCAAGGACGCGCCGCACTGATGGCAGTAACGGGAGCCGGCCGGTGGCGTGGCCCCGCAGCTCCGGCACCGGACCTCGAGCCTGGCCCCGCACTGGTTGCAGAACGCGGAGCTGACAGGGGGCTGGGCGCCGCAGGCGGAACACTTCATTGACGTAGTATCTCCAGATTGCCAACGGCAGCGGGCCGGCGCCGTTTCGCAGCGCATCCTGCGCGACGCGACCGACCTCGTGCCGGTCGGCGGAACTGATGAACTCCCCAAGCATAGTTGCTCGATGCCGCCGCCGGGCCGCATCTGCTGCACAGCGACGAAGACGTCTGGCGCCCCGGAGAACGACATAGCGTCAGCCGCCGCATTGGCGAGCGCAGGTCCGGGCGACTGCTTAGGGTCGTTAGCGGACGCTCAGCGCGGCTGGTAATGAGATGCTTTGAAGTGCCTAGCTTTGCCTCGAGCGCAGCTTTAGAAGGCCGAACGGCAACCACCAGATGACGAAGGACACGGCGGCGATCAGGCCGAGCGAAGCAATGTACCAGGGCCATGGCGCCAGGTAGTCAATCAGCGATGTGCCGGCGGGTTTGTGGCAAAGGTAGAGGTAGTTCGTGCCAAGGAGCCAGTTCAGCGGCGCAATGACGGTGGCGTAGGCGGCGAGCGCCGCCATGGCCTTGGCGATCGATTTGAGCGTCGGCCTGAATCGGAACACGACGATCGCGTAGGCTACGCCCAACATCACGACGCCGTGACCGAAGAAGAAGACCATGTAGTACAAGCTAGGGAAGGGTGCTTGTAGATCGGGTGTCAGAATCGCCTGCAGGGTTCCCCCCATGGCCCAGAAGTAGGCAACCTCGAACACGGCATAACTGCGGCGCATGAGCATATAGGCCACCAGAAACGCTGTGGCGGCACACAGATGCAGCGGCAGTTGCTCTTCGACGGGCAGTTTGTAGACCAGGATGCGCGCGGCAAACTTGAGCGCCTCATTCAGCAGCAGCACTATGCAGAGTGTTGCTGCCACGCTCCGTTCAATTCCTGTCGAGCGGGCCCGCCGGACGAACAGTGGCAACGCGACACACGCCACCAGAATCAGGAGCATCGTCAACAGGTGATCCCGACCGAACAGATCGAAATACGATGTGTTGGCCATCATGCTTTGCGTCGCCCGGCCTGCGGCTGTCGGGCCTCTACCTCCGCTTGCCGGGGTGTGAGACGGGCTTCCGAGAGACGATTGCAGGTCAAGCTTTCGTGCAGGTCAGCACCACATCGCATCAGCCTTTCGCCATAATCAGCAATATAGCGCCTACCAAGACTGCCACAATCCACTTGTGGTTTCATGACCGCGTTTTTGATATCTACCTTTGGTTTAAGGGGGATGAAATTCAGGTGAGAAGATTGATCCATTCAATTCGATAAGAAAAGTCGGGAGCCCAAGAGCGCCCATTTCTCACTCATCCAGCGGGCCTGAATTTTCGCCCCGGTGCTGGTCAGATATTGCAAGAGCCTCGCTCCAGCGCTGCCGAGTTCCAGCCAGTTCTTCCTGAAGGTCTGCTTCCGACCAGAAGCGGACCCGTGGCTGGCATTGCCGGTTCCGGATCTACCGAGTGTCCTGTGACTCGAGTTCGAGCTTCAGCTCCATGATATTGCGAAGGTCCTGGAGTGATATCGTCCCGACCAGCCGGCCATCACTTTCAACAATCTTCCTGTCGACCACGCCTGGGACCAGCATTCTACCCAGCAGCTCCGCGGCATCATCGTCTGGCGACACCGTGTTTTCTTCCGAACACGGCGACAGTATGTCGCTAACGTTTCTGTCGCCCCTGAACTCCTCGGGGATAGCTTTGACCTGGGAGACCTTTACGCAGCCGACCAGGCGCGAGTCGTCGACCACCGGGTACAGCACTTGGGGCTTCCGGTACACGTATTGCTCGAGAAATTTCTCAAGCGTGATCGACGGCGCAACTGAAACCGGTTGGTCGTTCATCAGATCGGCCACGATCTTGCCCTCGAGGAATTGACGCGTCAGAAGCTGCCGATAAGATGTCATGGCCGCTCCTCGCAAAAAAGCTCCGATCAGAAATGACCACATTCCTCCGACGATGTCGCCGGTTAGAAAAGCGAGCACACCAAGGATCATCAACGCCAGGCCGAAAAGCGAACCGACCCTGCTCGCTACTCGCGTGGCCTCCCTGACGTCTTTGCGCCAGGCCCATAGCGCGGCCCTGAACATGCGCCCGCCGTCGAGTGGATAGGCCGGCAGCAGATTGAACACGGCCAGGATGACGTTGATTAGTGACAGATAATGCAGCACCCCCACGACCGGGACCGGCCAGCCGAGCCGTTGCGCCAAGTGGTCGGCGACAAAAAAGACGCCGGCCAGCACGAGGCTGGACAGAGGGCCGGCCACCGCCATGAGGAACTCGGTGTACGGTGTTTTCGGCTCATGACGAAGCTCCGCGATGCCGCCGAAAATGAACAGCGTGATGCCGCCGACCGGCATTCCGCAGCGACGCCCCACCAGCGAATGGCTCAACTCGTGGAATACGATGGAAAAGAAGACGCCGACAGCGCCGGCCACACCCATCCACCATCGCGCCTGTGCACCAAGATCCGCGTAGCGCTGCGGAAAGAAGCCCTCGGCGAGCGTCCAGGTAATCAACAGACCAAGCAGCAGCCAGCTCAGGTTGAGTCGAATCTCAAAGCCGAGAATCGTGAACAGTGGGAAACCTCGCAGACGGCTCTGTTCCTGTCCCTTGTCGGTCATCTTGGACTCCCTGCAGTTTCGCTACCCGTTGACATTGGGTCTGCCGTCGATATCGATATCTCGCGATCACTCCGCCAGCGTGAGGTGACCGCGCGCTGACTATTGAGTCGAGGCCGTCCCCGCCCCTGGCTCTCTCGGGCCAAGTCGCGCCGCGGTCCATTGAGAGGCGCCTACAAATGAACTTAGCATCGAATCATTCGGCTGCCACTGGTTAGCGGCTGCATGAAAGGAATGATTGGGTTCTCTTCTGGGTACTGACAAGTTAACGGCAGTAAGGCGACAATCGCGATATGAGTAGATCCGCATCGCTGTACAAACGCCACCGATTCCCTCCGGAGATCATTCAGTACGCCGTTTGGCTGTACCATCGTTTCAACCTGAGTTCCCGCGATGTAGAGGATCTCCTGGCCGAGCGGGGGATTGCGGTCAGCTATGAGTCGATTCGTCTTTGGTGCATCAAGTTTGGACCCCAATTTGCGAGGCGACTGAAGCGTCAGCACCGAGGCTATGGTGACACTTTCTTCGTTGATGAAGTCTTCGTGAAGATCCGGGGCAAGCAACACTATCTGTGGCGTGCGG
>JAOUCL010000361.1 GCA_029859805.1 Rhodospirillales bacterium | reverse complement strand
ACGTTCGGACTCGAAAGTCGGCTTGCTGGGGGAAAGCGGCCGTGCCCGAACACGCCCTCGAATGCGTGCTCCTAGCCGAGGCTGTTGAAAAAGTCCGGAGGATCAGAATTCTTGAAACAATGATTCAAAGTCCGGGGCGATGTTGAATTAATGTTGCTTCAAGCTCGGCCTACAGGAACGATAGTTGCACAAAATCTGTCCGCTCCGACTTTTTCAACAGCCTCAGCCAAAAGCAGAAATAGGAGAGTCCCGGATATCCAGCCAAGTTGTCCGGTTTCATCGGAAGATGTACTCTCAATAAATAGATCTCTTTTCCGGCAGGATAGCCGCATGGGCCGATCGCGAAATGAGCAGCTGGAGCCATGGATTCGATGGCCGGCACCATAAGAAAGGTCACCCTGTGGAGCCTCGGGCTCCTGCTATTGTCGGCCGCTGTCATCGCCGTGTTTCTGGCGACCGCCGGAGATGATTTTTATCGCTGGGCGGCTCGACAGCTGCTCGAGGACGCGCTCGATCGCCAAGTCCATGTGGATGGAACATTCTCTTTCGATGTCGGGCTGGAGCCGACCCTGGTCGTCACCGACGTTTGGATCGAGAACGCGCCCTGGGCCGAGAAAAGTGAGATGGCGCGCGTCGAGCGCGCCGAGGTTCAAATTGCCCTCATGCCGCTGTTCTCCGGAATTGTCCAGGTACCGCGGCTGGTTGTCGAAGGCCTGACCCTCGAGCTGGAAACGGGCCCCGACGGCGCAGGCAACTGGCAGATAGCGAAAGCGGGCGGCGAAGACGGGGAGACGGCCGGGCAAAAGGACCTGTTTTACCCGCTGCTCGAGTTCATCTCGCTAAAGGACGTTGCCATCACCTACAGGGATCGGCAAAGCGGGCGGGACACGGAGATTCTTCTTCGAAGCCTTCAGAAGGATCGGCTCGCTGGAGATTCAAGCTTCGCCATCCAGGGAGACGGCCGCCTCAACCAGAGCGCTTTCCGGATCAAGGGCCGTTTCGGCTCCCTCGAAGACGCGCTGGCCGCCACGGCTCCCTATCCCCTTGAGCTGACGCTCGACACCTCGGGCTTGGTGGCTGAACTCAAGGGCACGGCGCAGAACCTTCCCCACGCGGAAGGCTTCGACATGAACCTCACCGCCCGGGCGCCGTCGATCGGCCAGGTGCTGAAAACCTGGGAAAGCGAGCTGGTGTTGGAAGGCCGCGCCGAGGCCTCCGCCCGGCTCAAGGGCAATCTGGAATCGCTCTCCGTCGAAGGCTTCGTCTTCGAGGTCGTCGAGCACTCCGGCCAGGCGCTCCACGCGGAGGGATCCCTGTCCGATCTCATTAACGCAAAAGGCTTGAATCTCGGGTTTACCGGAAATCTTGGTCCGGAGATCTTCCGGCCGAAGCACGATCTTCCAGACGAGCTACGCGATATTTTGAACGGCATCACACGGCTGGATTTCGTCGGGCGGGTAGCGGGTGACCTGGAGGAGTTGGTTCTCGAGCGAGTGCACGCGCGGCTGAATCACCGATCGGGTGCCGACCTCTCGCTGCAAGGCCGCATAGCGCTGGACCTCTCCGATGGCGGCCTGGAAATCACGGGGCTCGACGCCACGAGCATCATTTCCTTACCCAGCCCAGCCTTGTTGGAGCGGGCGCTGGGGAGACGACTGCCCGATCGGGGCGCCATCCATGCGACCGCCGAGCTGTCCTTGGCAGAGGACTGGATCACGCTTCGCTCGTTCAATGCAAAGGCCGCATCTTTGGAGGGACTGCGGATAGGCGCCAAAGGCCGGATCGGAAAGTTGCTGACGCAGAAGCTCGGCTTCGAATTCAACCCGCAGCTCAAGGTTTCGGCGTCGATAGATCAGAGCCGGCCGCTCGTCTCTCTATTTGCCGAAATGGCAAACGACGTTCAGCCTTCAGGGAGATCGGTCCTTGATTCATTGGAAAAAACATCGTCCCCCTCGACACGAAAGCCTACGGAAGGCTCTGACGACGATTTGGTTTTGTGGATTCAGCAAAAGCTCGAAATGCTCGGGTTACATCCTGGTCCCGAGGACGGAAAGATGGGACCGAGGACCCGCGCTGCAATCGAAGCGTACCAGGCCGAACATGGCCTGGCCGTCAACGGTCTAGCCACGGAAGAATTATCTCATCATCTCCAACAGGAAATAGACAGCAACCGCCAGCGGGTAGCACGCGAACCTGACGACCTGCGATCGCAAACCTCGAAACTCGAGGAGTCCATGCCTGAACTTGGCCGGTTCGGGCGCGGGCGGCTCTACGGGATCGCGGCGATCTACTCGCCCTGACCGGGATCGATGTCTCGGCCGGCCCTCCGGATAAACCCGCGGCCCATATCACCGGCGAGATCGGCGATCTCCTCGCCATGAAGCAGGTCAACCTGCGCGGGAATTTCGAAATGGAGATCGCGAGTCTGCTTGGTCCGGATACAGCGATCATAGATTCGGAGCTCGGTAAGGTCCGCGGCGAAATCGACCTGTCGGACGCCGACGGAAGCATCGGCATCGAGTCCCTGCACGCTGAGGTGATCGACTCAAAGCTCTTGACCCTCTCGATAAAGGGCAAGTTCGACGATATCACGCAGCGCGATGACCTTCGTTTTGAGACATCGTTGAAGGTGCCGAGCCTCTCAGCGTTGGGCCGCGAGCTTGGTTTCGAGGCCGGCCGCCTGGGGGCCTTCACCTTTAGGGGCCAGGTCTCGGGTAGCGACGAAAAGTTGCTTGCCGAAGGCAAGGCCCAGCTTGGACAGACCGATGTTTCCGGCACCCTATCGGGAAGCCTCGTGGGCATACGGCCAGTCCTGTACGGAAAGCTCTATTCCCCGGTCTTCCACTTTGCCGATTTCGGCCTCCTGCCGGAGGCCGACGCTCCGGCCACCGCCGCAGAGAAAAGCGGGCAAGAAAAGAAACCGGCGCGCAAACGGCTGTTTGGCGATGACCCGATCCCGTTCGAGGCTCTCAAGGACTTCGACCTGGACCTCGACGTGCTTCTGGATCAGCTGGAAGGCGTTGAGCTCGATATCGACAAGGCCGAAGCGCAGCTGAACCTCAAGGACGGCTTGCTGAAGATCGAGCCGCTCCAGTTCAACTTCGTGGGTGGCAGCGTGGTGGTGCATCTTGTCGCCGACGCGCAAGCGAAGGAGCCCAAGATAAGCCTCCGGCTCGAAGCCGATGACGTGGATTTGGGTGACCTGCTGGCACAGGTAGAGGCCGATGTTCCATTGGATGGAGAGCTGGATATGGTCCTCGATCTGAAGGCGGCCGGCGCTTCTCCACGGGCGCTCAGCTCTTCGCTGCAAGGTGATTTGGATCTGGCCATCGCGCGCGGCCAGATCCGCACCAGCCTCTTGGACCTAGCCGCGGTCGACCTTCGGCGTTGGCTGTTCTCGAAATCAGCACACCAGGGTTATTCCGATTTGAACTGCTTGATCGTGCGCTTTGATTTTCACCATGGAACGGCTGAATCCAAGAAGCTGATCTTGCTCGACACGACCAATGTTCTTGCCCCCGGCGAGGGCAGCATCGACCTGCGGGATGAGATCATCGACATTAGGTTCGATCCGCACGCCAAGAACAGGCGTCTCATAGAAACGACGATACCCTTCGCGATCGAGGGGCCGTTGACGAATCCCTCGGTGAAGCTCAGCAGCACCGGGGCCACCATCCGAATGGTCGAAGAGGTCTTTCTCACCCCGGTCAGGCTGCTGGGAGATTTATTGCACTTGGTGCACGATCACGGGAAGGACCCCAAGAATCCCTGCCTCATTCGTCAGGCTGGTGAGCCGGAGGGATGAATTGTCAGAACCGGCTCGGTCTAGTCAGGCTAGGTGTATAGGTAAGCGTCTAACGTCATCAGTCCGGTAAGGGTCACCTACAGACGATGGGGCGAGGTGCCCAACGGGTCCGCTGTCGAGGGGCAAGCCGACGATGACGGGCGCGGCGCCTCCGCGCCCTTGGCTTCGCGCGCCCCTTCGACCATCTCAGAGTGAGGACGCTCGGGCTGAAGAAGCTTAGGGTGAGGTGGCTCGCGGGGCCGTGGACGGCCCAGTGGGGGCCGCCTCGCCGTGCAGCTCATCGGGCGGCGGTTGACCGAAGTGGGCGGCGGGCTGATACTGATCGCCGCAGATGAACCAGGGGGAAAGCATGCGAAACACGATTGCGGTCCGGGCCTGTGCCCTCGTCGTCGCGGGCGGGCTTTTGGCCTGGGTGCCGGGCGGCCGGGCGCAGGTCTCCACCGCCGCCGCCGACCTGAAGCCGGGGCTGGCGGTCTGCTACATCTACGAGTTCATCCGGCATGTCGACGAGATCGCCGAGTGGGAGAAGTACAAGGACTGCAAGCCGGGCGAGCCGCTGGCGGTTCTGGACTCCCGGGTCGGCAAGGACAAGGTCCTGACCAGCGAGTCGGACGACGGCGTGATGGCGAAGATCTCCGGGTTCATCCATCTCGACAAGCCCGGCACCTATGGCTTCACGTTCGAGTCGAACGACGGCGTGCGCCTGGAGATCGACGGAAAGCTGATCATCCAGGACCCCGACGTCCACACCGACCGCTATTCCGACATCGGCATCATGGAGGTGGCGAAACCCGGCTGGTATCCC
>JAOUCL010000104.1 GCA_029859805.1 Rhodospirillales bacterium | reverse complement strand
TGCCGTCCGGCGTCGCCTTGATGTCGGCGAAGGTGCCGATGTTGCGGTGGAAGGCGCGGTGCGGCAAGATCAACTCAAAGTCGATGCCGGCGTCGCGGATCGTGCGGTTCCATTTGTCCACGCCGCGCTGGCAGTCGCGGATGTAGTCGTCGCGCAGGCGCTCGTTGACGGCGGTCAGCGCGCTCTGCTCGGTGAACACCACCTTTTCGCCCCTGATCTCGGGGACTTGGTACATGCTGTTCTCGAGCAGGTGGTCGTCCTCGATCCGCGTCTCCCGAAACCGGCCCTTGAGGCCCATGGTAAAGTAGTTGGCGGCGTTGGTGGACAGCTCCTGACCGAACAGGTCCACCGACACGCTGAAGTGAAAATTCAGGTACCTTTGGATGGTCGGCAGGTCGATAGCGCCGTACCTGCGCACGTCGTCGGTCCTGTGCTCCTTCATGAGCTCGCAGGCCCTCTGCACCACTCTTTGCACGCCGGTTTCGCCCACGAACATGTGGTGCGCTTCCTCGGTCAGCATGAAACGGCAGGTGCGCGACAGCGGGTCGAGCCCCGATTCCGCCAGCGACGCCAATTGGTACTTGCCGTCTCGGTCGGTGAAGAACGTGAACATGAAGAACGACAGCCAGTCCGGCGTCGCCTCGTTGAAGGCGTGAAGTATGCGCGGCTTGTCCGGATCGCCCGAGTGGCGCTCCAGCATGGCCTCCGCCTCCTCGCGGCCGTCGCGGCCGAAGTGCGCGTGAAGCAGGTAGACCATGGCCCAGAGGTGCCGGCCTTCTTCGACATTGACCTGGAACAAGTTGCGCAGATCGTAAAGCGACGGGCAGGTCAGGCCGAGATGCCGCTGCTGTTCCACCGACGCCGGCTCGGTGTCGCCCTGGGTCACGATCAGGCGCCTAAGCTCGGCCCGGTACTCGCCCGGCACCTCCTGCCAGGCGGGGTCGCCCTTGTGGGCCCCGAAATTGACCTGGCGGCCTTCCTCGGGCGGCGACAGGAAGATGCCCCAGCGGTATTCCGGCATGCGCACGTAGCCGTAGTTGGCCCAGCCGCCCGGATCGACGCTTATCGCCGTGCGAAGATAGACGTCCGTGCTGGCGCTCCCGGTCGGCCCCAGCTCGGCCCACCACTGTTGGTAGCCCGGCTGCCATTTCTCCAAGGCCCTCTGTAACCGGCGGTCGTCGGCCAGGTTGACGTTGTTCGGGATTCTTTCCTGATAGTCGATACTCATGCTCGGTGCCTGTTCCCCAGTGCTATACGCGCTTCACGTCGAACGACGCTTTCAGGCCGGTCCCGAAGCGCTTGAGGGCGCCTTCCTCGCTGACCGCGTTGGGGCGCTGGAATATCCAGTTCTGCCAGGCCGTCAGGCGCCCGAAGATCTTGCTCTCGAGGGTCTCGGGTCCGGCGAAGCGGAGGCTCGCCTCCATGCCCGTCAGGGAATCCGGGGAGAAGCTGGAGCGCTCCTCGATGGCGATCCGCACCTCGTCCTCCCAGTCTATGTCGTCGGGGATGAAGGTCACCAAACCCAGCTCGTCCGCCGCCGTGGCGTCCAGGTCCTTGCCGATCTCCGCGCGCAGCTCTTCGACACGGTCGGGGTCGTTCAGGAACCGCGACTCGAGGCGCGTCAGGTCGTTGCACATGGGCAAGGGGCCGAAGTTCATGCCCGTCGCTCGGACCGTGGCCGGTGGCCGGTTGTCGCCGTCGAGGACACCGTCGAGCATGTAGCTGCGGTCAGCCGCCAAGGCCAGCTCCAGGAGCGTCCCCGTGAAGCAGCTGCCCGGTTCGATCAAGGCGATAAGGCTGCGCGAGGTCACGTCCAGGCGCTTGAGCACCCGCTTCAGGTAAAGCGTGATTTCCCGGATCAGCCAATCCTCCGCGTTGGCGACGAGCGCCTCGTCGGCGGCCGCCACCATCTCTGTTTCGCCGCTGGTCGAGAGGACCCAGGTGCCAAGCTCGGGCTCGTTGGTTCGCAAGTGCAGGATCGCGTCGTCCAGCTCGCGGGCGAGCGCCAGCGGCCAGAAGGCGGCGCCCTCAGCGTGGATCGCCCCGACATCCCGCGGCGGCGCCTCGGAGGGCCCGGCGACGTTGATCCGGGCGACCCGGCCTTCCCGGTCGAGCTGAACGGCCACGTTGTCGTAGGTGATGCCATCGGCCGTGATCTGGCGCCCAAGGGGCGTCAGCTCGATGCCCTTGGCGTCGCTCGGCCGGTCCGAGCGCTCGGCGAACTGCATTGCGCGGGCCGCCACGGTCTCCTCCAGCTTGGAGCGCGGCACGATCTCGTCGACCAGCCGCCATTCGACGGCGCGCTTGCCCTTGATGCCCTCGGTGACCGTGCAGAAGAAATCGGCGCGGTCTCGGCGGACGCGGCGCTTGTCGACGACACGGGTGAGTCCGCCGGTGCCGGGAAGCACCGCCAGGAGCGGCACCTCGGGCAGCGAGACGGCGCTGCTTCCGTCATCGATGAGAATGATGTGCTCGGCGGCCAGCGCCAGTTCGTAGCCGCCGCCCGCGGCCGTGCCGTTGATGGCGCAGATGTAGGTCTGGCCCGAATGCCGCGTGGCGTCTTCGATGCCGTTCCGGGTCTCGTTGGTGAATTTGCAGAAGTTCACCTTATGGGCGTGGCTGGACCGGCCTAACATCGTAATGTTGGCGCCGGAGCAGAAGACGCGGTCCTTGCCGGAGGTGATGACCACGGTGCGGACCTCCGGATGCTCGAAGCGAAGCCTCTGCACCGCGTCATAGAGCTCGATGTCGACGCCGAGGTCGTATGAATTCAGCTTGAGAGCGTAGCCCGGCTCGAGCCCGCCGTCCTCCTGGACATCCATGATCAACGTGGCCACCGGCCCCTCGATCTTCAGGCGCCAATGCTTGTAGTCGTCCGGATGGGTGGCGAAATCGATCATTGTCCTCCCGACGTTCTCCCCGGGCATGGTCGCCGATGCGCGACCGCGGCATCAGGGTCCAGTGTCCCATAAAACTTAAATAGGTACCAAATTACTTATTTACATCTTGCTGAAGGAGCGACATTCTGTCAAGAGCGATCAAGGGACGGGGCAGTACGGAGGGGCCATGCCCGAGGCGGTGGGAACGACCGAGCTTGCCGGTGATCTTGTCATCCGGGCCGCGGCCGTCGCGGACGTCCCTGCGGTGACCCGGCTCGATTCGCGCATCACGGGCATGACCAAGCCCGACTATTGGGCGGACATGTTCGAGCGCTATGGCAAACGGCCCAATCGTTTCTTCCTGATTGCCGAAGGCGAGGGCGCCGGGGTGATAGGTTTCATCATCGGCGAGGTCCGCGCCTGGGAGTTCGGTTCGCCGCCCAGCGGATGGATCTTCGCGCTCGGCGTTGATCCGACGGCGCGCCTCAACAAGATCGGCAGCCGGCTTTTCGAAGCCATGTGCGGCCGCCTGGCCGAGAGCGGCGTGGACATGGTGCGCACCATGCTCGCCCGCGACGACGAGCTCAACATGGCGTTCTTCCGCTCCCAGGGGATGATGGGAGGGCCGTTCATCCAGTTGGAGATGTCGCTCTATGGTTTCGCGGGCGGTCACGGGTAGGCGGACGAGGCCGTGAGACTGCAACAGGCAACCCGCTGCGCGCTCTTTGCGGTCCTTGAGCTGGCGCAGGACCCGGACCGGCAGATCTCGGCGCCCGACATTGCCGAGAAGTACGGGATCTCGGCCAACCACCTCGCCAAGGTGCTGCGTGATCTGGTTCGCGCCGGGCTGGTCGAATCCATGCGCGGCGCCGGCGGCGGCTACCGTTTTTCCGGCAACGCCAAGCGGGTCACGCTCTATGAGGTGGTGCACATGTTCGAGGACATCGGAAGCAAACCGGGCGGGCGCCCCGAAGGCGGGGACAGCTCCGACATCGGCCGGGCCCTCGGCCAGGTCATGAACGAGATCGACGAGACCGCCGTCTCGACCCTGAAGTCCATCACCCTGGCAACGCTCCTCAAGCTGATCCACCGCAACGCCGCGGGCCAAGCGGGGTCGCGAAGCAAGAAAGACTCCGTGAACGCCTGATCAGCCGTGCAGGGCGTCGTACTTCGCCTGCAGCTCCTCGCGACTCTCCTCGAAATCCGGGTTTGGCACGATGCAGTCGGCGGGACAGACCAGCTCGCACTGCGGCTCGTCTTCGGCCCCCACGCACTCGGTGCACTTGAAGGCATCGATGACGTAGATCGGATCGCCGAAAGCAATCGCGTCGTTGGGACAGGGATCGAGGCAGGCATCGCAGCCGGTGCAGTCGTCGGTGATCATCAAGGCCATTTTAGAGAGTCTCCTGATCGGCGCGCGCCTAGGATGCTTTCGCGAGCTGGCCGAGGCGCGCCAGCTTCTCGTGGCGGAACCCGCCCCAAATTGCCGCGCCGATCGCGCCGGCATAGATCGAATCGGGGTGGTTCAGGCCCTTGACGGCGATCTTCTGCTCCGCCATCGCCTCGTTGAGCGCGGCCAGAAGCCCGACGTCGAGAGCGAGGCCGCCGGTCATCAGGACCGTGCCCTCCCGCACCTTGATGGCGCGCAGGAGCTTGACCAGCCGCATCGCCATCGACTGATGGATGCCCTTCAGGATGTTCGATGCCGATATCTGCCGCGAGACCATGTTGATGACGTCGGTCTCGGCCAGGACGGCGCAGATCGACGAGACCTTTTCCGGGTTGTCCGCCTGCTTGGAAAGCTCGCCGATCTCCTCCTGCGTGATGCCGAGATAGCGCGCGATGTTCTCGAGGAACTGCCCCGATCCGGAAGCGCATTGGGAGGTCATGCGGTAGCCCAGCACTTTGCCGCGCTCGTCGATGATGATGGCGCGGCCGTGCAGCGCGCCGATATCCAGGATGGCCCGGGCCGAGGGTTCCAGAAAAATGCCGCCGCGCGCGTGCGTAGTCATGGAGTAGAAATGGCCGGTGGCGAAGGTCAGGCTCTCGGCGTCGCCCGTTGTGGCGATGTAGGCGACGTCGTCCTGGTCGACGCCGGCAGCCTCCGCGGCTACCTCGAAGGCCTCGCGCGCCAGCTTCAAAGGATCGCGCTGCCGGACCTTGGCGGTATGACGGCCAAGCCACTTAGTCTCCCCTTCGCCGCCGTCGGCCACGTCGAAGACCACGGCCTTGACGGCGCCTGTGCCGACGTCGATCCCCGCGGTGATGGTCATGCCGCCGTCTCCCCCGCTCCGTTCTCGACGGCACGCCGGGCGAAGGCGGCGGCCCCGAGGGCGCCCGTGTAGATGGACGCCGGATTGATGTTGATGGTGATGTCGCCGTAGTTCTCGTGAATCAGCTTGCGCAACTCCTTGACCGCGGCCTCGTTGTTGGCCACGCCGCCGGTGAAGGTGAACTGTTCCGTGACCCCGCCCGAGCGCGAGATGATCGACATGGCGCGGAGGATGATGGCGCGGTGCAGGCCGGCCAGGATGTCCTCGCGTTTCTCGCCCAGGGCGAGGCGGTCGCGCAGCTCGGCGCCGGCGAAGACGGTGCAGGTCGAGTTGATGCGCACCGATTTCGTGGCCTTCATGGCCATCGGGCCGAGCTCGTGCAGCCCCATGTTCATCTCGTCGGCGATATAGCCGAGATAGCGCCCGCAGCCGGCGGCGCAGCGGTCGTTCATCTGGAAGTTCTCGACGATGCCCCGCGGGTCCACCTGGATGGCCTTGGTGTCCTGGCCGCCGATGTCGAGGACCGTGCGGGTCTCGGGGTACATCATATGCGCGCCGAGGCCGTGACAGAGGATCTCGGAGCGGATGTGCTCCTTCGGAAAGGGCAGCGTGACCCGGCCGTAACCGGTGCCGACCACATAGGTCTCCTCCAGCTCCATCTCCACGGCCTTGCGCATGGCCTCCTGCGCGATCTTCTCGTCCACCTTCAAGTGCGCATCGCTCTCCACCACCCGATGCAGCGCCCGCCGGTACTTGGCCGCTATGTCGCCTTCCGGCGGGCGGTTCTCGACGTCGATGATGGACTTGTCGTAGAGGTTGAGCAGCGTTTCGAAGGAGACGCCGGCGGTCTTCGCCACCTCCTCGCCGATGTACATGACGCGGGAGCCCGCGATGTCCCGGAAGAAGTCGGACCGGCGCCTGGCGCCGCGCTGGAACATGCCCGGCGCCTCGGCGTTGATGCGCTCGAACACCTCCGTCAAGGCCTCGAGCACGCCCGTCTGGCCGTCCCGGATGTGGCTGGCGCAGGTCGCGCGCAGGTCCTCGAGCTGCTCCAGGAATTGTTCCAGGCGGATGTTGAGCTCCAGGTCCTCCATCAGCTCGTCTACGTTCTTGCCGGCAACGGCATCGCCCAGGCCGCGGCGGAAGAGGGTGAGGCGGGCGCCGATATGAGCTTCCTGCTTGGCCACCGCGGCCGCCGTCTCGTAATTGGAGCGCGAATTCGTGATGCCCTGGCCGAGGACCTCCATGTCGGCGTCCATGAGGACCGCCTTCGTGGTGGTCGAGCCGAGGTCGATGCCGATGTAGCACTTCATGGCGGTCTCCTCCGGCCGCCTCAGGCGGCCCGGGCCGGCGGGCCGCCGCCGCGCCGTTTCTGTTCGATCATCTGGAAGTAGCTTTCCAAGCGGTTCTTGACGTTGGCCGGCGAGAAGTAGCGCGGGTCCACCAGGTCGGTCTCGATAAAGGCGGCCGGCTTGCCGGTACGCTTCTCGACCTCGCGCATCATCATCAGCTGCCCGGCGGAGAAGCTGTTGCAGCTCTTGATCGAGTTCACCAGGAAGCCGTCGGCCTGGTACTGGTCGATGTAGCCCTCGATCATGTCGACCCGGGTCGGCAGGTTGCGGTTCGTATAGCAGCCCAGGCAGTAGTCGGCGAGGCTCTCCAGCGGCCGGTCCGGATCGTGGCGGAAGCCGTCGTAGTCGTAGACGCCGCCGACCTTGGTATAGGTGCTGGCGACGACGACGGCGCCCTCGTCGTAGAACATCTTCCAGAAGTCGCGGAAGCTGGTCCAGTTGGGCGGCCCCTCGACCACCAGGCGGTACTTCTCCTCGGTCATGTCGCCTTCGGGCGTCACCGGGCCCTCGCCGGCCGCCAGCCGGCCCTCGATCTCCTTGCGCAGGATCGCGTAGTAGTCGACGGCATCCTGGGTGCCGCGGAAGGCGGTGAAGATCGGGCCGATGTAGAAGACGCCGCCGAAATAGGCGTCGATCGGGCTCGGCCGGTTCTTGGCGCTCTCGAGCACCCAGACGAAGTTGTCCTCGGCCTCGGCCGACTTGCGGAGGTTTTCGCGCAGGCGGTCGATGTCGAACTTGATACCCGAGACCTCCTCGAAGGTCGGGATCACCTCCTCCTTGATCTGCTTGACCACATAGTCGCGCATGTTCTGAGTGATCTTGCCGTCGCCCTCGTAGGGCACGTGCAGCATCACGGTGCGGCAGCCGTACTGGTCGCGCAGCAGCTCGAACCACTTCATGAAGGTGAAGCAGCCGGTGTAGGAGAGCAGCAGCAGGTCGGGCACTGGCATGGGCTTGCCGTTGGGCGCGATGGCGCCCTTGGCCATGTTGCCGATGTCCGCCTTGACGTAGGTGCAGACGTCCTCGGAGTGGCCCATCTTCTCGGCGTCCATGATCAGGCCGCCCGATTTCTTGCGCATGCCGTTCTGTATCGCGTTGATCTCGGGCAGGTTGTTGAGCATGTCGAAGCACATGACGAGTTCGTTGAGGTTGCCGGGCACGTAGGTCGACGAGACCTTGAGGCCGAGCTCCTTGGCACGGGTCAGCCGGTCGTAGTTGTCGGCGATCATCTCCTTCTGCTTCAGCATCGAAGGCTCTTTGACGACCTCGTCCCGTTCAGTTGCGGTGCTCATGCTTCACCCCATAGTTTGATGGTGTCGGCGAATGTTCCGGCCTGCTCGCGGATCGGCTGCATCTGGCCGGAGTTCTCGGCGTACTTGAAGGAGATGTAGGAGATGTTTTCGCGGGCGAGCGCGTTGGCCAGCATCGGCCGGTCCAAGAGCGCCGGATCGCAGAAGCTGGGCGCGGCGAAGATCACGCCCTCGGCGGCACGCGTGCGCACCGCGTCGATCAGGTACTTGCCCTTGCGCGCGCCGTCGGGCTCGTACTTGGCCGCCGTCTCCGTGGAATGCTTGATGAAGGCCTGCGCCAGGTTCCGGATCGGGTCGCCGTCGCTCGGCACGTCCTTCAATAGCCAGCGCGTGACCAGCATGTAGTCGTCGTCGACGATGTAGCAGCCGGCGAGCTCGATGGACTTGATCAGGTTGAGCGGCGGCTGCTCGCAGAACGAGCCCTGCAGGATGATACGGCAGTTGTCGCGCATGGGCCGGTCCTCGGCCTCGGCCGCGTCGAGGTATTCCTCGATGAGCTGCGAGTGCGCCTCGACAGGCAGCACCATGCCCGCGCGGATCAGGAGATAGACCTCCCAAGACGGCGCCTTCCAGGGCTCCTTGGTGCGGAAGTCGTAGACCGCGTTCACCAGCCTGCGGTTCTCGTTGTATAGGTCGATCGAGCGCCGGATGTCGTCGTCGCCGATCTTGCGGCCGCAGACGCCCTCGAGTCCCTGTTTCAGCTCCATCAACTCGTGCTGATAGTATTTGCCGCCGATCTCGTCCTCGTAGTTCTGCGGCACGTCGAAGTAGCGGGTGTAGACCTCCGGGAACATCATCTTCCACATGCCCGAAAGGTTGCGGATGACGTCGCAGATCGAGGGGAACAGCATGCCATCGACGAAGTCGAGACGCTTGGTCACGGCGAGTTCGACGGTCGAGCGCGGGATGCGGCAGATGTAGCTCTGATAATACGCGTCGCCGTGGATGACCTCGAGGTTGTCGCCGCCGCCGAGGATTCCCAGCGGCAACATGCCGCCCGCGTGGATCAGCTCCCGCGGCACGTAGACCGGCATGTAGCCGACGACCTTGCGGCCCGGCTCGGCGTCCTTCCACTCGCGCGCGGCCGCGAAGGTCAGGTCCTCGCAGAGCCCTTGACAGAATTCGACGATCTCGGACACCTTCCTCATGGCTCAGCGATGCTCCCATTTGGCCGCGCGCTTCGCGACGAAGGCCTCCAGTCCCTCGACGGCATCACGGGTGTTCATCAGGCCTTCGAGATACAGCGTCTCAACGCGGTCCAGGTCGGCGCCGACCTCGTCGCGGAACCGTCCCCGCGCCGCCTCGATGGCAAAGCCCAGCGTGCTCGCTGAAAGGCCCGCAAGGTGTTCGTCGAAGTAGGCGAGCGCGGCGCCCTCCGGGTCCGGGTCCGCCTGCACGGCGAGGCCGATCTCGGCGGCCCGCGCGCCGGTAATGCTGCGCCCCGAATAGAGCAGGTCCTCTGCATGCTGGCGGGCGACGAGACGGGGCAGTAGGCAGCTGGCAGCCGGCGCGAAGACGGCCAGCTTGATCTCCGGCTGACCGAACATGGCGTCGGGGGCGGCGAAGATCATGTGTCCGGCCATGGCCACCTCGAGGCCGCCGCCCAGGCATTGGCCCTTGACCGCGACCAGGATCGGCACCGGCGCCCCGAGCATCCTCTTGATCAAGGCATGCAGGCTCTGGAGCATAGCGGCGCACTGGCCGGGCAGGTGCTCCTCGACACTGGCGCCGAAGCTGAAGTGCGGACCCGCGTGGTCGAGCAGCACGGCCTGCGCATCCCGGTTCTCTTCGAGACCGGCGAAGGCGGCGTCCAGAGCCGCGATCATCTCGGCGTCGACGATGTTCGCCTTGGGCCGGTTCAGGCGCAGGCGCAGAAGCCGGCCGTCGCGCTCGCGCCAGACCTCGAGCGGCGCCTCAGTCATCGCGGCCGGCTCCGGGCATCAGGCTCTCGATCAGCTCGGGCGTCCAGGGCGTACCTACGGCCAGCGCCTGGCGCAGCTTGACGAAGTCTATCTCGCGACCGGTTTCCCGGGATCCCTCGTTGAAGGCCCGAAAGCCGGTGCGCGCCTCGTTCATCATGTTGAGGGCGAGCCACGAGCGCGAGTTCTCCTTGTTCTTGTTCCAGGCCTCGAGCTTGGGCTTGCGCAGCTCCTCCAGGCTCTTGGTCATGCACTCGGGGAAGGTCCCGAGCAGCTTGGCGCAGAGGGTTTCGACCGCCTCGTCGAGCTGGCTCAGGTCGGTCTCGCCCGCCTTGATCGTCTCGCGTCCGGCCTTGAACTCGGCGCCGGTCTTGAACTCGCCGTGGACGATGCGCCCGAACTCGTCGAACATTCGGTCGGTGACCACGGTCGGATTCGGAACGAATGCGCCGTCCACCTTCAACGCCGGCACGATCCCGGAGATAATGCCGAGCCGATAGGCCTTGTGGGCCGAGAAGGGCTCGCAGAGGGTGCCGGAGACCATGGCCTGCTCGCAGCCGATCATGACGGGCAGGAAATCCGTCGAGCCGCCGATCGCGGCCGAGCCGTGCTTCGGTCCCGCCTGTCCGAAGTTGGCCAGGTCCTGGGCGACGGAGAAGTCGCAGGCCATGCCGATCTCCTGGCCGCCGCCGATGCGCATGCCGTTGACGCGGCAGATCACCGGCTTGTCGCAGCCGAAGATGGCGGAGACCATGTCGTTGAAGAGCCGCATATACTGCCGGTATTCCTGCGGGTTGCCCGCATAGTACTCGGCGTACTCCTTGGTGTTGCCGCCGGTGCAGAAGGCCTTGTCGCCGGCCCCGGTGAAGACGACGGCGTTGACCTCGCGGTCCACGGACGCGCGGCGAAAGGCGAGGATGGCCCCCTTCACCATCTCGGTGGTGTAGGCGTTGTATTGCTTGGGATTGTCCAGCGTGATCCAGGCGTTGTAGAGGCCGTCCGCCACCGACCCATCGGGTCGCCTGGCGGGGCGCTTTTCATACAGGATGCCGGGGACGACGGTTTCCGCCTCGGGGACCAGGTTGTGGTCGACCAGGGCCTCCGGCTTGGTGCTGGCGATGACGGCGTCTGGATCAGGCATTCGGTATCACTCCTCGAGAGCGCGTTCGATCGGTGTCAGGGCACCAGGATGGCGCGCCGCGTAAGCTGGTGCGCGTGGGCGGCGTCGAAAATGCGGTTGATGTCCTCTAGCGGGTGCTGCTCGACGAAGGCAAGCACCTCGACCTTGCCGTCGAGCACCAGGTCCAAGGCGCCGGGATAGAGGTCGGGCGTGCAGCCCCAGTTGCCCAAGGCCCGAGCATGAAACGCCATGAGGTTGGAGAGCCGCATCTCGAGCTTGTCCATGGTGAAGCCGACGACGCTCAATGTTGCGCCGTGGACCAGCAGCCCGAAGGCGGTCTGTTGACCGGCCGCGCTGCCGGAGCATTCGAAGATGAACCACTCCGTTGCGCGAAGGCCGTTCTCCTTGGCGAAAGCGCCGATCGCCTTCTTCAGGTCGCGGCCCGAGACCTCGCAGGCATTGAAGGTGGCCGACGCGCCGTAGCGGGCGATCGTCTCCAGTTTGGCGTCGTCCACGTCCACGGCGACCACCGTCGCGCCGAGGGCAGCGCAGACCTGGGCCGCATAGCCGCCGACGCCGCCGACGCCGATGACGACGGCGAGGCTGCCGGGACCGATGTCCGCCTGCATCGCGGCCTGGTAGGGGGTGGTGACGGCGTCGGCCACGACCGAGACGTCGGCTAGGCTCATTCCCCGGGCGGCGAGACGCGCCGTGTCCACCTCGCAAAGGCCACGCGCCGGCACCGTGATGTGCGAGGCGAAGCCGCCGTGAATGTCGTTGCCGGGCATCTTCTGGCCGCGGCAGATCGTGCCCTTGCCGCGCGCGCAGAGGTCGCACTCGCCGCAGGGGATGACGGCGGAGATGATCACGCTTTTGGCGTTCCAAGCTTCGGCGCCCTTGCCCGCGGCGACCACGGTACCGGAAATCTCGTGGCCCAGGGTCAGGGGAAGCTGATGGTTGGTGCGCACGCCGTCGTAAAGATAGCCGAGGTCCGTATGACAGACGCCGCAGCCGGCGATCTCGACGGTGACCTCCCCTTCGCCGGGCGCCGCCGGCGAGAAGCCCGTCCGGGTCATCGGCTCGCCGACCGCGTTCATCATCCAACGGTGAGCAGACTCTGTCATTCCGTGCGCTCCCTAACGGCGTTTCAGTCGTCGCACCCCTCAATAGGCCCTTCGGCGGCCCGGAAAGCCGACGGCAGAGGGCTTAATACATAATTCAGTACCATAATACGTTTTTAACGCCTTGTCCACAAGGGATTTGAGGACTTGGCCGCCTCCAGCCGCCGTGCGGCGAGAGGTCTATTCCTGCAGCAAGGGCGGGTCGGGGTCCTCGGCCCAGTCGTCGGCGGGTTCCGGGACCTTGGCGAGCCACGCCTCGATCAGCGCGACGTGCTCGCGCTCTTCCTCCATCAGCTCGCGCGCCAGTTCGAGGAGCTCTCCCGGCTCGACGGTTTCGACGACCCGCGTATAGAAACCGAAGGCGCGCCGCTCGGCGCCGAGCGCGAGCGTCAAGGCGTGATGGGGGGTCATCAGGTAATGCACGTCTTCGTTGGAGATGGCCTCGGCGGCCTCCTCGCCGAGCCACTGATATTCCCAGGGCGGAATATGCGGCAGGTCCTTGTCGCCGACCCGTTCGAGGATCTTTTCGACGTGCTTGCGCTCGACCCGGGCCATCTTGCGAAACAGCTCGGCGACCTCTGGATTGTGGTGCACCTCCATCTGCTCGGCCAGGTCCAGGTAGCGCTCCAGGGCTTCGGACTCCATGGCCTTGGCGTGAGCGAGAAGCTCGGCCACTGATCCGATGGCGATCGGTTTGCTCACTAGTCTGTCCCCTTTTCCCGTGACCGAGGGCGCGCCGTCAGACGACGAATTGCGTCTCCAAAGCCGCCGGCTCCTCCTCCACAGCGTCCAGCCGGAGCTGATAGGGCTTGCGCTTGCCCGTGTAGAGTATACCGAGATTGAAGCCGTCGTCCGTCATCAAGCGCCGCGCGGCCCGGCCGATGTCTTCGGTCGGATCCACCGGCGCGGGGCGCACGATCTTCTTCCAACCGCGCTGGTCCTCGCGGAACGTGACGCAGGGGCTCAAGACCTCGACGAACGAGAAGCCGGGTGTCCGGATCGCATCGACAATCAGCCTGGCCGTGCCGTTGGGATCGCCCGAGAACCCCCGGGCGATGAAGTTGGCGCCCGAGGCCAGGGCGATCACCAGCGGATGGAAGGGCCGAAGCCCGGTGCCGCCGGGCGACAGCGCGCTGTCCCAGTCCGGTTCCGTCGTCGGCGAAGGCTGGCCCTTGGTCATGCCGTAGACCTGGTTGTCCATGACGATGTAGGTCATGTCGACGTTGCGCCGGCAGGCGTGCAGGAAATGATTGCCGCCGATGGAGAAGCCGTCGCCGTCGCCGCCGGTCACCAGGACCGTCAGGTCCGGGCGCGACAGCTTGAGCCCGGTGGCGAGCGCCACCGCGCGCCCGTGCACGCCGTGGAATCCATAGGAATTCATGTAGGCGGGCATGCGCGACGAGCAGCCGATCCCGGATATCACCGAAACCTTCTCGGGCGGCAGCTTGAGCTCGGCCAAGGCCTTGGTGATCGCCGAAAGAACGGAAAAGTCGCCGCAGCCGGGGCACCAGACCGGCTTGACCTCGGACTTGTAGTCGCGGGCGGTGAGGCCGGGAATCGGCGCAGGACTGCTCGTCATGATCGGCTCCACTTCTCGATTTCGGCAACCAGTTCGCCGACGCGCAGGGGAAGCGGTCCCGGGCGATGGTAGACGTCGACAGGGCAGGGTGGGTCGCAATATCCCTTCAGATAGCGGTAAAACTGCGCCGAGTGATTGAGTTCGACGACCAGCGCGCGTTCGACGCCCTCCAGGGCCTCGGTCCAGCGGGCCGGTTGGGCCGGCGCCAAGAGCCGGGGCGACACCAGGCGGAACTCGTGGCCGCGGCTGCCGAGCCGGGCCAAGGCCTCGCGCACGGCGCCGGTCGACGATCCCCAGGCGACCACCGCGCGCCTGCCGTCGCCCTCGATCTCAGCCCAGTGGTTGCCGTAATCGAACCCATCGAGCTTGGCGGCGCGTTTATCGAGCTGGGTGACGTGATCGCCGGCCCGGCTCGAGGGCAAACCGCGCTCGTCGTGCTCGAGGCCGTCGGCGGTATACTGGGCCCCGGGCGCCCCGGGTATCGCCATCGGCGAAACTCCGCCGCCGGCAAGAGCATAACGCCGGACCTCTCCGGCGCCGGCATCGGCGGTCACCCGCTGCGAGACGAAAGCGATGTCGGTCGGGCGGTCGACGATCGCGCGGGTCTGTCCGAGCAACTGGTCCGAGAGGACGATCGCCGGGCTCTGCAGGGCTTCGGCCAGGGTGACGGCCCATTGCGTGGTGAACACGCAGTCGCTGACCGAGGTCGGCGCCAGAACCAGATGCGGCGCATCTCCATGCAGTCCGAACAGCGCGATATTGAGATCGCTTTGTTCCGATTTCGTCGGTATCCCGGTCGACGGGCCGCCCCGCATGACGTCGACCACGACGACCGGCACCTCGGATGCGACAGCGAGGCCGAGCGATTCCGACATGAGCGCCAGGCCGGGGCCCGAGGTCGCGGTCAGCGCCGGCGTGCCGCCATAGGACGCACCGATGATCATGTTGATCGAGGCGAGCTCGTCCTCGGCCTGGACCAGCGCGCCGCCGAGCCTTTGCAGATTGAGCGCCATCCATTCCAGCAGGTCCGTGGCCGGTGTGATCGGATAGGCCGCGACGAAGCGGACGCCGCCGCGGACGGCACCCAGGCCCGCCGCTTCGTTGCCGTTTATGATCCAGCGCTCCCGGGTGGCGGCCCGGGTCCAGAGATCGGGGCCGTCGAAGGACATCGTCCCCGCCGCCTCGACACCAAGGGCGAAGGCGTCACGGCTCGCGGCGAGAGCCTCGTCGCCGCGCTTCTTCAAGGCCCGCGCCATGACCTCGTCGGCAACCTCGTCCGGCAGTCCGATCAGGCCCGCGACGACGCCGAGCGCGATCATGTTGGGCCGGCCCTTGGCAACCGTCTTGGCCAGGTCCTTGAGGGGTAGCTCGGCGATACGGGCACCGCTCGCCGCGATGACCTCGGGCACCTCGCCCTGGGACGGGTCGGCAATAACCAGACTTTCTGTCGAAAGCGGCAGCTCTACGGCGAAGCGGTCGATGTTGTGCCAGTCGATGGCGATCAGGATGTCGAAGACATCGCCGGGCGCGGCCACCGGCTCCTTCGCCAAGCGGACCATCGCCGCCGCCTCGCCGCCCCGGATCTGCGGCCCCGAGGAGCGCGCGAAGAGCCCGTAGCAACCGGCCTTGGCAGCGGCATCCAGCAACATGTTGCCGGCGGTGATGACACCGGCACCGCCGCTTCCCGTCAGCGCGATCGATAGGCTGGGCGTTTCGTCGTCCTTCGCGGTCATTGCCGTTCACCGTTTGCCGTTGGTACGGGCCGCTATGAGGGTGCTGCCTGTCGATAGCAAATT
>JAOUCL010000360.1 GCA_029859805.1 Rhodospirillales bacterium | reverse complement strand
GTGGTTACGGCTAAGAGTCTCATGGTCTTCTCCTCCCTTGTTGCCGAGATGGTTATACCAAAGGTCATCGAGAATGACCTTTGGTATTAGTCGACGTAATTGCTGAGCTCCCCGATCACCCTGTCCCTCCCGGTCGGACGCAGGCCGAGGCGCGTTCCCGCGTCGTCGGCGAAGCAGACCAGCCGCATGGCGGCGACCTCCGGACCCAGAAAGAAGCCAATCGGATATTGGCTTATATCGGTTCGGAATTGAAGACCCGGAACGCGGGCCGGGACATCGGCGCGTTCGAGCGCTGGGACGGCGCGCTGCACCGGGCCATGGCCCGGGCGCGCCGCCGAGGGGACTTGAGGCGACGCGGTTGCAGATTGTTCTTGACAATGGTCGTTGAATAGGATATAAAGTGCACACTTGAAGATTTGGGGGAGCAGCCCGCCAGCCCGGCCGCGCGGGCTTTTTGCCGTCCGCCGGATGGTGGGGCGGCTGCGGCGGGTGATGTCCATCCAGAAGGGCTGCAACTCTTAAGGGAACCTTAAGCAGTCTTAAGATACCGTTTCTGGCGGCGGGCCCTGTGCCGCCGCCTGACGATCGCTCCGCCGCGGGACCGGAAACACGGCAGAGGCCGAAGGCCGGCGCGCGTCACCGCCCCCGAGGGCCATGCAGCGCAAAGGAACGACCATGTCCGCCACGAGACCCCCCACCCGCCTCGCGCTCGCGCTGCTCGCCGCGACCTGCCTGACGCCCGTCGGCACGGGCCGCGCGGCGCCCGGCGACGCGCTGGGGGGTCCGGTAAGCCCCAAGTTCCAGGTCAATGACTTCACGACGCACAATCAGACCGATCCCGCCGTCGCCATGGATGCCAGCGGCGATTTTGTCGTGGCCTGGGCAAGCTACGAGCAGGACGGCGACGGTTCCGGCGTCTTCGCCCAACGCTTCGACGCCGCGGGCGCGACCCAGGGCTTCGCGTTCCAGGTCAACAGCTTCACGACGAACCATCAATCCAAACCAGCCGTGGCCATGGATGCCAATGGCGATTTCGTCGTGGCGTGGAGGAGTACCGGCCAGGACGGCGACAGTTACGGCGTCTTCGCCCAACGCTTCGATGCCGCGGGCGTGGCCCAGGGCCCCGAGTTCCAGGTCAACAGCTACACGGCCGGCAAACAGATGTCGGCGGCGGTGGCCATGGATGCCCACGGCGACTTCGTCGTGGCGTGGTCGAGCTACGGCCAGGACGGCGACGGTACCGGAGTCTTCGCCCGGCGCTATGACGCCGCGGGCGTGGCGCAGGGGCCCGAGTTCCAGGTCAACAGCTTCACCACGAGCAGTCAAGGGGCCCCGGCCCTGGCCATGGATGCCAAGGGCGACTTCGCCGTTGCCTGGGCGAGTTCCGCGCAGGACGGCAGCGACTTCGGCGTCTTCGCCCAGCGCTTCGATGCCGTGGGCGTGGCCCAGGGCCCCGAGTTCCAGGTCAACAGCTACACCAGCAGCGGTCAGTTCGAGCCGGCGGTGGGCTTGGACGCCGATGGCGATTTCGTCGTGGCCTGGACGAGCGCCGGCCAGGACGGCGACGGCTGGGGTGTCTTCGCCCAGCGCTTCGACGCCGCGGGCGTGGCCGAGGGGCGGGAGTTCCAGGTGAACACCGTCACTGCGGGCACTCAAATCCGTCCGACCGTGGCGATGGACGCCAGCGGCGACTTCATCGTGGCTTGGATGAGCACCGGCATCTTCGCCCGGCGCTACGACGCCAAGGGCGTGCCCCGGGGCCCGCAGTTCCAGGTGGGTGGCGATACCCCTTCGTCCCATTGGTACCCTGCCGCGGCCATGGACGCCGACGGCGATTCCGTCGTGGCATGGGCGAGCTCTGGCGACGCCGACGGTCACGGCGCCGGCATCTTCGCCCAGCGCTTCGACGGGGTGGGGCGGGTCGTGGGCGACTTCGACGGCGACGGCAACGCGGACCTGCTGTGGCACAACGCGACGACCGGCACCGCCGTCGTCTGGCTGATGGACGGCGAGACCAGGCTCGCCGCGGGCTCGATCGGCGCCGTGCCGACCGTTTGGGAGATCTCCGGCACCGGCGACTTCAACGGCGACGGCATGGCGGACATCCTCTGGCGCAACACGGGCAATGGCAGCACGGTCGTCTGGCAGATGAACGGACTCCAGAAGGCGGCCTGGAGCTCGATCGGCGCCCCGCCCTTGACCTGGGTCATCGAGCAGATCCGCGACACTAACGGCGACGGCCTGTCCGACATCCTGTGGCGCAACACCGGGTCTGGCGCCACGGTGGTCTGGCGCATGAACGGCTTTACCAAGGTGACCGTGGGCGGCACCGGCAGCGTCGACTCCGCCTGGCAGGTGCCCTAGGCGCCGGGCAATTCATCGGGCGTTTGTTGGCGACCTGCCGTCGCCGCGCCGCGCGCGCGAGCGCTCCGCAAGCGACGCGGTGTCGATTTTTCTTGACAATAGTCATTGAATAGGATATAAACCGCATACTCGAAGATTTGGGAGAGCAGCCCGCCGGCCCGGCCGCGCGGGCTTTTTGCCGTCCGAGGGACGCCGTTCACATCCGGGGAAACGCCATGACCGAGGCCGAGACCATCACGCAAGGGCAGCGCGAGACCTTCATCGCGACGCTCGCCGACACGCGCAACGTCACCGTGGCCGCGCAGGAGGCCGGCATCGCGCGGCGCGCGGCCTTTGCCCTGCGCACGCGCGACGCCGACTTCGCCGCCGACTGGCAGGACGCCGAGGATGCGGCCAGCGACCTGCTGGAGCACGAGGCGCGCCAGCGCGCGATGAAGGGCATCGAGGAGCCGGTCTATTACCATGGCAAGAAGGTCGGCGAGGTGCGCCGCTACTCCGAGACCCTGCTGCTCATGTTCCTCAAGGCCGAGCGGCCGGAGAAGTTCGCGGAGAAGGGCGCGGCTGCCTCTACCGCCAAGGCGACGGGCCAGGCGGCGGGCGGGGTCTTGGTGGTGCCCGGAAAGTTGGACCCGAAGACCTGGACCAAGCAGGCGAAGAAGTACCAGAAACAATTGGCCAACGGTGGCGGAACCTGATGCGGGCGGCTTCGCCTGGCAGCCGCACGGCAGCCAGATCCACTTTCTGGCGTGCCCCACTTTCGAATGCCTCTATCACGGCACGCGCGGGCCGGGCAAAACCGAGGCGCTGTTGATGGACTTCGCGCAGCACGCGGGCCTTGGCTTCGGGACCGCTTGGCGCGGCGTGCTGTTCCGGCAGAGCTATCCGCAGCTCGAGGAGGTGCGGGTCAAGGCCAGGCGCTGGTTTCCGATCTTCTTTCCGGAGGCCCGGTGGAATGCCGGCCAGTCCAAGTGGAGCTTCCCCGAGGGCGAGGAGCTGCTGCTACGCCACATGGCACGGCCCGAGGACTATTACGGCTACCACGGCCACGAGTATCCCTGGATCGGCTGGGACGAGCTGACGAATTGGCCGACGCCGGACTGCTACGAGACCATGATGACTTGTTGCCGCTCGTCCAATGCCCAGGTGCCGCGCTCCGTACGCGCGACCTGCAACCCCTATGGGCCGGGGCACAACTGGGTCAAGGCGCGCTTCATAGATCCGGCCCCGGCCGGCGAGCCCTTCGACGAGGGCGGCCGTACGCGGGTGCATCTTTTCGGGGCGATCCGCGAGAACGAGATCCTGCTGGACGCGGACCCCGACTACCTCAAGACGCTCGAGTCCGATACCAACGCGCACCGGCGCAAGGCCTGGCTCGAGGGCTCGTGGGACATCGTCGCCGGCGGCCTGTTCGACGACCTCTGGGACCCGCGGGTCCACGTGGTCGAGGCCTTTGCGGTGCCCGAGAGCTGGCGGGTCGACCGGGCGTTGGACTGGGGCTCGACGCACCCCTTTTCGGTCGGCTGGTGGGCCGAGAGCGACGGCACGGACTTCGTCGATGGGTCGGGCGCCACGCGGCCGAGCCTGCGCGGCGACCTCTACCGCATCGCCGAGTGGTATGGCTGCACAAGCAAGCCGAACGAGGGCCTGAAGCTGACGGCACGCAAGGTGGCACTGGGCATCCTGGAGCGGGAGCGCGACCTCGGCTACGACGTGCGCCCCGGCCCGGCCGACAGCCACATCTTCTCCGACGCCAAGATCGGCCGGGACATTGCCGGGGACATGGCCGCGGCCGGCGTGAGCTGGACCAGGGCGGACAAGGGCTCCGGCAGCCGGCGCCTCGGCGCCGAGCGCCTGCGCGCGCTGCTGGCCGGCGCGTTGCCGCGGTCCGACGGCCCGCGCGAGCAGCCGGGCCTCTTCGTCTTCGCCGATTGCCGCCACTTCATCCGCACGGTCCCCGTGCTGCCGCGCGGCACCAAGGACCCCGACGACGCCGACCCCAACGCCGAAGACCACGTCTACGACGAGACCCGCTACCGGATCATGGCCAGGCAGGGGCTCGGCGGGGAGAAGCGGCTAGGCGGCTTTTACTGATCCGAACAGGATTGAACCACAGAGGCACAGAGAAACAAAGAAACGCACCACAACCTCCCTTCGCCCGCCGAAGCGGGCTTCGCGAAGGCGGGAGGCACGAAGACACCAAGAAACAGAAAACTTTGTTGCGCGCGTAGCGCGCTGACCAACCGGGTTTTGTGCCTTCGTGTCTTAGTGCCTTCGTGGTTCAGAAGTTGGTTCTCTGCGTCTCT
>JAOUCL010000359.1 GCA_029859805.1 Rhodospirillales bacterium | reverse complement strand
CGACCCTGCGCAGCCTGCGCAGCCGCAAACGGGCGCTGAAGGCCCTCGAGGCAGACGCACCCCAACGCCACCGCCGCACCACCGCCTGACCATAACCCGCCCGCACCGACCCGACCCGGAAAGCCAGCTGGCGAGATATGCCTGACCTGGCGAAAGGCTGGACCCCTGATTTTGCTTTGCAAGGCCACGAAAGCTGGCTAACTTTCGGGTCAATAAGGAAAGCAAGCCTGAACAGGGAGATAAGAGGGAGCATGGCGGAGACTGCGCCCGCCAGCAACGGCGCCCAACCGGCCCTGGTGGCCGAGGACATACACAAGAGCTTCGGCGATCTCGAAGTTCTGAAGGGCGTATCCATCACCGCTCACGAAGGCGACGTGATCGCCGTGCTTGGCTCCAGCGGCTCGGGCAAGAGCACCTTCCTGCGCTGTGTCAACCTCCTGGAGACACCGAACGCCGGCACGATTACCGTGAGTGGCGAGACGATCCGACTCAAGCCGGACGGCCACGGCGGTCTGGCCGCCGAGGATCCGAGACAGATCCAACGCATCCGCACGCGCCTTGCGATGGTCTTTCAGGGCTTCAACCTCTGGTCCCACATGACGGCGCTGGAGAACGTGATCGAGGCGCCGGTCCATGTGCTCAAGGTACCCAAGGCCGAGGCGGTCGAGCGGGCGGAGGCGATTCTGGAAAAGGTCGGAGTCTACGAGCACAGGTCCTACTACCCCGCGCATATGTCGGGCGGCCAGCAGCAGCGCGTGGCGATCGCCCGCGCCCTGGCCATGGAGCCTGCGGTCATGCTGTTCGACGAACCGACCTCGGCGCTCGATCCCGAGCTGGTGGGCGAGGTGCTCAGGGTCATCCGCAAACTGGCCGAGGAGGGCCGGACCATGATCGTGGTTACCCACGAAATGGGCTTTGCCAGGGAGGTTTCATCGGAGACCATATTCCTGCACCAAGGTCGTATCGAGGAGCAGGGCCCGCCCCAGCAGGTCTTTCAGACTCAGCGATCCGATCGGTTCCGGCAGTTCCTGGCCGGAAACCTAAAGTAATGTGACGGCCTGGGCCACAGTGCCGGGCCAGCAAGGACAAGCAGATCCGAACCTAACCGACGACAATCAAGGAGGGACCCGTGAGAAAACTTATTGCCACACTCTTTGTGCTGGCGCTCGCACTGGCCGGCGGCCAGGCGGACGCCAAGGAATGGAAGAAGATCCGCATTGGTGTCGAGGGCGCCTATCCGCCGTTCAGCTCGATCAAGCCGGATGGAACGCTTGAAGGTTTTGACATCGATATCGCCTGGGCGCTGTGCAAGCAGATGGGCGCCGAATGCGATCTTGTGTCACAGGACTGGGACGGCATGATTCCGGCGCTGCTGGCCCGCAAATACGATGCCATAATCGCCTCGATGTCGATCACCCCAGAGCGCAAGGAGAAAGTTGCCTTCACAAGGAAGTACTATAACACACCGGCCAAGTTCGCGCGCAGGAAGGGCTCCGGAATCGAAATCACCGCAGCGGGACTCAAGGGCAAGACCGTCGCCGTGCAGCGCGCCACGACGCACGACAATTTCATTACCGCCGAATTCGGCGACACCGTAAAAATCAAGCGTTACGCCACGCAGGACGAAGCCTATCTGGACGCCGCCGCGGGCCGGATCGACGTGCTGCTGGCCGATTCCATGGCCATGCTCGACGGCTTCCTGAATACCGACACCGGCAAGGATTTCGAGTTTGTCGGTCCCGGTTACAGCGATCCGAAATACTTCGGCGAAGGGGCCGGAATCGCGATCCGCAAGAATAATGCCGACCTGGTCGAGCAGTTCAACGCGGCCATCGACGCGATCCGCGCCGACGGCACCTATAAGAAGATCAACGACAAGTATTTCGACTTCGACGTTTACGGCGAGCCCACGAGCTAAGGACCAACCCGGCAGGCCGGCGCCAACCCCCGTACGCGCGGGAGTTGGTGTCGAGCCTCGCCGTCCGATGCGGGGATGGAGGGAAATTCGTCACATGTTCGACCTCCAAGGATACGGCGAATTGGTGCTCAAGGGCTTTGGTCTGACGGTCGCGGTGGCGCTGCTGTCGCTGGCCATTTCCACCCTGCTGGGAATGATCGGAGCGGTCGCGAAGCTTTCGAAATCCAGAGTCGCGCGGACCATTGCCGGGGTCTATACGACAATCATTCGCGGTGTGCCCGACCTGGTGCTGATGCTGCTGATCTTCTTCGGTGGCCAGATGCTGGTGAACGATATCGGCGACTGGATGGGGTGGGAGTACATCGACATCAGTCCCTTCATCGCCGGCACCCTCACCATCGGGTTCATCTTCGGCGCGTATATGACCGAGACGTTCCGTGGCGCCATCCTGGCCGTACCGCGCGGCGAGATCGAGGCCGGCCACGCATATGGCATGACCGGACCCCAGACCTTTTTCCGCATCACCCTGCCGGCGATGGTCCGTCACGCCCTCCCGAGTTTCGGCAACAATTGGCTGGTGCTGGCCAAGACCACCGCACTGGTCTCGGTCATCGGCCTGCACGACATGGTGTACAACGCAGGAGCGGCCGGCTTCACGGTCAAGAAGCCGTTCACGTTCTACCTCTTGGCGGCCGGGTTATTTCTAGTCATCACGGCGACGTCGGACATTGCTCTCAGGTGGACCAACAAGCGCTACAGCAGCGGCGTTCGGAAGGCGTGAGCCATGGACCTTTCCATCGTCATCGAGAACTTGCCGCTCTATCTCCAGGGGCTGTGGTTGACCGTACAGTTGGTGGTCATGGCGCTGTTCTTCGGCATGCTGCTGGCGATTCCCATCGCCCTGCTCAGAACGTCGAAGAACCCTTTAGTCTATGGCATTCCCTGGGCTTACATCTATTTCTTCCGCGGCACGCCGCTCTTGGTCCAATTGTTCATGATCTATCACGGCCTCGGCCAGTTCGAGGTTGTGCAGAAGAGCTTCCTCTGGCCCTTCCTCAAGGAAGCCTACTGGTGCGCGCTCCTGGCCTTCGCCCTGAACACCGCCGCCTATACTGCAGAGATCCTGCGCGGCGCCATCGAGCAAACGGCCTTCGGCGAAGTCGAGGCGGCCCGGGCCTGCGGCATGTCGCGAGCTCTGATGTTCCGCCGCATCATTCTGCCGAGCGCATTTCGGCGTGCCCTGCCGGCCTATGGCAACGAGGTGATCTTCATGCTGCACGGCAGTGCCATCGCCAGTGTCGTCACCCTCGTCGACCTCTTGGGCGCTGGCCGGATCGTCAACTCCCGCCATTTCGCACCCTATGAATCCTATCTGACCGCCGGCCTTTTTTATCTCGGCCTCACGTTCCTGATCGTCTGGGGGTTCAAGATGTGGGAGAGGCGCTGGCACGCCCATCTGCGGCCGCGCGAAACCTGACCGCCCGGCGCCCGGCAGGCGAACCGGGGATGTCCGGCCACCTCCCGGGCCGTGCCTCAGGCGGCCGCCAGTTCCGGCAGGGCCCGTCCGAGCGTCTCGATCACCTGTTCCGGCGATTCCTCGAACTGAACGCCGATCGCATTGCCGTCCTGCCACACGACACGGCCGGTCAGGTTGCCGAAGTGGTAGGAGTGCAGCGTCACCGGCAAGCTCCGCTCGAAGGGAACGGCCATGCGCACCATGGCGCCTCTTGCGCCGACGTTGAGCAGAATGCAGTCCGCGACCTGACCGCCGCACTCGAGACTGCCGGTCCAGAGCACCGCGGCACGCTTCTTGTGGCGCCGCTCGCCCCCGGGAGCCGGATCGGTCGGCCCGTCATTCTTTGCTTGCATCATGCGACTCACGATTCACGGTTAACGTCGGATTTGACACTAATTTGTCATAATTTCGAAAGTGTTAAGCCCTGAACCCAGCCGCCGCCGCGCATCAAAGTCATCGTGCAACCAGGCCGTCGCTTGGAATGATCTCTCCAGATCACGACCAAGCCTTGATGCGCATCTCATTGTAGAGGAAGAATTGTTCCCGAATATCAAGGCGTGCGAGATTTGGATTCATCCTGGTAGGGTCAACGACACGGTTGCAAATATTGTTGACTGATCTTGGAGTGATGCTCGCCATGACTTTGCCTAAATCCTGCATAACTATAAATAGTTGCTCCAAAATACGAGCGTATTCTTAGTAATACACGTTAACCATATCTGAATTGTTACTATATTGGTAAACAAACGATATTGACAATTTATTAAATTCATATAGGATTTTATAAATGTCGAGAGGGGACGGTGGCTTCGTTCTGGTCGACTTCTTGACAGGGGTGTAAGGAGAGTACAATGAACCTAGGTGACAAGGTCCAAGTCGTGTTGGAGGTGACGGGCGAGGTCGTCGGCCGGACCTTCGAGCACGACCCCAAGATCGATCTGAAGCTGCCGTGGGGAATGCTGAATGGCCTGCCGATTTCAGTACTGAAACGGGCCGACAGCGTCGACGACATGCACGAGGCGACCCCGGCGAACGTAACTCAGATCCGGCCGGTCGTGCAGAAAAACAAGAAGATCGTGCGCGCGGCCGGTTGACGGGCCGCACGGTTCTCTTCCGCTGTCCACGTCCGGTGCGGCAGGATGAATCTGGTCGGTCCGTCCGCCGAGAATGCCGTCGCTGATCAAGAAATCCCGCCCGGGGTGGGGGAATTAACAATAAAACCGCCCGGTTCCCCAGCGAATACTCGGAATCCAACC
>JAOUCL010000103.1 GCA_029859805.1 Rhodospirillales bacterium | reverse complement strand
CCTTGAGGGCGAGCGCCAGCTTGTCTTTCTCGGCGCCGCGCAAAACGGTCTGGATGGCGCCCGGATCGAGCTTGCCCAAATCCTCGAAGGTAAACATCAGGGCCTTGATGCGTTCGGCGGAGTCGCGGTTGCGTTCCTCCAGGGCGGTGATGAACCGGTTCTCGGCCGAGCGGTCCAGGTGATTGAAAATATCGGCCATCATTTCGTGCGAATCGCGACGGCTGGTGCGGGCCAGGTTCGACATGAACTCGGTCCGGAGCGTGCGCTCGACATCGTCCAGGACTTCCTTCTGAACCGCCTCCATGCGCAGCATCCGCATGACCACTTCCATCGCGAAGGGTTCGGGCAGCAGAGCCAGAACCCTCGCGGCATGCTCCGGCTTGACCTTGGAAAGCACCACGGCCACGGTCTGCGGGTATTCGTTCTTGAGATAGCTGGAGAGCACGACCTCGTTCACGTTGCCCAGCTTGTCCCACATGGTGCGGCCGGCGGGACCACGGATCTCGTCCATGATCGATTCGACCTTTTCCCGTTCCAGCACCTTCATCAGCAGGCGTTCGGTGCTGTCGTAGTTGCCGACGACCGAACCGGTACTGGAGATCTGGTCGGCGAAATCGACAAACAGCCGCTCGATGAGCTGCGAGCTGACGTTGCCCAGGTTCGCCATGGTCTGCGAGAGTTCCTTGATCTCTTCGTCGTCCATGATCGAGAAGAGACGCGCGGCGTTGTCCTCGCCCACGGACATCATCAGGAGGGCCGCCTTCTCGGCGCCCGACATGGTGCGGTAGTCCTCACGAACGCGCATGGTCGCTCAGGGCCTCTCTCAATCTTCCTGGTAGAGCCAACTGCGGACGATGGCGACGGCCTCTTCCGGGTGCTTTTCGACGATTTCGCCGATCTTGTGGATGGAAGAGGCCCGCACCCGGCCCTCGACCTTGTTCAGGTCGATCATCGCCTCTACCTCCGTGCTCCCCGGCTGCGCCAAGATGTCTGCGGAGCCGGGCGCCCCGGCCAACGCCGGTACCGCACCGCCGGGCAGCTCGGCCCCGGCCGCTGCGCCCGGCCCGGCCAGCGCCGGCCGGCCACCGCCCATATCGGGCAACAGGCCGCCGCCCTCCTTCGCGGCCGGGACGGCCTCGAGCAGGCGACTGACCACCGGCCGCACCACCAGCAGGAGCACCAGAATTCCCACGACGCCGAGGACCAGGATCTCGGCGATGCGCATCAACTCGACCTTGCCGAGTCCCAGCAGGGTTGGGTCGGCGGCGCTCTCCAGCGGTTGTTCCAGGTCGGCGAAGCGCAGGTTGACGATCTCGAGGGTGTCGCCGCGCTCCTCGTTCAGGCCGACGGCCGAGCGCACCAGTGCGGTGATCTGGTTCATCTCCTCTTCGCTGCGCGGCTGATAGACCGGCTCGCCATCCGCCCCAGGGGTCGTGCTGCCGTTGACCAGGACCGCCACCGACAGTCGCCGCACCAGGCCCGACTCGCGCACGTGGGTCTTCACCGTGCGCGTAATCTCGTAATTGACGGTTTCCTCCACCCGGGAGGTCCGGTTGCTGCTCGACGTGCCGTCGCCCAGCTGCGGCAAGCCGGCGTCGGGGAGGTTGTTGCCGACGGTGACCGGCGGCGGCACTTGGCCGTCGCGTACGTTGGAGCTCTCTTCGACGGTTTGGGTGGAGCGCACCACTTGGCCGTCCGGGTCGTAGATCTCGGCGTTTTCGGTCACCCGGTCGAAATCCATGTCCGCCGAGACCTCGGCGCGCACGTTGCCCGGACCCAGCGAGCGTTCGACGAGTTCCTCTATCGTGCGGGCCAAGCGCGTTTCATAGCCGACCTGCATTTCCTCGGCGTTGCTCGCGACGCCCTGGAGGCCGTCTTCGTCGGCGCCCCGCGCCAGCAGGGTGCCCTTGTCGTCGACGATCGAGACCAGGTTGGGCTGCAGACCCGGAACCGCGGCGGCGACCATGTGTTGGACGGCCAGGACCTGGGTGCGGTCGAGCCTGCGGCTGCCGCGCATGGTCAGGACGATCGACGCGCTGGGGTTCTGCTTGTTGCGGCTGAACAGCTCGCGCCGAGGGAGGACAAGGTGCACGCGCGCGTGTTTGACCAGCTTGATCGAGCGGATTGTGCGGGCCAGTTCGCCTTCCAATGCGCGCAGGTGATTGATGTTCTGGACGAAGTTCGTGGTTCCCAGGCCTTCGGAACGGTCGAAGATCTCGTAGCCGATCGAGCCGCCGCTGGGCAGGCCGTCCTCGGCCATGGCCACGCGCAGGCGCGCCACCTGCTCTTCCGGCACGAAGATCTGGCTGCCGTCGCCGGTCAGGCGGTAAGGCACTTTCAGCTGTTCGAGCCGCGCGACGATCTGGCCACTGTCCTGGCCGTCCAGTTCGGCGTAGAGCAAAGACAACTCCGGACTCGCCAGCCGGCTGGTCAGGAAGATGAAGAAAGCCAGGATGCCCGCGGCGACCATCGCCATGGCCGCGAGGCGAACCGGGCCGAGGTTGCGGAGGGTTTCGATGAAGGTGTTCACGCTCGACCGTCCTGGTATGCCGCCGTTGGGGTGAGGTTCGACAACAGCGCCCCTTGGGGGCGGGCGCTGTTTGTTCCCGTCTCGTTTCCATAATCTAAATGTATTCGGTAAACTTGCGGTTAATGTAGGCAAGAAATGCCTAGTCTAAATATCAATACATACGCATTGCAGATTCCGGTTCGGGGCTCTGGCTCGGTCGCGCGGGCTGTTCGAGCCCGGGGCGGGACCCTCGGCCCAGAATTTCGGTGTCCCGAAAATGGGTGCGGCCCCGCTAGGTTCCCTGGTCCGGGATCCGAGCGGGGCCGCGCGTCTGCCCGATCGTTTGCGACGGGTGCGAATTCTTCAGGAAGTGCTGCTGCCCGCTGGTTCGCCCATCAAGAGGTCGCCGGTGGGGGCGGTGCGTCGGTACTGCTGCAGGCGTGTGGTCCTGAGGCCGCGCATTCCGTGTCTATCGATCAACCGCTGCCAGGAGAGGAACTCCTCCACGGACAGGCGGTAGCGCTCGCAGGCTTCCTCGAGACTGATGAGACCTGCGCGCACTGCGGCGACCACCTCGGCCTTGCGCCGGATTACCCAGCGCTCGGTATCTGGAGGCGGAAGGTCGTCGATCGATAACGGCTTACCTGCCGGCCCGATCACGTTGTTCGGCCTACCTGGGCTCTCTAATGCCATCCAACCAAACTCCAAACCTTCCCAGAGCAAGAGTGCACGGGAAGGTTACTCGCAGCGCCTTTACAAATCGCTAAACCGCTCAGTTAAGCAAAGTTTAAATATAGTAATCTTCTCATTAACTTATTACTCTCTAGAGACTCCTGCTCGGCCCGGAACGCGCCTTCGAACCGGGCCGGTATACAGGCTGAATTTAACTATTCCCTTTACCTGCTGATCCGAATCAACTCCTCCAGCATTTCGTCTGCCGTGGTGATGATCTTGGCACTGGCCGAATAGGCGCGCTGCGTGACGATCATGTTGGTGAACTCCGTCGCCAGGTCGACGGTCGAGCTCTCGAGGGCCGAGGATGCGACGATGCCCGCGCCCCCCGTGTTGGCCTGCACCAGGAGCAGGTTGCCGGCTTCGCGGGTCTGCAGGTAGGCGTTGCCGTCACGCGGCTCCAACCCGTTGAAATTGGGGAACATGGCGATCGGCAGCTGGTAGATGTCGAACAGCTGGCCGTTGTCGAAGTGGGCCGTGACGACCCCGTCTTCACCGATGCTCACGTAGGTGAAGGCGCCGAACTGCGCCCCGTCCTGATCGATGAAGGTGATCGCGAACTCGCCGGCGAACTGGGTGACACCGTCGGCCAGGCCCAGGGTCCCGAGGTCGAACGCGATCGAGCTAGGATTGGCGGTGGTTGCCGTCCAGGTTATGTCGACCGGTGGAAAGGTGATCGTGGCCGGCGTGCCGTCGCCGTTGAAGGTGATCGAGCGAGCGGCGGGCGCGACGGTGCCGCTCACCGCGCCGGTCGAGCTCAAGGTCGGGTCCTGTACGGCGATGTCCCACTGCGGCGGCACGGTGGTGTCGTTGTAGACGAAGTCGACCTGCAGGTCGTGGGCGTTGCCGAGGGAGTCAAAGACCTGCACGGTGACGCTGTGGGTATCGCCGTTGGCGGCGGTCGAGGGCAGGTTCATCCCGAGTTCGGCCGTGGTGGTCGGGACGGCGGTGCTGGCCAAGTTGGCGATGTTGACCGTCTCCAGGCTGGACAGCACGGTGGTGTTGGCGGGCAGCGCCCCGGTGCTGTCGAGCGGCCAGCCCTGGAGATAGTAACCGGCGGTGTTCACCAGATAGCCGTCGGAATCGGGCCGGAAGGAGCCGGCACGCGTGAAGAGATAGTCGCTCCCCGATCCGGGCACCGCGGCCTCGTTGACCACGAAAAGGCCGGCGCCGGCCATCGCGATGTCGGTGAGTGAGGTCGTCGACTGCAGCAGGCCCTGCTGGTCGACGTGCTGTAGCGGGCGCGCGCGTACGCCGCCCGGCGTGTAGGCATTTTCCGATGCGGATACGGTCACCAGCGTTGCGAAGCTCGCGCTGACGCCCTTGTATCCGATGGTGCTGACGTTCGAGATGTTGTCTGAGATCACGCCCAGGGCCTGGCCCTGCGCGGCCAGACCCGACACCCCGGAAAACAACGCGCCCGTGATACTCATGCTGCGTTCTCCTGTCCCTTGGTCTGAACCCGGGGCATTCTGGCCCGCGGCCCGATCGGTTGTTGTCGATGCCGGATCTTCGTGTTCCGGCCGTTTGCTTGGCGAAGCGGGGCCGCGTCGCTAGGCCGCCGCCCCGGTGTCGTCGTCGCGGATGGCCGAGATGCGGCCGATCGAGACCTGCAGCCGGCCGATGGAAACCGTCACATCGCCGTCGATCACCTCGATCGCGGTCACCCGTCCGACGGTGCCCTGGCGCAAGGGAATTGTGCGGCCCTCGCCGTCCACCGCCTTCACGACGAATCCGTAGAGGCCGTCCGGCAGGTCCTCGCCGGCGCTGTCCTTGCCGTCCCAGGTTACCTCGTGAGGGCCGGCGGTGCCGTCGACCGTCAAGGTGCGGACCGTATTGCCGGACTCGTCGATGATCTCGATCGTCGTTTCCTCCGCATCGGACGCCAGGTTGTAGGTCATCGTGGCGGCGCCCTCGCTCAGGTCGAGCACGACGCTGTCCACCTCGACGGTCTTGCCGATGTAGTCGAGGGCCGCGGTCAGTTGGTTGGCGCCCTGCAGGGCGATCAGCTGGTCCAGCTTGCTGTTGGTCTTGATCGCCTGCTCCACGTTGGTGAACTGAACGAGCTGCTCGGTGAACTGGTTCGTATCCAGCGGCGACAGGGGATCCTGATTCTGCAGCTGGGTCGTCAGCAGCAGCAGGAAGTTGTTGAAGGTGCTGGCCAGATCGACCCCGCCGCCGACCGCGGCTCCGGACGAGTTGGCGAAACCGACGTTGTTGATGTCCATCTGGGCGTCTCCTCGGCTGTCTGCTTCGATCTAGATGCTCAAGTCCAGGACGCCGTCGTGGGCGGCACGGCGCGGGGCCGTATCTCCGGCGTCGTCGACGGCTTCCGGGTCCGTGCCGTCCGGGCCGGACCGGCCGAGGTGGTCGCGGCCGGGCTCCGCGAACCTTTCGCCGCCCTCGGCATGGCCGCGCAGATCGAAACTGAGGCTGCCGGAATTGGTCCTGATCCCGGCTTCCTGCAGGGCCCGGTCGAGCGCCCGTGAATCGCGCTGCAAGAGGTCGAGGGTCTCGCTCTTCTCGGCCGAGATCGTGGCGCGCAGCACACCGTCCTCCGCCCATTCCATTCGGACCTCGATGCGGCCGAGCTCGGCCGGATGCAGCCTGATGTTGATCCGCTCCTGTCCGGCCTCGGCAGCCTTGTAGATCCGGATGGCGACCTGTTGGGCGACACCGTGGAACCCCGCCGTCGGCCGCGCGGTCGCGAGGCCGGGGGTAGTCGGCGCGGCGTGGGTCAAAGCGGGGGCCGCGAGGATCGGGCTGCCGGGCGGCTGGCCGCCGGCGGCGGCGGGGCTCGCGCCGGCGGAGTTTACGCCGGCGGTGGCCGGAAAGCCGAAGGACTTGGCGGGCGTGCCGACGACGGCGGTCGCGGCGTGGGTCGACCCGCTCCGGGTAACTGCGGCGGCTTTCTTGGCGACGCCGCCGGCGTTCCCCTTCGGGCTCGTCTTGTTATGGCCGGCCGCCGGCCCGGGAGGCCCATCGACGGTGTTCTGGGCGGTTAGCGCCGCCTGCCCGCTAAGGGCGCCCTGGGGCGGCAAGAGTAGGGGCGGCGGGCTGACGGCCGAGCGCAGGCCCGAGCCGATCCCCTGTGCCGGGCCGGTCCCCGGCGCCGGGCCAGTCCCCTGCGCCGGGCCAGTCCCCTGCGCCGGGCCAGTCCCCTGCGCCGGGCCAGTCCCCTGCGCCGGGCCAGTCCCCTGCGCCGGGCCAGTGCCCTGCGCCATACCGGCCCCCCGCGCCGGGACGGATGTCGCCAGCTGCACCGCGCGCTGCGTGGCCCCCGGATCGGCCCGGGTCAGTCTGCCGGTTTCCTCCGCCGTCGAGCCCTGGCGCTCCGGGGCGGCGGCGGTGCGGGCAGCCTTCGTCTCCGCCGCGCTTCGATCGCGGGTGCTCTCGGCGGCCTGGTCCGGGCGCACACGGGGCGCCTCTGCGTTCGGTTCGTCCCGATAGCCCGGCCGTTCGACCGTGGCCTGACTTCCATGTTCGTAATCCAGGGGATCTAGGCCGGGTGGCTCGTCGCCCGTGGGATCGCGTGGTTCGGTGTCGGCGGGCTCGTCCCGGATTCCCGGCTCGGCGTCGATCGGGTCCGGCCGGTCCCGCGTATCGCGCAGCAGCGTATCGAACAGCCCGCCGGCCTCGCCGCCCAGGGCGATGCGAAGCTGTATCGGCCGGAGTCCTGCCAGATCGAGCGGGGGAGTATCCATGCCTGTCGTCGCTGACCTTGTTGTTGCGCCGTTGTTCACGACACCGACGAGCAATTTGCGCGCCATGCGGATCGCTCGACCGAACTATTTGAAAACGATGAGAATTTTATCGAAACTGGAGATCCGGGGGTCGAGCCTGGGCGAATTTGCCGGGGCCGATCAGGTAGAACATTCCGCTTGGGGCAAATTCTGCCGATTGCCGCGGAACGACCCTTGGAATCAGGCGGCCGCCGATGAAGAGCCGGTCTTCGGGTCCCGCTCTCGGCCCGACGTGCGGGCGGTCCCGCCCAGATGGTTGGCGACGGCCGCGTAAACCTCGTGCGGAGGGCAGGACGCGGGTATCGTGACCCGGTGGGTGGCGGGGACGTCCGCCAGGGCGCTGGTCAGCACCGCCTCGCCACCGGACCGCGCCAGATCGAACAGTTCGACGCGGCGCCCCGTACGCGCCCGGAAAACCGAGTAGGCGAGCAGGAAGTCGCTTTGCTCGAACTCCAGGATCGCGGCCAGGCAGGTGACCAGCGCGTCGTGATCGATGGCCTCGAACTTGACCGGTCCGTCGTCGTCCTGGCGGCGTTGCAGCAGGTAGACCTGATCGATCGGGCCGGGGTCGGGATCCACCGCTTGGCCGAAGAGTCGGGTGGCCGGAATCTGCATGCTTGCCCGGCTCTCGAGAACCTGTGCCACCTTCTGGCTGAGCTCGAAGTCGCCGCCGGCGGCGCGGCCGATGAAATCTGCCAACGCGGCCGCCTCCTCGGGCAGGGCCGCGAACAAATCGGGAAACGGCTCGATATCCCGGTACAGCAGATCGAGGCGTTTGGGCAGGCCCTGGACGGTGCCGCCACCGTGCACGACGGCCCAATCGTCGGCGATGAAAGTGGCCCCGTCCTGGAGGGCATGGAGCAGCAGATTGGTCTTTCCGATCCCGCGCGAGCCCGCGCAGAGCGCCGTCGTCCCGCCGCTGCGAAAGGCCGCGGCGTGACAGAAGGTCTTGCCGCGTTTCAGCAGCTGGAAGTGAATCATATGTTCCAGGATGGTATCGAACAGGTGCGGATCGAACTCGACGTCACAGGTCGCCCGCCAGGTACGGGCGCGCGCCGAACCGAAGTCGATCCGGAACACGCGGTACCGGGAGTCGCGTAGAAGCACGCCGCGATCGTCATGGGACACCGGACCGCGGACCTCCGTACAGTCCCGGGGGCTTGTGGCCTCGTCGACGAACTGGACCGCGATATTGAGCTTGGTCGCCGGCAGGGCCTCGACCTCGAACGAGCCATAGTCGCACCTGACGTGATCGAGCAGGGGGCTTGGCCCGCCATCCAAGGCGATACCGATATCGTTGAGGACGTTCAGGTGCACGGCCAGGTCAACCCCACGCGTTTCGCCGGTCTTGCCCTGCCGAGGTGCCGGCCAACGAGATCCCGGCCAGGGCTGCGGGCGGACAGGGACGGCGTTGTTCCGGGACCGATGGTCGCAAGGGCTGGGTCGGCACAGCAGGGACGGGCGGAGACGGGCCTCCGCTCCACAGTTCCGGACGGCGAGATGTCAGATCGAGAAGCCGTCTGACGTCTGCCGCGCTTGCGAATCCATCTGTCCCTGCCCATCGTCATCGTCCTGCTGTTGGTCGGGGCGGGCCAGCAGACCGGCGGCGATCTGCCGGTTCACATTGATCAGGACATCGACCATCTGCGGCTTCGGCTGCGACAGGATGGCAACCGTGCGCTTGTCGACGAAATTGCACAGATTGAGCATGTTCGTGCGGATCTCGACCGGCAGCGGACACTCCGGCGCGCTCAGTTCCGCCTGAAAGATCGTCCAGAGGCGCCAGTTGAGCCGCGCGGCCTCGCGCAGACCCTTCCTGTCGTCGGGACACTGCTTGGCCTCCGCCAGGCGCCGTGCCGCCTCGAGCAGGGCCCGGCCTTCGGTCTGCCGCGGCGCGCCGCCATTGTTCCCGACACGATCGTAGGTCCTGACCGCGCCCTCATTGGACATGAGAGAGCACCTCTCGTTCGTGCTGGAGCAGATGACCGCAGGCCTTCAGCGCGCCATAGAACTGACCGTCTTCGACCATCCCGCGAATCTCGTCGGCAATCGGCTGGGCGCTCGGCGCGGCCGCCAGGTAGTCGCCCAGCAGGCCCCGGAAGTCCTCCAGATGCTCGGCCACGTTCTTCGGAAACAGGTAGGCGCACTGCATGGCCAGGTAGACCCGGGCCGCCGGGGTGGTCGCGGACTCCTGGGTCAGTATGTCTTTCTGGCGAAGGATGTGCGCCTGATTCTCGAAAAGAAGACTGGTGCCGTCGCCGTCGTTCCTGATGACGGCGCCGTTGACAATGAGCTTCTCGCCTTTACCGACGCTGAGCTTGAGTGGCATGACGCAAACGCCCGTTCAAGTTAAAAGACTACTTAGAAAATATGTGCATGCATATTAAGGAGTAGTTAATCACAATGCCGCTAATAAACTAGTCGAAATAGACCATATCGACGACCTTCTCCGGCCCCGCCTGTGCTGCGGCCTCCGGCCGCATCTAGGCCGGCGCGGCGGCAGGGGATCGGCGAGTTTTCACAGGGCTGCATGACGATGGTGATGGCGGACGCCGCCGAAACGAACCCGGTCCCGGACCTCTTCCAAGCCAATCTGGCTGCATTCAAGCGCTGGGCCCCGAATCTCTATGGCCGTCTGGCAGCGGTGACCGCGCCCAATTCGGAGTTGACGGTCGGCCCGGACGGGCGGATCGACATGGCTTTTCGCGGCCAGGGCTTTTACGACGGCGACGCGCTGGCCGCCACGAGCGCGCAGCTGGAGGAGTATTTCGCCAAGCCGCTGCGCCATGCGATCAATGAACCCGAACCCGAGCGTTTGGAGGGGGCCTGCGGCGATTTCTGCACCGCGGTCACCGATCGTCTCGCCGAGCAGGCCATCTCCTACGACGGCGCCAATTGCCCGCCCGAGAGCCACGTCCTCGTGGTTTTCGGCATTGGTCTCGGTCTGCATGTCGGGCCTCTGATCGAGCGGACCGGCGCCCGGGTCGCGGTGCTGATCGAGCCGAACCTGGAGTTCCTGTATCACTCGCTCTACCTCACCGATTGGCACGCGATTTATGAAAGCGCAGCCGAGGAAGGCCGGCAGGTCGTCGTCATCGTCGAGCAGGACTCCTCGACCATCGCCTCGCGCGGACGCCAGATTCTGCGCGCCAACAACCCGGCGCTGCTCGACGGCATCTACCTCTATACCCACTATCCCTCGGCAGTCCTGGAACAGGCCAAGGAGCGCGTGCAGCACGAGTTGTTCCTGACGCTGAGCGGTCTCGGGTTCTTCGAGGACGAACTGATCATGACACGCAACGCGGTGGCGAACCTGGGCCGCGGTTCCGTGGAAATCCTTTGCGATTATCACCGGCGGCGGGACGAGCCGCTGTTCATCGTCGGCTCCGGCCCCTCGGTCGAGGGGGACCTGGACTTCATCGCGGACCACGCCGACCGGGCGGTCCTGATCTCGATCGGTTCGGGACTGCGCGTCCTGCTGCAGCGGGGCATCCGCCCCGACTTCCATGTCGAGCTGGAAAACGGCGAGGGCAACGTGGAGATCATGGCTGCGACGGCCAAGGACCACGACCTGGGCGGCATCACTCTGCTCGCCTCCCTCACGGTCCAGCCCGGTATGGTCGAGATGTTCGACCGCGCGATCTTGTTCTTCCGCGAAAGGGTCAGCTCGACGACGCTGTTTCACAGCGGACTCGGCGTATTGCAACCGGCCGGACCGACCGTCGCCAATTCGGCGCTGATTGCCGGCATCCGGCTGGGCTTTCGCGAACTGTACCTCTTCGGCCTCGACATGGGCTCCAAGGTCGAGGGGCGCTTTCACGCCGAGGGATCGGTGTACGGGGCCGGACTGCGGGCCGAGGTGGCAAAGCCCAACCGGCGCTTCGCCGGCAACTTCGGCGGCGAAGTGACCGGCGAAACGATCTTCAACTGGTCGCGCAAGGTGCTGGAGGGCGCCCTGCAGGCACATCGCGGCGTGCGGGCCTACAACTGCAGCGACGGCGCGCGGATCGCCGGCGCGGTTCCCAAGGTGGCCCGGGCCGTCGAGCTCGGCGCCGCGCCGCTGGATCGCACGGCGCTCCAGGCCGCGATCGCCAAGGGACTGCGCCGCTATCCCCTGGACCACCTTCGCCGGACCTGGGGCGAGCAGGACAGCCGCGCTGAGGCCGAGGAGGTCTTCTGCTTCATCGAGCGGATCCTGGACCGCGCGGCCGAGGAGTCCGAGCCGGGCATCGACTGGATCCACGAGATTTTCGAGGCCGTGCGCCCGGACGACCCGGCCAAGCTCGTCGTCACGGCCTATCTGAGCGGCACCCTCTCGATCTGCATCGGCTGCACCAACTGGTACGACCGCCGGATCGCGGATCCTGGGGACCGGCAACGCTATCGCCGGATCGCGATCGGAGAATTCCGCGCCCTCGTCGGTGCTCTGAGGGACAAGCTCTTTGCCTTGTTCGACGAGGTCGACCGGCGGCTGACGGCCGCGTGACGTGCCGGGCATGTCCGAGATCCGGCCAAAGCGTTCCGGTCCAGCTCCCTTGAAGACCGCGGAGTCGGCCCTGGACCACTGGACTGCCGACGGTCCCGGCGAGGTGTACGTCACCGACATCGCTCCCTATTGCGTCACCCCGAACATGACGGTCAAGAAGGTGATTGCCCGGATCGACCGGGGCGCCGAGGGTCTGGCGCTGGTGGTGGACGACGAGGGTCGGCTGCTGGCGACGGTCACCGACGGCGACGTCCGCCGGGCCCTGATGGCGGGCGCCGATATGAAGGAGACGGTCGAATCACTGCTGGACCGGAAACCGGACGGTGCCCATTCCGCGCCGATCACGGCGCCCTTCGGCACAGGTGCCGTCCACTTGCTGCGGCTGATGGGCGAACACGTGATCCGGCACGTGCCGCTGCTCGACGACGGCGACCGCCTGACCGGACTGGCCTTGCTCAGTCGCTTCGTGCGCCGGCCGGACCTGCCCTTGCGGGCGGTCATCATGGCCGGCGGCCTGGGCACGCGGTTGCGGCCTCTGACCGAAAGCACGCCCAAGCCGATGCTGCCGGTGGGAGACCGGCCCCTGCTTCAGCGCACGGTCGAGCAGCTCGGCCTGGCGGGGATCCGCAGCATCAGCATCACGACCCACTACCAGGCCGACAAGATCAAGCAGCACTTCGGCGACGGCAGCTCCTTCGGCGCGGCGGTGCGCTACAGCCACGAAAGCGAGCCGCTGGGTACGGCCGGTGCGCTCAGGCGGCTCGAGACGGATGGCGACCAGCCGCTGCTCGTCATAAACGGGGACGTCCTGACCACGGTGAACTACCGGGCCATGCTCGATTACCATCTGGAGCACGGGGCCGAGCTCACCATGGGCGTGCGGCGCTATGCCATGGAGGTGCCCTACGGAGTCGTCGAGTGCGACGGCCCCTTGGTCCGGGAGCTGCGCGAAAAGCCCGAGGTCGGATTCTTCGTCAATGCCGGGATCTATCTGGTGGAGCCCGGCCTGTGCCGCGAGATTCCGGAGAACCGGCGCTACGACATGACCGATCTGATCGACCGGATGGTCGACCAGGGCCGCAACGTGATCAGCTTTCCGATCCACGAGTACTGGTTGGACATCGGCCGGATCGACGACTACGCGCGGGTCCAGCAGGACCTCGGCGCCGGCAAGGTGAGACCTTGAAAGCGCGCGCGCCCATGCTTCGGCCCTCGCCGCCTTGCCGCCCCCGGCCGCCGCGGGACTTCGCGGATTTCGCGCCGCCCGGATGGGACCGGCCGGCGGTCGAGCGGCCGGTCGTCTGCATCCAGGGCCTGGGCTTCGTCGGCGCCGCAATGGCCGCCGCCGTCGCCCGGGCGCGCGACGGCGCGGGCCGGCCCTTCTTCAACGTGCTCGGGGTCGATCTGGACACCGGCCGGGGCCGCGCGGCGATGGACAGCCTGAACGCCGGGCGCTTCCCCTTCGCGACCGGCGACAGCGCCCTGGGCGGGGCCGTCGCGGCCGCCCACGAGACAGGCAACCTCGTGGCGACGAGCGATCCGGCCGCCTATGGGCTGGGCAAGGTCATCCTGGTGGACGTCAATCTCGACCTTGATCCGACGGCCGCCGGCCCGGACGGCACCGCGCCGCGGCTGGAGCTCGACGGCTTCCGGCGGGCCATCAGAACGGTCGGCGAAAACATGACGCCGGGCGCATTGGTGATCGTGGAGACCACCGTGCCGCCGGGGACCTGCGAAAGGGTGGCGGCGCCCGAACTGGCCGCGGCGTTCGGCGCCCGGGGCCTTGGCGCCGAGGATTTTCTGCTCGCCCACTCCTACGAGCGGGTCATGCCGGGCACCCGGTACCTGGACTCGATCGTCAACTACTGGCGGGTCTATGCCGGCCACAGCCCGGCGGCGGCCGAGGCCTGCCGGGACTTCCTGAGCCGCATCGTCAACGTCGCGGCCTATCCGCTCCGGTGCCTGTCCTCGACCACCGCTTCGGAAACGGCCAAGGTGCTCGAGAACAGCTACCGCGCCGTCAACATCGCCTTGATCGAGGAATGGGGTCGCTTCGCCGAAGCGGTCGGCGTCGATCTCTTCGAGGTCGTGGAGGCGGTCCGCCAGCGCCCGACGCACAGCAACATCCGGCAGCCGGGTTTCGGCGTCGGCGGCTATTGCCTGCCGAAGGATCCGCTGCTCGCTCTTGCCGCCGCGCGCCAAATCTTCGACCGGGGCGACCTCGATTTTCCGTTCTGCCGCATGGCCGTCGAGGTCAACCGGGCCATGCCGCGGGTCAGCGTCGACGCCCTGCAGCGCCTGCTGGGCGGTTCGCTCGAGGGCAGCCGCGTGCTGCTGCTGGGCGTCAGCTACCGCCCCGACGTGGCCGACACGCGCGCGACGCCGGCCGCACTCTTCGTGACGGAGGCCGGGCGGCGCGGTGCGCGCGTCCTGCTGCACGACCCCATGGTCCGGGACTGGCCCGAGCTCGCCCTGAAGGTCCCGCAGGCGCTGCCCGATCCCGGCGAGATCGACGCCCTGGTGTTTGCCGTGGCCCACGAGGACTACCGGCGGCTCGAGCTGGGCGACTGGCTGAACGGCGCGCGTCCGGCCGTGCTCGACGCCAACAACGTGCTGACGCCCGAACAGGCCGAGGACCTGCGCGCGCTCGGCTGTCCAATGGCCAGTATCGGCCGGGGAGGGGACTGACCGTGCATATCCTGATCACCGGCGGGGCCGGCTTCATCGGCGCGCACCTGGCCAGACGCCTGCTGGACGAGGGCACGCGGATCGATCTGATCGACGACTTCTCGCGCGGCCGGCTGGACCCGGATCTGGCCGCCCTGGCGGAGCATCCGGCCGTGCGGTGCCTGGAGCGGGACCTGCTGGCGCCCGGCGGCCTGGAGGACTTGGCGGAGGACTACGACCTCGTGTTCCATCTCGCGGCCATCGTCGGGGTCGCCAACGTGGTGAAGCAGCCGCTGGCGGTGCTGCGCCGCAATGTCGAGCTGTTGCTCACCCTGCTGGACTTCGCGGCGCGCCAGAAGAATCTTCGGCGGCTCGTCTTCGCCTCGACCAGCGAAGTCCACGCCGGCTCCCTGCTCCACCTGGACCTGCCGGTGCCGACGCCCGAGGATGCAGCTGTGGCGCTGCCCGACTTGGCGCAGTCGCGCGCTTCCTATCTCTTGTCCAAGCTTTACGGCGAGGCGCTCTGCCACCACGCCGGGGTGCCGGTCACCATCGTCCGGCCCTATAACGTCTATGGGCCGCGCATGGGCATGGCGCACGTCGTACCCGAGCTACTCCAGCGGGCGGAGCGGACCCCCGACGGCGGCGCCATGACGGTCTATTCGACGGGGCACCGGCGCGCCTTCTGCTATGTGAGCGACGCGGTCGAGCTGATCGTCCGGTTGGCGTTGGCCGAGGACGCGCTGGGCGGCGTCTACAACGTCGGCAACCAGGCCGAGGAGGTGGCGATCGGCCAACTGGCCGAGCTGGTCGCGGCGGCCGTGGGGCGCAGGATCGCCATCGAAGCCGGGCCGGATACGCCGGGATCGCCCGCGCGGCGCTGCCCCGACATGACCCGCACCGGCGCGGTCACCGGTTATGAAGCCCGGGTGCCGCTTGCCGAGGGTCTTCGCAAGACCTACGACTGGTACCGGGAACGGGTGTTCCGGCCGGCCGGGATGGCGGCGCAATGACCCCGGGCGCCGGCGCGGCGGGACAGGCGGCGCGGGTCGAGCCGCGGGAGGCCCCGGCCGGGGCAACCATACCGCTGAGCGTTCCCGAGATCGCGGGCAACGAGTGGCGCTACATAAAGGACTGCCTGGACAGCGGCTGGGTCTCCTCGGTCGGCGCCTTCGTCGAGCGCTTCGAGGCCGAGTTCGCCGCCCGGCTGGGCGCGGCGCACGCCGTGGCGACGATCAACGGCACCGCGGCGCTGCACGTGGCCCTGCGAACGGTGGGCCTGCGCCCGGAGGACGAGGTGGTGATGCCCAGCTTCACCTTCATCGCGCCGGCCAATGCCGTGCGCTATGCCGGGGCTTGGCCGGTCTTCGTGGACGCCGAGCCGGAGACCTGGCAGATGGATCCGGCCCGGGTCGTGCATTTTCTCGAGCGCCAGTGCCTGTGGACCGGGAGCGGACTGTGCAACCGCGCGACCGGCCGCCGCATCGGC
>JAOUCL010000102.1 GCA_029859805.1 Rhodospirillales bacterium | reverse complement strand
CGCGCGGCGGTCGCCGCGGACTGGGCGGCGCGGGGGTATTCCTGCGACCTCTTCGTCGATCCGCTGGGGCGCGAATGGAACGGTTTCGTGCACGCCGTGAACGAGCTCGTGACCGTGAGCGAGGGGTTCCTCGAGATCGAGATCGACGGCGCGAGCCTGTCCGCAGGGCCCGGCGACGAGGTGTTCATTCCAAAGGGCGCGGTACATTCGGTGCGGAACCTGCATGACGGCACGACGCGCTGGCTCTATGGTTACGACTGACCGGCGGCTGCCAAAGGAGCTGGCCATGAGACAGGTCTTGATCGTCGTACTCGCGCTCGGCCTGCTGCCGGGCTTCGCCGGGGCGCAGGAGATCTCGGCGGTCTTCGCGCGGGCCTCGGACGAGAGCTTCTCGCGGCCGCACGATGTGGTGCTCTCGCCGGACGGGCGGCACTTGTACGTGGCCGACCTCGGCAACGATGCGGTCAAGGTGCTCGATCCCGAGAGCCTCGCGACCCTGGGCGTGATCGGCAAAGACACGCTGGACAGCCCGCACGACGTGGCCTTCGATCCGGCGGGCCGGCTTCTGGTCGCCGACACCGGCAACGACCGCATCGCGCTGTTCGAGATCGCGGGGACCACGGGCAAGCTGGTCGCATCCTGGTCGGAGGGCATGCACGCGCCCGAGGGCGTCGTCGCGGCGGCCAATGGCCTGGTCTTCGTCACCAACGCCTCGGGCCACGACGTGCTGGCGCTCCGCGACGGCAAGCAGGTGGCCAAGGCGGGGCGGCGGGGCGAGGGGCCCAACGCGTACGTCCGGCCGCACGACATCGACCTGGGGCCTGACGGCCGCCTCTACGTGTCCGATCCCGGCAACAACCGGATCCAAGTGATTGAACAGGATCTCGGGTACGTGAGCGCGCTGGGCGGCCCGGCCTACCGCTTCCACGAGCCCAAGTATTTCGCGCTGGACGACAAGGGCCGGCTCTTCGTTGCCGACGAGTACAACAACCAGGTCAAGGTGCTGGACGGGGAGCGGCGGCTGGTCCTGACGATCGGCAGCGGCCGGGCGGGCAAGGGCCCGGACCTGTTCAATCATCCCGAGGGCGTCGAGGTCCGGGGCGTGGACCTCTGGATCTCGGATACCCGCAACGGCCGGATCGTCCGCTACCGCCTGACCGGACTGCGCTGATACCAGCGAGCAGACGAAGTGACTTGGGCCTCGCCCCTCGTCCCTCGACAGGCTCGGGATGAGGGGCTCAATTTGAAGCCCTCATGCTGAGCTTGTCGAAGTATGAGGGCGGGTCCGCAATGACTTCATTCATCGGCTCGTTGGAATGAGCGGACGCTCCCAAGAGAAAGCGGCGGCCCCCTAAAGAGCCGCCGCCCGCGCACTGCTTCCCCTGCCTGAAGACGGGTTATTCTTCCTCCGCCTTGAACAGCACGAGGTTGTCGAGGAAGGCGATCAGCGCCGCCTGGTCGCCGAGCGGCAGCCGCTCGAAGGCGTCCCGGGAGCCGGCCGCCTCGCCGCCGTGCTCGAGGATCGCCTCGGTCAGTGTAGTCGCGCGGCCGTCGTGCAGGTAGGGCGCCGTAGAGCCCACGCCCCACAGCTCCTTGGTAAGCCAGACCGAGGCGCCGGTGCCGACCTCGTCGATGCTCTCGGCCAGGCCGGGGCCCATGTCGTGGCGCTTGAGGTCGCCGTAGAGCTCGACCACGGCGCGGCCCCGGTTGTCCGTCCGGAAGGTGCCCAGGTTGAACACCAGGTTGCCGAACTCGTCCTCGATATGGTTGTCGGGATGGTCCTGCGTCAGGTCGAAAGCGACCGGGAACTCCGGGTCGACGCCGCGGGCGACCGGGTCCTGGCCGGCCGGGAAGACGGCGTCGCGGAAGTTCTCGTTACCGCTCGGCTCGGCGAAGACCGGAACGTCGATCTTCAGGGCCGGCCGGTGGCAGTCGGCGCAGCCGACTTGGGCGAAGACCCGGCCGCCGCGCGCGATGGCGGCGTTCTCTTCGGCCGTCAGCGGCGGGATGATGCCGAACGAGGCCAGCTCCTGGCGGGTCGTCGGCCGGGGCTGGGCGGCCACGTAGATCGCCATCGCGGTCATGTCGCCGACCGTCATCTCGTCGGCCACGCCGTCGAAGTCGCCGTCGACGCCGTCGCCGGCGATCTCGACCGCCTGCATGCCGATCTCGTTGTGGGCGGCGCCGCGGTTGAAATCGCGCACCGTGGCGGTGCTGCCCTTCCACTGCAGCGGCTTGACCACCAGGTCGCCGTTGACGCCCTCGACCGCCGAGACGTCGAACTCGGCCTCGCAGGGCTCCTGCGAGACCGGCACCGCGGTGATCGCGCCGTAGGACACGCCCTTGGCGTCGAGGCTCCGGGTCTTCGGCCGGCCGGTCCGGCAGGCCTGATCGGCGACGGCGGCGCGGATCGCGTGCAGATCCTCGGTCATCTCCTCGGCCAGGCGCTGGAGCGCGCCGATGCCGAAGAGGTGCGGCGTGTTGCGCTGGATGAAGGCGCCGAGCGAGGCCGTCTGGCCGGGGTCCCGGTGGACGTTCATTGCCGGGGTGCCGGCGCCGTCGTCGAAGGGGATAATGTGGCACTGGTTGCAGGCCTGGGCGTTGGGCCCGGTCGCGCGGGCCGGCGTGTGGTTGGCCCATTGGTTGCCGCCGTCGAGGTCGGCGCGCGGAACCCGCGTGAAGCGCTGCCCGTCGCCGACGTTGGCGCCGACCCCGTCGAGCGCGTTGAACTGCGTCTCGAACAGCTCGTCGCCCTCCGCGAAGGCCCCTTCGAAGGCTGCTTGCCCCTGCCCCGACTGGACCAAATCCAGGGCGGTGAATTGATCGAAGTGCACGCCCTGGGGCTCGTGCAGGTCGCCGACCAGGCCGAGCGAGGTCACGATCGCGTAGGCCGAGGTCGCGCCGCCGAGAACGACCGCGGTGGCCAGTGTCAGAGGTACCCACCCGGCGCGCGTCCGGGCCGTCTTCCCGCTGCTTTGCATCTCTTCCCTCCTTTGACCGGGTGGCGTCTTTTTTCAGCCTTTACGTGTGCCGCCGTCCGGTTCGGTTTTCCGTTGGTTTTCCGTGAGATCTCCTGTTGCCAGGCCGCAGTGCCGGCCTTTCTCCCGCTCTAATGTTTGTTTGTGAAGAAATACTAACGTGCGTAAATTTCACGCGTGTTAAGAACTACACTTAATTGCATTTTACGAGATCGCATAAATTCTTCCAAAAATCAGCCATTTTAATAATTCAATTTATAATTAATTTAAAATTCGAATAAAAACAATTCCTCTTATTTGTCACATGGCGAACAGTAATTCCCGGTCGACCGAGTCTGTCGAAGACGGGTTATCTCAGGATCAGCAGGAAGTCGGCGATTGTCACCAGCGCCGGCCGGCTTCGGCCTCGTGCAGCGTTTCGCGTACGAAGGCGATGTGCAGGCGCAGGTCGTAGAGCGCGTCGGCATAGGCGAGCGGCACGGAGACCTGGCTGACCTCGTCCTCGATCCGGGTCAGTTCGCCCGCCAGTCGCTCGAGGTTGTAGGCCGGGCCGGCCGCGCGGATCCGGTCGTCGACCGTCTGCAGCTCGCGGTACCAGCGGTAGATGCGCGAGCGCACCCGCCAGCGATAGGTCGGCGGCACGATCTTGAACAGCGGGAACAGCAGGGTGACCAGCGGCAGCAGCATGACCTTGAGGCGGTCGATCAGGTTGGCCGCCCAGAACGGCAGGTAGCGCTGCAGCAAGGGCGGGCCGAACTCGAAGTACTGCCGGGCCGCCTTGCTCAAGGGGAAGTCGAGGTGGCTGGGCGCCGGAAACTCGCCGGGCCGCTCGAAGAGGCCGCCGCCCCCGTGCACCTGCTTGGCGGCCTGCAGCAGCAGCACGGCAAGCGCCGGGTGCAGGTTGTCCCGGGCCACGAGGTTGGCGCTCGGCGCGAGCAGGGCGACGTCGCGGTCGGGAATGTTGCGCTCGAGATCGATCACGCCCTCGGGCAGGGTCAGGGCGGACAGGAACCGGTAGCGCCGCGTATAGGCCTCGGCCCGGTCCAGGCTCATCGGGGCGATGCCCTCGGCCGCGAGCAACCGGGTGACGACCGGCGCCTCGGGCGAGGCGACGACGAAGGCCGCGTCGAGGTTGCCCAGCAGCAGGGCCTCGGCGGCCTCGTTGCCGCCCGTAGGCAGCAGCGTGGTGGGCGCGCCGGTCAGCCCGTTGTCGGCGAGCAGCTGCAGCGCCACCGCCCGGGTGCCGCTGCCCTCGCCGCCGGTCGCGATGCGTCGGCCGGCGAGTTCGGCCAGGCGCCGCGGCGGCGGCTCTGCGCGGGTGAAGATCCACAGGGGCTCGAAATAGAGGCTGCCGAGCGAGCGCAGCCCTGGCGCGGTCACCTCGGCGCCGGTGCCGCCCTGGACGAAAGCGACGTCGATGCCGCTTTCGGACTCCGCGAGCAGGCCGAGGTTCTCGATCGAGCCCGAAGTGCCGCGCACCTCCAGCGTGATCCCGTCGCGGGCCAGCAGCTCGGCGTAGCGCTCGGCGAAGCGGTGGTAGGCGCCCTCCTCGCCGCCGGTCGCGATCGCGATCCGCCGGGGCGGCGCCGGCTCGACGAACTGGTAGGCGACGACGAAGCTGGCCAGGGTCAGGACGATGGCGGGCCCGAACATCCGCCAGCGCTCCCTGGCTCCGTGGTCCGGCCGCGGGTGGGGTGGCTTGGTCATGTCAAGCCGGCTCCCCGCGCCCGCGCGCCGTCTCGGCTCCGGGTTCGAGCGGCCCCCCGGCCCTTTTCCAGGCGTCGACGCCGCCCTTGATATGGCAGGCCTTGGCGAGCCCAGCCTCCTGCGCGGCCTGCACCGCCATGGCCGAGCGCTCGCCGAAGGCGCAGTAGAACACCAGGCGATGGCCGGTCGACTTGGCCAGCTCGTGCAGCAACCCGCCCGGCCCGACGTTGACCTCGAGCTCCGGATAGGGCGCATGCACCGAGCCCGGGATAACGCCGTGGCGCACGCGCTCGGCCCTGTCGCGCAGGTCGACCAGGACCTGGTCGGGCCGGCCGAGCAGCGCGCGGGCCGCCGCGCAGTCGAGCGACCAGCCGCGCGCTTCGATCTCGTCCTGGGACAGGCCGACATGCAGGTTGGTCGGTACGGCCACGTCCATCATCTTCGGGTCGGGCAGGTCGAGGTTGTTCATGATCTCCACGTACTGCGCGACGGACTCGACCTGAAGGCGCGGATTGTAGGCCCGCTCCTCGCCGATCGTGGAGACCGTGTCACCCTTGTAGTCGTGCGCCGGGTAGACCAGGGTCTCGTCGGGCAGCTTGAGCAGCTTGCCGAAGATCGACTCGTAGGCCGCCGCCGGGTCGCCGTTCTGGAAGTCCGTGCGCCCGGTGCCGCGAATCAGCAGCGTGTCGCCGGTGAACACCCGGTCGCCCATCACGAAGCTGTAGGAATCGTCGGTGTGGCCCGGCGTGTAGAGCGCCTCGAGGCCGAGGCCCTCGATCTCGACCCTGTCGCCCTCCGAGACGCGCATGGAGACCACGTCGACGCCGCTTTCTTCGCCCATCACGGTGATGCAGCGGGTGCGGTCCCTGAGCGCGCCCAGGCCGGTGATGTGGTCGGCGTGCACGTGGGTGTCGAGCGCCTTGATCAGCTTGAGGTCCAGCTCGCCGAGCAACTGGATGTAGCGCTCGACCTTGTCGAGCACCGGGTCGATGATCAGCGCCTCGCCGCCCCGGCGGCTGGCGATCAGGTAGGTGTAGGTCGAGGACACTTGGTCGAACAGCTGGCGGAAGATCATGGCTCGGCTCTGCTCAGGTGTGGATTGGAAGCGAGTCCGATCATAGCCCTTTTGAGGCTGAACCCGCAGCGGTTCTTGCGCGGCAATCTCGACCGCGCGGGCTCTTTTGCTGAGCGACCGGGTTGGGGAGGTGGAAGAGCCGCCCACGTCGCCGTCTCAACAGATTGTTAAGCAATCTTGCGCAAGAATCTGGGCGGCCATCGGGCGGGCCCTTGAAGGACCATCGCCGAAACGACGCTGCGGATTTGCCGCGAGGACATTCGGGACATTCGGGCAGATGACACCCCGCTCGTCGTCCGCCGACCTGGGTCTATGTGTGAATTGGACAGGCTCTCGATCCCATGACGACAAGCAGCCAAATCATCGACGGCCAACGGATCGACCGGGAGTTCGACATGGCCACCTCCCTGAAGCAGGCCCGCGACGAGCTCGGCAAGAGCTATTTCTCCGTCGTTCGAGAGCTGTTTGCGCTGTCGCGCGGTACCGGGAACCTCCACCCGCAGGAGTACTTCTACTATCAGCTTTACGACGATCAAAAGTATACGTGGGAGGAGAAGACTGCCTTCATCGGCAAACAAGCGAACTTGTTGCTGGATGCCAATTATCTGAAGAATGCCTGGACCCACGTGACTGCCGACAAGCTGGTCTTGAGCGCGCTGTTGTCCGGCTATGGCTTTCCCGTTCCCAACACCTTCGCGCTGTATCACCCGTTCCGCGAAAGCGGCGGTGCGACCAGCTTGCGTGACGCCGAGGCAGTGGCGGCCTTCCTGCGCTCAGGCGCGGTCTACCCGTTCTTCTCCAAGCCGGTCGGCGGCACCAACAGCCTCGGCGTGGCCGCGGTGGAGGCCTACGACCGGGCTACCGACAGCCTCAAGTTCAAGGATGGCCGGGTCGTCGGCGTCGACGACTTCACGCAGGCGGTCGGTGCCTATGCCAAGGACGGCTATTGCTTTCAGCACCCCCTGATGCCGCACTCCCGGCTGGTCGAGCTGTGCGGCGAACGCATGTCGAGTTTGCGCCTCTTCATCATCCAGGATTCGGATGGGCCGGAGATCCTGCGCGCGTCCTGGAAGATCGCGGTGGGCGACAACCCGGCGGACAACTTTTGGCGTCCGGAGAACCTACTGGCCGCGATCGACGTCGAGAGCGGGCGCGTGAGCCGGGTCGTACAAGGCGCCGGGCCGAAGCTGGTCGAGTTGGAATCACACCCCGACACCGGCGCCCGCCTGCTCGACGTGGAGTTGCCGCTCTGGCCAGAGGTCCGGGACTGCTGCCTGCGCGGGGCGAACACCCTGCCCAACTGCCACGTCCAGGGATGGGACGTGGCGATCACCGACAACGGACCGGTTCTGATCGAGCTCGAGGGCGATGGCGGCCATCCCCAGATGGTTCAGCTTGCCCAGGGCCGGGGGCTCTACAGCGGCAGCTTCAAGGCGTTCTACGACCGGTCCCGGGCGGCGGCCGAAAGCGAAGGCAAAGGCCGCAAGAAGAAGCAGACCGCCGCCGCCGCAACGCCGGACACGGCGGCGGCATAGCCGACGGGCGTAACCAACCCGCCGTTCTCAGCGCCCGACCGCGCGCCAGCCGATGTCGCGGCGGCAGAAGCCCTCCGGCCAGTCGATGCGGTCGACCGCCTGGTAGGCGCGGGCCTGCGCTTCGGCGATGTCGGGCGCGATCGCGGTGACGCCGAGCACGCGCCCGCCGTTGGCCAGGATCTCGCCCTCCGGTCCCGCCTTGGTGCCGGCTTGGAACACCATGACGTCGTCGTTCTGCGCCGCGTCCTCGAGCCCGCGGATCGCGCTGCCCTTCTCGTAGGCGCCCGGATAGCCCTTGGCCGCCATGACCACGACCAGCGCCGCCTCGTCGTACCAGCGCAGGTCGAAGCTCGACAGCACGCCGTCCGTGGTCGCGATCAGCGCCGGCAGCAGGTCGGACATCAGGCGCATCATCAACACTTGGCATTCGGGGTCGCCGAAGCGCACGTTGTATTCGAGCAGCCGGATGGCGCCGTCGGGCGCCACCATGAGGCCGGCGTAGAGCACGCCCTTGTAGGGCCGGCCTTCGGCCTTCATGCCCCGCACCGTAGGCAGGATGATGCGCTCCATGACCTCCTGGCAGCGCGCCTCGCTCAGCACCGGGGCCGGCGAATAGGCGCCCATGCCGCCGGTGTTCGGGCCGGTGTCGCCGTCGCCGACCCGCTTGTGGTCCTGCGCCGTGGCGAGCGGCAGGGCGGTCTCGCCGTCGACCAGGGCGAAGAAGCTGGCTTCCTCGCCCTCCAGGAACTCCTCGATCACCAGCTCGCTCCCGGCCGCGCCGAAGGCGTCGCCCTCCATGGCCGCCTCGATCGCGGCCTCGGCCTCGGCCAGGGTCGTCGCCACCGTGACCCCCTTGCCCGCGGCCAGACCGTCGGCCTTGACCACGATGGGGACGCCCTGCTCGCGCAGGTAGGCCTTGGCGGCCGCCGCCTCGGTGAAGCGGCGGTAGCCGGCCGTCGGGATGCCGTGCTTGGCGCAGAGGTCCTTCATGAAGCCCTTGGAGCCCTCCAGCGCCGCGGCCGCCGCGCTCGGCCCGAAGGCCTTTATCCCGGCTTCCGCCAGGCGGTCGACCAGGCCGGCGACCAGCGGACCCTCCGGGCCGACCACCACGTAGTCGATGCGCTTGTCCCGCGCCAGGGCGATGAGGCCGTCCAGGTCCTTCGCGCCGACCGGCACGCAGACGGCGTCCTGCGCAACGCCGGCGTTGCCCGGCGCGCAGTAGAGCTCCTCGCAGAGCGGCGAGGCCGCAATTGTCCAGCACAACGCATGCTCGCGCCCGCCGGAGCCGACAACCAGTATCCGCATTTCGCTCCTCGCCCCTTATCGTCTGGTATCCGCCCGGCCGGTCTTGTAGCATAGCCGCGGCCGTCCATGAGCGACTTTTCTTCCAGCGATAACAACGCGCCGCCGCCCGGTGGCAACCAGCCGGAGATGACCGTTTCCGAGCTCTCGCTGGCGCTCAAGCGCGTGGTCGAGGGCAGCTTCGAGCAGGTCCGGGTGCGTGGTGAGATCTCGGGCTTCAAGCGGGCCGGGTCGGGCCATCTCTACATGGCGCTGAAGGACGAGAACGCGGTCCTGGACGCGGTCTGCTGGCGCGGCGTGGCCGGGCGCCTCGCGCTGCGGCCGGAGGACGGCATGGAGGTGGTGGCGACCGGCCGGCTGACCACCTATCCCGCGCGCTCGCGCTATCAGATCGTCATCGAGTCGCTCGAGCTTGCGGGCGAGGGCGCGCTCCTGAAGCTGCTCGAGGACCGCCGCCGCAAGCTCGCCGCCGAGGGCCTGTTCGACGAGGCGCGCAAGCAGTCCTTGCCCTTCCTGCCCGAGGTGATCGGGGTCGTGACCTCGCCCACGGGCGCGGTCATCCGCGACATCCTGCACCGCCTGGCCGACCGCTTTCCGCGCCGCGTCCTGTTGTGGCCGGTCCTGGTCCAGGGCGAGGGCGCGGCCGGGCAGGTGGCGGCCGCGATCGAGGGCTTCAACCGGCTCGGGCCCGGCGCCGCGCTGCCGCGTCCCGATCTGTTGATCGTGGCGCGCGGCGGCGGCTCGCTGGAAGACCTCTGGGCCTTCAACGAGGAGGTCGTGGTGCGGGCCGCGGCGTCTTCCGAGATACCCCTGATCTCCGCGGTCGGCCACGAGACCGACACGACCTTGATCGACTTCGCGTCGGACCGCCGGGCGCCGACGCCCACCGCGGCGGCCGAGATCGCCGTGCCTGTCCGCGCGGAACTGCTGGCCGACGTGATGGACTACGCGCGGCGCATGGTGGCCGGCGCCGGGCGCCTGGTCGAGGAGCGCCGCGTCCGGGTCGAGGGCCTCGGCCGCGGCCTGCCGGACCCAGCCCGCCTGCTGGAGGACAAGGCCCAGCGCCTCGACGACCGCGCCGAACGCTTGGCCAACGCCGCGGCCAACGTGATCGCGCGGCGCCGCGCGGACCTCGCCGAATGGGGCGCCCGCCTGCCCCACCCGCGCCAGCAGATGATGCTGGCCGAGGGGCGACTGGCGCCCGAGGGGCGCCGCCTCGAGGCGGCCTGGGAGCGTCTCTCCGAGGCTCTGCGGCGCGAGCTCGACGCGCTCGGCCGGGTGCTTGAGAGCACGTCCTACAGGACGGTTCTCAAGCGTGGCTTCGCTGTGGTACACGGCCCCGAAGGACCCATCGCCCGGGCCGCCCGAGTCGCGCCGGGCATGGCGCTGGCGCTGGAGTTCGCCGACGGCCGCGCCCGGGCGCGGGCAGAGGGCGAAAAATCGGGCAAAATTGGCGCGAAACGAAAAGGTAATACACGGAGGGCAGGTTCTTCCAACGACGACTCTCAGGGAACGCTGTTGTGAGAAAACTGATCTTTCTGCTTATCCTGCTGGCTGCTGCCCCTGCCCAGGCCGGAGGACTGGAGCTGAAGGGCAACTTCTTACAGGGCGGCCTGGTCTTCGGCACGACCGAACCGGACGCCGAGGTGGTCTTGGGCGACCGCAAGGTCCGGGTCTCGCCCGAGGGCCGCTTTCTCTTCGGCTTCGGTCGCGAGGCGCCGGGCGAGGCGACCTTGTCCGTACGCTTCGCCGACGGCTCCAGCGAGCAGCGTTCGCTCCGCATCGAAAAACGTACGTACAAGATACAGCGCATCAATGGCCTGCCGCGCAAGATGGTCACGCCGCCGGAGTCGGAGTGGCCGCGCATCCAGGCCGAGAACGCCCGGATCGCCAAGCTGCGCCAGGTCGACCGGCCCGAGCCCCTCTTCGAGAGTGGATTCAAGTGGCCGGCGCGGGGCCGCATCTCCGGCGTCTACGGCAGCCAGCGCGTCCTGAACGGCGAGCCCAAGCGGCCGCACTACGGCGTCGACGTCGCCGCCGCCGTGGGCACGCCGATCCGGGCGCCGGCCGACGGCGTCGTCGTGCTGGCCGAGACCGGCATGTACTACACCGGCGGGACGGTGATCCTGGACCACGGCCACGGCCTCACCTCGGCGTTCCTGCACATGAAGGACGTCCGCGTGACGGCGGGCGTTCGTGTCCGGCAAGGCGAGATGATCGGCACCCTGGGCGGGACGGGCCGGGTTACCGGCCCGCACCTCGACTGGCGCATGAACTGGTTCGACCAGCGCGTCGATCCCCAGCTTCTGGTCGGCCCGATGCCCAAGGCCGGCGGCTAGGGCGCGAAGTCGAGAGGGTGCTTGACGTGGTCTTCCTACAGGCCTCCTTGCCCCGAAGCCTCTTGGAGGCCGCTCGTAAGGCCGGACGAGGGGGCCTGGGCATCATCCTCGGCGACCCGCCCCGGGCGCCCTCATGGCCGGCCCCATGGGCGGCACGCTGCGGGAGCGCGACATGATCGTCGACGTCGTGGACCTGCAGTACGCCTGGAGGAACGGCACCGGGCCGGTGATCGATATCCCGAGCCTGAGGATCGATGCGGGCGAGAGGGTCTTGCTTTGGGGACCGAGCGGTAGCGGAAAGTCGACATTGCTGGGACTCTTGGGTGGGGTTGTGCCCCCACAGCAAGGCCGCCTGAGGTTGCTGGGCCAAGACCTGGCGCGGATGCGCGGGCCGCAGCGCGATCGCTTTCGCGCCGATCACATCGGGGTCATCTTCCAGCTGTTCAATCTCGTCCCCTATCTTTCGGTTGTCGAAAACGTCACCCTTCCCTGCCGGTTCTCCAGCCATCGCAGGGCCAATGCGTTGCGCCAGTCCTCGAGCATCGAGCGCGAGGCGATCCGTTGGCTGACGGCGCTCGAGCTGTCGGACCGGGAGATTTTGGATAGGCCGGTTGTGGAGCTTAGCGTCGGCCAGCAGCAGCGCGTCGCGGCGGCCCGGGCGCTGATCGGCGCCCCCGCGATGGTCCTCGCGGATGAACCCACTTCCGCGCTCGACGCCGACCTCAAGGAGGCGTTTCTTGGCCTCCTGCTCAACGAGTGCGCTCGCGAAGGAACGACCCTTTTGTTCGTCAGCCACGACCGCTCGTTTCTGCCGCGGTTTGATCGGGGCGTCGATTTCGCCGCGCTGAACCGGGCCTGCCCGGGGCCGTCGGCCGAGCCTGTTCCCCGCAGACGGATCGCCTAGGCATGCTGGGACTTGCCCTCAAGAGCCTGCGCAACCGCCGATTCACGGCGGGCCTCACGGTTCTTTCGATCGCGCTCAGCGTCGCGCTGCTCATGGGGGTGGAGCGTCTGCGCCACGAATCGCAAAGGAGCTTCGCGAGCACGATTTCCGGCACCGACCTGATCGTGGGCGCGCGCAGCGGACCGGTTCACCTCCTGCTCTCCTCGGTATTCCGCATCGGCAGTCCCACCAACGCCATAAGCTGGGATAGCTACGAGGCGATCGCCGCGCTGTCCGCCACCGCTTGGGCCGTTCCTATCTCGCTTGGCGATACTCACAGGGGGTTCCCGGTCGCGGGCACGACCGCCGCCTATTTCGAGCACTATCGCTACGCCCGCGAGCGCGGCCTGACCCTGGACGAGGGGCGCGTTTTCGAAAGCGCCTACGAGGCTGTGATCGGGTCGGAGGTGGCACGCACGCTCGATTATCGCAGCGGCCGGTCCATGGTTCTATCGCATGGTGCCGGCAACGTTTCCTTCCAGCGCCACGAAGAGGCCCCCTTCCGTGTCACCGCGGTCCTGCGGGCAACGGGGACGCCGGTCGATCGCACCGTCTTCGTGAGCCTGGAGGGCTTCGATGCCATGCACGCAGGGATGCGGCAGGGCCCGGCGGATTACGATCCCTTGAAGGGGGGCAGGGTCCGGCGGCCCGGCGCCCAGCATGCCGAACACGATGGTCGGGATGAACACAAGGACGTGGCGCAGGCGATCACCGCGATCCTGGTCGGCCTGAAATCGCGCGCGGCGGCTTTGCAGGTCCAGCGCTTCGTCAACGAGTACGCGGCCGAGCCCCTGACGGCGATCCTGCCCGGCGCCACGCTGCTCGAACTATGGTCGGTCACCCGCGTTGCGGAAAGGGCGCTCTTGACCATCGCGGCTTTCGTCGTTGCCGTCGGCCTGATCGGGATGCTGACGACCCTGCTGACGAATCTCGAGGAAAGACGGCGCGAAATGGCGATCCTGCGCGCCGTCGGCGCGGGTCCGCTCGATGTCATGGCCCTTGTCGCGGGCGAGGCGGTCTTTCTCACCTGTGCCGGCGCTTTGCTCGGGGTGGCCCTTCTGTATGGATTCCTCCTGCTCGGTGCGCCGGCCTTGCAGGCCCATTTCGGGTTGTTTGTCGAGATTGCTTGGCCCTCCGGGCGCGAACTCGGTGTTCTCGGCCTGGTGCTCGCGCTGGGGTGTCTCGTCGGTCTCGTTCCCGGTTACCGCATCTACCGGTTCACCCTGGCCGACGGAATGACGGTGCGTCTGTGATGAGACGTAGACGTCCATGAAGAGCCCCCTTCTGACGCTTTGTCTGGCGGCCATCCTTCTCCTTGCCGGTCCAAGCCCGGCCCTGGAAACACGCGATCTCACCTGGAAGGACCTGGTGCCGCCGACCGAGCCCTTCGACGATCCTTTCGAGCGACTCACCGAGGACCAGATCTATGACCTGGGCTTTCTGCACGAGGTGCAGAACGCCGGGGAGGACGCCGACGAGGCCGATTTGAGCGACGCCAAGGAGGTAAAGCGGCAGCTCACCTTGTCGGGCGTCGATGTGGACGGCCTGCTGTCCAGGGTGGAAGAGATTCGTGAACACAGGCGTAAGCGGGCGGAGGCCATCGACCTTACCCTGAGCGGCAAGAACATCCACATGGGCGGCTATCTCCTGCCGCTTGAGTACTCGGAGGAGAAGACGACGGAATTTCTGCTTGTGCCCTATGTCGGCGCCTGCATCCACGTGCCGCCGCCGCCGCCGAACCAGATCGTCCACGTCCATTATCCCGAGGGGTTCAAACCGGAGAGCCTGTTCACGGCGGTCCGGGTCGCCGGCAGGATGTGGGCCCGATCGTCGATGCAGTCGTTGTACCTCGTGGACGGGACCGCCGACATTCCGGTCGGCTACTCGCTCGACGCGACGAGCGTAGAGATCTACCAGAATTAACGGCCTGCGCCATCGGCCGAGAGCTCGTGTCCGCGTGCCGGGCCGGCCCGATGTCGAAAGCGGAGGGCCGGGGACCCCTCGAGCCGGATTTCGACGGGCATATCCGGGTTCAACGGGAAACGTCGCTGAATTGACATGGGTCAATGTTAATGGAGGGGCTTCTACGCAGATTGGGCCGTCGATGAGCAGTGGCAGCGAACTTTGGGCCTAGGGAATGCACTTTCCAAAATCTGCGGCGTGGATTCTTGCCAGCGTGATCTTGCTGGCGGGAGCATCGAGCGATTGGCTGGCGGGCGCCAAGGCCCAGACGGCGGACGAGAGTGCGGCCGGCAATCCCGACAACGAGCTCTGCCTGGCCTGTCACGGCGCCGAGGGGTTCGGCGTTCCCGGCGACGACGGGGAAATGCGCCATCTGGAGATACGTCCCGGTAATTTCGGGCAGAGCGTGCATGGAAGGCGCGCTTGCGTGGAGTGCCACAAGGACGTCGTCGAGATTCCTCACCGGACCAATGTGGATAGAAAAGTCGGATGCGTGCAGTGCCACCGGGACCTATGGGACACCGCCCGGAGGGAAGGCAAGACGGCGGAATTCGGGAGATTGGGCGAAGTGGTGCAGCAGATCGAGAGCTACATGCACTCGATTCACGCCCGGCCCAATATCGAAGACCAGTCGAGAACCAATGCCACCTGCTACAACTGCCATAACGCCCATTATATCTACCCGATCGACAGCGAGATCGGCGCGCTGTCACGACTGGAGATTCCAAACATCTGCGGGAAATGCCATTCGGAGCAAAGGGACGTCTATCTGACCTCGGTGCACGGCAAGGAGGTTTCGCTCAACGCCAATCCCTATGCCGCGGTTTGCATAGACTGCCATACCACGCACACCATCGAATCTCCGGAAATCGATTCGATCAAGCTGGCGATTACCCAGAACTGCGGCAACTGCCATGACGAAGAACTGGAAACCTATACGGGGACCTATCACGGACAGGTGAGCACCTTGGGGTATGCCTACACGGCGAAGTGCTTCGACTGTCACGGTTACCACGACATCCAACGGGTGGCCGAGCCCGCGTCGCGGGTGCATGAGAGCAACCGCCTGGAGACCTGCCAGAAATGTCACGCGGACGCGACCGCGGGATTCATCACGTTCCAACCGCACGGCAACACCGGTGACTTCGATCGCTCTCCGCACATGTGGATTGCTTCCAAGTTCATGATCGGGCTGCTGGCCGGCGTATTTGCCTTCTTCTGGACGCACGCGGCGCTGTGGTTCTACCGGGAATACCAGGACCGCAAGGAAGGCAAGAACCGGCCGCATGTTCAGGTGGACAAGCTGCCGTCGGGAGGCAAGACATACGTGAGGCGCTGGCCCGCCATTTGGAGAATCGCCCACTTCCTGTTCGCGGTCGCCATAATGACACTGGTCTTGACCGGCACCTCCGTGCTCTATGGCGAAAGCGCCTGGGCGCAATTAGTCATGACGCTGCTCGGCGGGCCCCAGGTGGCGGCATTCCTGCACAGAATTGCCGCGGGCACCTTCATATTCCTGTTCATCGGGCATCTGGTCTATTTCTTTATCTACCTCACCCGGAACTGGAGAACGTGGCGCGTTTTCGGGCCCAACTCGATGGTGCCCAACTGGCAGGACATGTGGGACGTGATCGCCATGTTCAAGTGGTTCTTCGGCCTGGGGCCACGGCCTGTCTTCGAACGCTGGTCCTATTGGGAGAAGTTCGACTACTGGGCTCCGTTCTGGGGCATGGTGATCATCGGTATCAGCGGCGCGATGCTGTGGTTCCCGGCGGAAACCGCCGCATTC
>JAOUCL010000358.1 GCA_029859805.1 Rhodospirillales bacterium | reverse complement strand
CGCTCTATTTCACGCTGCGCACCCGGCGTCGCCATATCCTGGTCCCCTTGTCGCTCGCGCTCCTGCTCCTCGCCGCCTCCTTCGGCCCCTGGGGGGCGGTCGGCCTGTCGACCTACAGCCAGATGGCGCGGCTCGAACGGCTGCTGGCGGCCGGCAGCGTCCTGGTGGAGGGGCGGATCGTGCCCGCGAAGCAACCCGCCGAGCGGGAGCAGATGCAGCGTATCAGCGCGCTCGTCGACTACTTCTGGGACAGCGGCAAGCTGGAGATCCTGCGCGGCCGCCTCGCCGAGGACGGGGTGAAGATCCAACGCGACACCGACAAGTTCAAGATCATGGCCTCGCTGGGCCTGGAGTATTTCTCCCAGCGCGACGACCCCTCGTACTTCGCCTTTGGCGCCGCGCGCGAAGATACCTTGGACGTCAGCGATTTCGATATCCTGAGCTCGCTCACCTTCTCGAGCACAATTTCGCACGAACTCGCCGTCGAAGGCTCGGATCGGATCTACGTGGTCGCTTTCGACAGCGAGGCCGGCAGGCTCTCGGTGCGCGGCGCGGCTGGCGAGAGCGTCGCCTTCGATCTGAGGGCCCTGACCGAACGCCTGCGCCTGGAGGCCTATGTCGACTACCAGACGTCCGGGCGACTGATGACCCTCGAGGGTAGCAGCGGCAAGCTGCGCGCGCGGCTGTTTGTCAAATTCCTGAAGGGCGAAATGGAGAACGGCGTCCCGAGGGTGGACGACATCGAAGCCACGATCCTGATCGGCCGTAGGTAGGCGCGGCGCACCCCCTACCCTACTCCGCCGCCGCCGCCTCGGGCGGGGGGACCGGCTCGCGCAGGGTCACGAATTCCTCGGCGGCCGTCGGGTGGATGCCCACGGTGGCGTCGAAGTCGGCCTTGGTCGCGCCGGCCTTGATCGCGATCGCAACGCCCTGGATGATCTCGGGCGCGTCGAGGCCGACCATGTGGGCGCCCACGACCTTCTGGCCGGCGCGCTCGACGATCAGCTTGATCATGGTCTTCTCGTCCCGGCCGGAAAGCGTGTGCTTCATGGGCCGGAAACTCGAGCGGTAGACGTCGAGCGCGCCATGGCGCGCCCGCGCCGCGGCCTCGGTCAGGCCGACCGTGGCGACCGGCGGCTGGCTGAACACCGCCGAGGGCACGTTCTCGTGGTCCATCGGGCGCGGCCGGCCCCGGTAGACCGTGTCGACGAAGGCCATGGCCTCCTGGATCGCCACCGGTGTGAGCGCGATCCGGTCGGTCACGTCGCCGACGGCGTAGATGTTGGGCCGGCTCGAGCGCGAGAAGGCGTCCACCTTGACCGCACCCACAGCGTCCAGCTCGACCCCGGCGGCGTCCAGCCCCAGGTTCCCCGTGTTCGGCCGGCGTCCGGTCGCGGCCAGAAGCAGGTCGGTCTCGACGGTTTCGCCGTCGGACAGATGGACGGCGACGCCCTGCGCCGTCTTCTCGATCCGGTCGATCGTGGTCTCGACTTGAAGGGCGATGCCCTTCTTGACCAGCTCGCCGGCCAGGGTGTCACGGACGTCGTCGTCGAAGCCGCGCAGGATCTGCGGGCCCCGGTAGACCTGGGTGACCCGGGCGCCCAGGCCGTTGAAGATGCCGGCGAACTCGACCGCGATGTAGCCACCGCCGTAGACCAGCACCCGCTCGGGCAGGCGCGCCAGGTGGAAGGCCTCGTTGGACGAGATCGCGTGCTCCCAGCCGTGGCCCGGCGGGAAGACCGGATGCCCGCCCGTGGCGATCAGGATCGTCTCGGCCGAGACCTTCCGGTCGCCGACCTCCACCGTGTGGTCATCCAGCAGCCGGGCGTGGCCGCGCAGGGCCGTCACCCCGGCATCGGCGAGCAGCCGCTCGTAGATCCCTTCCAGGCGGCCGATCTCGCGGTCCTTCGCGGCGATCAGCGCGGCCCAGTCGAACCCCGCCGCGCCGACCGACCAGCCGAAGCCGGCGGCGTCGGCGAAGTCCTCGTGGAAATGGCTGGCGTAGACCAGCAGCTTCTTGGGCACGCAGCCGCGAATCACGCAGGTGCCGCCGTAGCGGTACTCCTCGGCGACGGCGACCCGGGCGCCGGCGGCAGCCGCCATGCGCGCGCCGCGCACCCCGCCGGACCCGCCGCCGATCACAAAGAGGTCGTAGTCATAGCTGGCCATCGTCGCGTCCATGCCTGTCTCACCAGTCCCACAAATCTACGGTGCCGACGCCCCATTTGAAAGCCGGACGGGTCGCCGGACCCGGTCGCACTATCGTGGCCGCATTCGGGCCGCCCTGCGCGCGGCCCTGGACAAATTCGGCCAAAGCTGTTTTCTGCGGTCAACCAAGGTGCCGTCTTGTGCTATGAGTCCGAGTCGCCTGCGGTTGCGTGTCGGGTGCCGGAAGGTCGCGCCCGCGAGCAGGGACACAGAACGTGTTGGGGCTTGGCGGCAAGTCGGTGGACCGAGAAGGGGGGAGTCGGAAATGTCAGTGGCGGTCGGCGATGTCGTGAAGTTCTCGGATTCCGGTCCGAAGGGAGAGATCGGCCGGGTCTGCAAGGACAACGGCATAACCGTGTGCGTGCAGTTCGAGAGCTCCGGGTGCCTCAGGGTCGGCAAGGACGACCTGGAGGTAACGACGGGCAACGCGCCGGAGTGTTCCCCGCAGTGCAAGGAAGGTTGCTGAGCGGCCGCCACCAATCGCCCCGGTGGCCAGCGTCACGATAAGGACCCCGAGTTCTTATTATCTCTTAAGTTGATACTTCCTAGGTTAAATAAACCTCTAATTTTGTAGTAATTTTACCGGTACATTCCATCTCTTTTAACTAAATATATACAAATCATCCTGTATATTCGACCTAGTGATATCGCCGTTATTGGCGGGGTCGCGCCTCGGCACGTGCGCTGTCGATCATAGAGTTGCCCATGCACAGTCCGCATGAGACGCCCTGCCTTGGAGATCCGACCCGCGCTTGGAGGATGTCATGAGATCAGCCAATCCGTTCCGCCGTTTCGCAAGAACAGTCTTGCTCGCCGCCGCGTTTGCGGTCCTTTTCACGCCGGCCCTCGTCGGCCCGGGCAGGGTCGCCTCGGCGGCCCAGGTTCAAGGAGCAGACGGTTATCGAATAACCGCAATGCACCTGGCCGGCATTCTCAAGGCCGCCAGGGCGGTGATCTCGGACAGCCAGGACATCATCAACGACCACACCATGGGGGACAAGGGCATCACCGGCGAAGTCGTCCTCCAGGCGGCGAAGATGAGCTTCAGTATGGCGGAGGGGGAATACCTGAAGCCCTTCGACATGGCCAACCTCGACACCTCGACCCGCCCGGGCAAGTTGATTCAGGCCCTGTTAGACTCGATCGTCGAGGTCGTGGACGGGGTGCAGGAGCGCATCAACAGAAAGAATGTCGGCTTCAAGGGCTTCCTTCCTTCCGTCTTCACCGCAGAAGTGGCCGAGAGGTTCAAGGTCAAGGTCGGCCGCCTAGCCGAGATCCGGCTCACCGCTCCCGTGGACTATGTCCGCAACCGCGCGCACATGCCCGACAAATGGGAGCACGAGGTGATCGAGGGCCAACTCAGGTCGCCCGAGCATCCGATGGGTGAACACGTCTCGGAGTTCGGCCTGTTGAACGGCCGACCGGCGTACCGCATGATCTCGCCCGAATACTACGAGCCGTCCTGCCTTGCCTGCCATGGCGAGCCCAAGGGCAAGCGCGACATCACCGGCGGCAAGAAAGAAGGCGGTAAACTGGGCGAGCTGGGCGGCGCGATCAGCGTCGTGATCTTCCAGTAGGCGGCAGGGGCCGCGCCACCGCCGAGACGGGCCGGTGCCGTCCCATCGGCACCCCCTCCCGGCCGAGCTCATCGATCTTTCTGCGGCAGTCCGTACCGGTCGCTCTACACACTACAGAATTTCATCGTATAGATTCATTTACTATTTGGCTCGTGTCGCTTTATAGTCGACGAGATCTAGAGAATTGATTCTATTTTCATAAAATATTCAGAATTTCGCGTCATAGAGAACCGCTCGGATCGCAAGGTTCGACGGGTCCCGCGGGACCCGAAGCTTCCCGAAAGTCGGTCGACCAAACTTCGGCGCTCGCGATCTTCGCGCCGTCACACGGAAGCCGACATAAACGATGGTACCTTACCCACAGTCACTGCACTTCCCTCCATTGCCACGTTGCTTGTGCTCGCGAATCTGTTCTCGGCCGCAAGCGCCATGGCAGCGGGAGAAAACCTGAGTCAATTGATCAACGTGGTCGCCAAGCAGCACATGCTCACGCAGATGATGAGCAAGGAATCGCTGCTCGTCGCCCTCGAGGTGGACAAGGCGCGGAACCTTCATAACCTCAGGTCGAACCAAGCCTTTTTCGATCGCGTTCAACAGGGTCTGCGCTACGGCGACATAACCCTAAGCGTGCCCGGCACCCGCCGTCCCAAGATCCTGGAGAAGCTCGACCGGGTCGAGGAGCTGTGGCCCCTGTTCGGCAACGCGGTCGAGACCAGCGTGTCCGCGGGAAGCGTCTCCGCGGAACGGCTGGATACCATCGCGGAGGTCAATCTGGCCCTTCTCGAGGCGACCGAGGATACGGTCAGGGCCTATCGGGAGGCTGCGGCCAGGGGCGGTCTCTTCTCCATGATCGGCATCGCGATCGACCAGTCCGGCCACCAGCGCACTCTGACGCAGAAGATGAGCAAAGAGTTCCTCCTGATCGCCTACGGTCA
>JAOUCL010000357.1 GCA_029859805.1 Rhodospirillales bacterium | reverse complement strand
AGAAGCGCGACCCGTGTTCCCGCGCGGGCGCGGCTTGTTATCAATGCATTATCCCTTTCTTGCTAAGCAAATGGGCGGGACTCCGGTCCGAAGCACGCCGCCACCTCCCTGTCCAGTGTCTCGCGCGGCCGCCATCGAGCCCGGGCCGGCTATGTTATGAAGGCGAGGGCGGGGATTGGACAGACGTACGAGGGGCCTAGCAGAACTGCGGCACTTCAGCCACGGATGGAGGACGGGTGATTAGAGCGAGAATCATGACCGGCGTTCGGAACGCGTTTTCGTTCCTGCTGGCGTTCTACAGAGGCGGGGTCGAGAAGGCGCCGGCTCCCGAGCGGCCCTATCCCTGGGAAAGGTCCTATCCGGAGGGGGTGCGCTGGGAGGTCGATATCCCGGCCAAGCCGCTGCCGGCCCTCGTGGACGAGGCGGTTTCGGCTTTTTCCGGCCGGCCGTGTCTCGAGTTCCTGGGCAAGAAATACAGCTACAAGGAGTTCGGCGCCCTGGTCGCGCGGGCGGCCAAGGGCTTCCAGGAGCTGGGCGTGACCAAGGGTGTGCGGGTCGGCCTGTTCCTGCCCAACTCGCCCTACTACGTCATCTGTTACCATGCGGTGCTCAGGGCGGGCGGCACGGTCGTCAACTTCAACCCGCTCTATGCCGAGCGCGAGATCGCGCGTCAGATCAACGATTCCGGCGCGCGCATTCTGGTTACCATGAACCTGAGCAGCCTCTACCGGAAGGTCGCGGGGCGCCTGGAGGACACCTGCCTCGAGAAGATCGTGGCCTGCCGCATGACCGGCGCGCTGCCGTTTCCGGAGAACGCGCTCTTCGCGCTGATGAGGCGCAGCGAGGTCAGCTCGATCCCGGCCGACGAGCGCCACGTCATGTTCGGCAAGCTGGTCGCCAACGACGGGGCCTACGAGCCGGTCGAAATCGACCCCGGCAAGGATATCGCCGTCCTGCAGTACACCGGCGGCACGACGGGCCTGCCCATGGGCGCCAGGCTGACCCACGCCAACCTCTACGCCAACGTCGTTCAAACCCGCATGTGGGCGACCGGGGTGACGCCCGGCGAGGAGAAGGTGCTGGCCGTCCTGCCGCTGTTCCACGTCTTCGGCATGACCGGCGTCATGAACGTCGGCCTGATGATCGGCGCCGAGATCATGCTGCTGCCGCGCTTCAAGGTGAGCGAGGTGCTGAAGGTCATCGACAAGCAGCGGCCGACGATCTTCATGGGCGTGCCGACCATGTACTCGGCGATCAACGGCCAGAAGGACCTCGACAAGTACGACCTGTCGAGCCTGAACTATTGCCTGTCCGGCGGCGCGGCGCTGCCGATGTCGATCAAGACGACCTTCGAGACCTTGACCGGCTGCGTCCTGGTCGAGGGCTACGGCCTGACCGAGGCGGGACCGGTCTGCACCATCAACCCATTTACCGGGGCCTACAGGCCGGACTCCATCGGCCTGCCGATACCCGGCACCACGGTGAAGATCGCCTCGCTGAAGCACCCGGACAAGCTGGTGCCGCTGGGCGAGCACGGCGAGATCTGCGTTGCCGGGCCGCAGGTCATGGCCGGATACCGGAACAGCCCGGAAGCGAACGAAGCGGCCTTCGTCGGCGGCCATCTGCATACCGGCGATGTCGGCTACATGGACGCCGACGGCTATGTGTTCCTGATCGACCGCATCAAGGACCTGATCATCACCGGCGGCTTCAACGTCTATCCGCGCATGGTGGAGGAGGCGATCTACCTGCACCCGGCGGTCGAGGAGGTCGTCGTCTGCGGCGTTCCGGACGAGCACCGCGGCGAGATCATCAAGGCCTACGTCAAGCTGCGCGACGGCGCCGAGCTCAAGGCCAGCGGTCTGCGCGAGTTCCTCAAGGACAAGCTGGCGAGCTTCGAGATCCCGCGCCGCGTCGATTTCCGCGACGAGATCCCCAAGACCCTGATCGGCAAGCCCTCGCGCCGCGCGCTGATCGAAGAGGAGCTGAGCAAGGCCAAGAAGGCCCGCGCGAAGAGCATCGCCTAGCCCATCAACGCGGCGATATAGGGCGGCAGGGCGAAGGCGGCCAGGTGGACCTCGGGCGTGTAGTAGCGGGTCTCGATGCCGGCCTCGGCCAGGCGGTCCTTCAGGACTTCGACCGGCGTCTGCCGCAGCGCCGCATCGTCGCTCGCCCAGCCGAAGGCCATTGGCCCGCCGACGTAGGTCGGCACGGTCGCCAGATAGCAGCTCGCGTCGGCGAAGAGCGGCCGCAGGCAGGCCATGGTCGCGGCCAGCTCGCCGCTCTGCAGGAAGGGGACGCCGTTCTGGGTCACCAGCACGCCGCCCGGGGCCAGGCAGGTCTTGCAGCTTTCGTAGAAGTCCGCCGTGAACAGCGCCTCGCCCGGGCCGATCGGGTCGGTCGAATCGACGATGACCACGTCGTAGCGCTCCTGGCAGCCCGCCACGAACTCGATGCCGTCGGCGATCACAAGGTCGGTGCGCGGGTCCTCGAAGGCCTCGCCGCAGATCGTGCGCAGGTGGCGCTTGGCGAGCTCGATCACCGTGTCGTCGATGTCGACCATGGTGACCTTTTCGACCGCGCGGTGCTTCAGGACCTCCTCGAGCATGCCGCCGTCGCCGCCGCCGACGATCAGCACCTTGCGCACCCGGCCGTGGGCCAGGACCGGCAGGTGGGAGAGCATCTCATGGTAGATGAACTCGTCCTTCTCGGTCGTCTGCATGACGCCGTCCAGCGCCAGGACGCGGCCGAAGGTCGCGTTCTCGAAGAGGACCAAGCGCTGGTGCGCGCTCTCGCTGTCGAAGAGCACCCGGTCGGCCTTCAGCTTGATGTGGAGGTCTGCGTGCAGGGTCTCCTCGACCCAACCGGTCATATTCCCTTGCCCCGCAGGTGCTCGCCGACCACCAGGCGCGCCGGACGGAACGCCGCGCGCAGCACCTCGATGGTGCGCTCCGGCTCCGCCGCGCCGCACATGAACACATCGAGCGCCGCATAGCCGCACTCGGGCCAGCTGTGGATCGAGATGTGCGATTCGGCCAGCACCGCCACGCCCGACACGCCGCCGTTGGGCGTGAAGTGGTGCAGGTGGATGTGGAGCAGGGTGGCCCCGGCCGCGTCCACGCAGTCCCGAAGCGTCCGCTCGATGTGCTTCAGGTCGTCGAGCCGCTCGGCGCCCAGCAGATCGATGATCAGGTGGGTGCCGGCGTACTTCACGCCGTTGCGTTCGATGAAAAAGTCCTTGTCGACAGGGTCGACAGGGTCGACAGGGTCGACAGGCTGCGCCGGCGTGGCGCCACAAGCGAAAGTTCCGTCTTCCGTTTGGGCGGTGCTTGAATCTGGATCCAAGTCCATCCCCAATTGGAAGAGGGCGCGTACATTGGACATCGGGCGTCCCCCCCAACCAGCAGATGACCCGGGCTATGCCGGAAAGCCGGGCATATGCCGGTTTCCGCGGCCCGTTTCAAGCTTAAAATTCGTCTACCTCGATCATGGCAGCCAGGTACAAGGCGCATGACGCCGAAAGTCTGCGGCGAGCGGTACAGAGGATTGGCTCCAGGTTCTCGCGGCAGCGGGCGTGCAGGGCACCGCACGGATCAAAGAGCGCGATGAGCGGTCCCATGTCCACCAGGATCATCGGCCATGCTTGAGGCGGATAGCGCGCTTGGCCGCCGACTTTGCCTTAGTGGACGGTGCGCTGGCATAGCCGCCCGGGCCGAGGTCCAGTCGCTCGTATATCTCGTACGGCCGGTCGATCGCCTGTCGCCTGACTTCCTTGCGCAAGGCCAGCAGGCCCCGCTTGAGTGCGGCGGAAGCGGACAGGCCGGTAGTGCCGCAGATCTCCTCCAGGATCTCTTCCGACTTGTCGTCCAGCCGAACGGTCCGCGTGCCCACAATCCTGCCCCGCTCAGGGCACCCGGGGGCGGGCGCGGTCGATCATGTCGTGGAACGGCAGGTCCGCGGGCAGCGTGCCGTAGGTCGCGCCTCTGTCGCCGTCCAGGCGGGAGCGGCAGAAGGCCTCGGCAATCCGCGGGTCGCCGTGGCGCACAAGCAGCGCGCCCTGCAACGTCAGCGCCATGCGTTCGGCCAGGCGCCGGCCGCGGGGTTCGAGCTCGGCGGGCCGGCTGGCCAGGTCGCGGACCTCGCCGATCGCCGTGTCGAGCCGCCGGTCGGCGCCGCTGGCCGGCGCCAGCTCGGCGAAGTAGGCGTCCAGCGAGTCCGGGTCCCTGCGGATCGCCCGCAGGATGTCGAGCGCGATCACGTTGCCGCAGCCTTCCCAGATCGAGCTGACCGGGGCCTCGCGGTAGAGCCGGGGCAGGATCGATTCCTCGACGTAGCCGTTGCCGCCGTGGCACTCCATGGCCTCGAACACGAAGTCGGGGGCCCGTTTCGACATCCAGAACTTGGTGACCGCGTTCGCCAGGCGGGCGAAGGCGCGCTGGCCCTCGTCCCTGCGGCCCTCGTCGAAGGCCCGGGCGAGGCGCATGACCAGGACCGTCGCCGCCTCGGACTCGACCGCCAGGTCGGCCAGCACGTTCTGCATCAGCGGCTGGTCGATCAGGCGCCGCTGGAAGGCCGAGCGATGGGCCGCGTGGTGGCTCGCCTGAGCGAGCGCCTGGCGCATCAGGGCGGCCGAGCAGATCGAGACGTCGAGCCGGGTGTGGTGCACCATCTCGATGATCGTCGGCACGCCGCGGCCCTCCACGCCGACCATGCGCGCCCAGGTGCGGTCG
>JAOUCL010000356.1 GCA_029859805.1 Rhodospirillales bacterium | reverse complement strand
GTGAGTGGAGACCTCAGATCAAACACGCCAAACGAGTAGAGCGTGTCCATGTTGGTCCGAACGGTAACCTGCTTATTTACGTCGTAGTGCTTGCGGTTATGATTGAACTTTCCAAAGCAGTCGAGTGTCTCGATGTAGCCTTTCATCTGAGAGTCCGATTCGGCCCGGACGTAGTTGCCAGGCGTGACTTCAACGGGATCTGCCGCGAAGACCGGCGCCCCGGCAAAGGCCAACATCGAAATTATCGACAGTCTGGCCAGTGTTCCTTGTAGAGTTGCTTGCTTTTTCATGTCTTCCTCCAAAAAAGTTTGATTGGGATTTACGATTTTTCGCGACGCTCTCGATTACTGCCCCAGCACTTCCAGCAATACATCGCCAGCGGCACCTGACGGCGGTCGGGACCCGACAGCCGTGGAAAGTGTTATCGCCACATCTACTGTGTGAACCCGACGCGACACGGTCTGCGGCTTGGTTCCATATCCGGCAAAGATGATTGGCACGTAGGTGTCATAGCGCCAGGGTGAACCATGGACGACCGCGACAGACAGCCCATCCAGATCGTTGATGAACCAGCCAGGGTTGAAGACCACATAGATATTGCCTGATCGCGCCGGGTTGAAGTTGTTCAGGACCGCTCGCGTCATCAGATTATCCGGGACCGTCCCGCGTTTGAGCGAGGTGCTGGGCACCGCGTAGGAAACTGCGGGAAAGGCGACCAGTTCCTCGGCAATCGCGGTTTCCAGCGCTGCAAGATCGATGCCGGGGTCGTTGATAATGTCGTTGGTAAGATAAATATAAGGGTGATCGTAGCCCTCAATCATCTGACCTTCGATGCTGAATTTTTTCTTGATCCGCGCGATTACCGGGTCTTTGTCCCACGTGTCAGGCGACACATAGTCAGCCGGGATACCGATGCTTTTCAAATAGCCCGGAGCCTCTGGCGCGCCATGGTCCGCAGACAGCACGATCAGCGTATTTTCAAGCCCGACTTCCTGATCCACATAAGCGAAGAGATCCGCGAGCGTCCGATCAAGTTGCAGGATATTGTCCTCGGATTCCAGGCTTGAGGGGCCGAAGAAATGGCCAATATAGTCGGTCGCGGAATAGCTGACACCAAGGAAGTCAGTGATGTCGTCATCCCCGAGGCCTTCCTCGGCGATGATGGTCTTCGCAAAGTCGGTCGTTATCTGGTCTCCGGCAGGGCTGATCGTGAGGAAGGTCGAGAAGTAAGGGTTCTCGGGTGTTGTAAACGCGTGGGGAAAGGTGCGGCCATAGCTATCGAGTTCGGCTTCCCATTCCTGATCGTCGCGATCGCCGAAGAGATAGGTATCGATCGGGTGCAGTAATTCCCAAGCGGTGTTGGCATAGCTCTGGGGAAGCTCCCTGGCGTTCCAGTCAACGACCCACTGGGGGTAATCATCGTAGTAGTAGCTGCTGGTCACGAACTGGTTCGTCGCCTTCGAAAACCAGAAGGCCTTGCCGGCATGCCCCGCCATCGATACCGCTCCGCGATCCTTGACCGAGACGCTGAAGATCTTGGCCTTACCGCCGGTGAGCGAGGCCAGCTCGTCGGAGAAAGTGGTTGTCAAAATGGCCATGGGTGAGCGGCCGTCGCTGGTAGCGGCTTTTTGCGTGGGGTCGATCTCGGTATCGGCATCCACATCGGCACCCTCGGTCAGAAGTCGAAAGTCGGGATCCTCGATGTTGTAGGTCGTGACGCCGGTCGTGCGATCAAACCAGATGTTGCCGATCATTCCGTGGGCCGCGGGGTGAGCGCCCGTTGCCAACGTCACATGACCGACGATGGTTTCCGTGTTGGCATGGGCATGGTGGGCATTGTTGTAGTGGATACCCTCTTGCAGCAGGTAGCGCAGCCCGCCTTTGCCGAGCCGGTCGAAGTAGCGCGTCGGCAAATCGCCCCGGAACTGGTCGACGGTGATCTGGAGAACGAGCCGGGGTTTCTCCGCTGCATTGGCAGTGACCTGAACGAGATCCTCAGCGAAAGCTTGTGCGATGGCAAAGATTGAAATCCCTGTTATAAAAAAGGCTTGCAGAGTTCGCTGTAAAGCTGATTGCGTTTTCATACCTGATTCACCTTTTATCAATATTTCGAATTCATTCAACCAGTTCAATTTCGCCGGGACGCCAGGTTTTCTCAATCCAGGGCTCGAGCGGGCCATAGAGTCGCAAGGCCACGAACCAGCCCCTTCCCGGAACGGTTTCCAGCCAGTTGTTCTCATAGCCTTTAGGTGGTTTCGGCGTGAAATAGATGTCGTAAGAGCCGTCTTTATTTTTCTTGAGGCCTTTTGTCTGGCTGCCGACGGTCGGGTGAGCCTGCCCCGTCTGGAGCATCGAGCGAGTCTGATTGTCATACATGGTCAGGGCCCAGAAATCCTTCGCCGGGGGATTAGCGGGAATGCGCAGCTTGTAGGTCTTGGAGCCGTCTAACGGCATCTTTTTAGAGTCGACAAAAGCGAGCCCGTAATCCGAACCGACGCCAGCTTTACTCACCGCCATAGCCGGCGTAACCGCGGTGTACGGATAATGGAACATGACGCGAGCATCAGAATTAATGGTGTGGCCGTCTTTACCGTTGAAAAACACGTTTTTGTCTACCCAGGCCATGAGCCAGGCGCTGTTCGTTCCCGGAAAGACTTCTATACCCTCCATGGTCCCTTCTGTGCGCGGATGCCAGACGATCGTACGGGCGGCGGCGTTGGCGATCGCGACCGCGTCCGTCAGGTTTTTTTTCATCCGTTCATCAGGACGAAAGGGCTTGCCTTTTTCAATGCCGATCGCGGCAAACAGACCTCGCGTTTCGGGATCCAGCATTCCGATATGCTCTTCCTGTATCCACTCGTTGAGGTGTTCATAGAACAGGTAGTTGTTCGGATGAACTGTGTTGAAGGCGACGCCCGAGCCGCTAATGAATTCCATTTCCGGTGGATTGTCTTTTTTCGACAGCGGATAAATCCGCAGATTCTCTCTCACGTTCTTCGCTGCCACATCCAGGCCTTTGGCGACCGAGGCGCGCATGAATACCCAGACGTTATAAGTCCTCGATTTCACGACAAAGTAACCGCCGGGAATGTCACCTTCATAGCCGGGCGGGAGGACGAGATACTTGCCGCCCTTACCCTTGTCCGGGCCTGCAGGGCCGATGTCCTGCATGTAACGAAACCAGGCATCATTAAAAGCACCCAGCATGCCCGGAGGGGCTTCGAACACGGTGGGACCGTCCCGTTTCAGATCCAGCGTCGGGATGACATACATCGTGGAAGTGTTGCCGGTAAGGAACAGTGACTTGGAGTCCATCAGCTTGTCCATGATCATGACCTGATGGGCCTGTTTCGCGCCAAGCTGGTGATTGCCCTTGATCAACGCCTGCACGGAGGCCCCGGGCATTCCCTTCAGGAAGGCATCTACCCCGCGCATTGTGTCGAGATAGTCGTAGACTTTCTGCGCCGTTTCGGCTGTAGGTGCACCGTCGAGAAACTTCAGTGTACCGATTGATGTTTCGACAGCATCGGGTGTTGAGATGGAATCCAGCACCTCTTTGCTGACGTCGGCTTGAGCGGGCAAGACCAAAAGTAACGTTGCTAGAGCTAATGCACCGACAGATCTCTTCATAACACTTCTCCCTATGGGCTCACACGGCTCAGAATGCTGTAGGTGGATCTGCGTACAGGTGCAATGATTGGGATCAAACCTCCATGACAGCTCCTGGCTAAGAACAGAAGAATGGATCGATGCTTCGCTGCGTCCGCTTGTTACCAGTGAGCCGAACTCGGGCTTTTTCATAGCCTCAAGACGCCTTCACAGCCGCTGCGAAGCGGTCGATGCGGAAGGGGGCGATGGGCAGGTTGCTCTGCCCTTGAGTGACGAGGTCGGCGACGATGCGCCGCCCGACCGCGGGGCCGAGCTGGAAGCCGTGGGTCGAGAAGCCGAAGGCGTGGTAGATCCCCGGCTCGCCCGTGCCCGGCCCGATCACCGGCAGACCGTCGTCGACGAAGCCCTCGAGTCCGGCGACCCCTTCCGCCGCGACGCCCTCAAGAAGCCGGTCCGCCTGCTGGACAAGTACAAGGACTACACGGTCGTCTGACTTGGTAGCAAGTTCCGCGGCCGTGAGCCGTGCCGGAAGCCGGTGACGCCGAAACGTCACCGGCTTCTTCGTATTTGCTGGACACTACATAGGCCATCAAGCAGCGAACTGCTTCAACTCCATGACTTTCGTTTACGAGCATACCCCCTGTTCACCTTGCCGCGCCCGGGCGGTGGAGCTGCTGTTGGAGCCCGACATCATGCCGCGTGAACTCCTTGCCGAGTGCCGTTTCGATGCCAACGAGGAAATTCGTGGAATGGCACGACAGGCCGGATCGAATTCCCGCCGCAACTGAAACGCCGCGGCGGAATTGCCGCAAACCCTTCGCTCACGGTGTCGGAAATTAGCCAAGTCAGGGCGAATTACCCCTTACAGGGCAAGGCCCAAAGGGACCGTTTCCTGCCGAAGATATTCTCGGCTGGAATTGTGATCCCAGAGCTGTCCACGAAATCCGCTGTTCCCCGGTAAGCCGGACTTGATCGATGCTCTTCGTTACGGCGAAAGTGACCCAGAGCCGACATAATCGATCCGATTGCTTAGTGTCCGTCCGGAAAGAAGTTGATTCGTTGGAATCGTTTGTGATTCTGTAGTGGCCGCCGATTCGTTTTTCAGGAGGTGGCCGATGTGGACGCGTGACAACCGT
>JAOUCL010000355.1 GCA_029859805.1 Rhodospirillales bacterium | reverse complement strand
GGCGTTCAACGAGCCCGGCCGCTTCACCGCTATGATCGGCTACGAATGGACGTCGGTGCCGGGCGGCAACAACCTCCACCGGAACGTGCTCTACCGCGACGGCAAGGACAAGGCCGACCAGGTCTTTCCCTTCTCCGCCTGGCAAAGCGAGGACCCGGAGAAACTCTGGGCGTGGATGGCGGCCTATGAGGAAAAGACCAACGGCCGGCTGCTGGCCATTCCCCATAACGGCAACCTCTCGAACGGGCGGATGTTCGAGCTCGTCGATTTCGAGGGCCGCCCGCTGGACCGCGACTATGCGGAGCGCCGGGCACGCTTCGAGGTCCTGCAGGAGATCATCCAGACCAAGGGCAACAGTGAAACCCACCCGTCGCTGTCGACCAACGACGAGTTCGCCGGCGACCTCGGCGTCGCCGGCTGGGACTACGGCAACCTGACGCTGGAGGGCGAACCGGAGTCGCCGGGGATGCGCCCCACGATGTACCTGCGGTCGGGCCTCATGAGGGGGCTCGAACAGGAGGCGAAACTCGGGGTCAACCCCTTCAAGTTCGGCTTCATCGGAAGTACCGACGTGCACAACTCGCTGAGCGCGATCGAAGAGGACAACTTCTTCGGCAAGCTGCTGGTTCAGGAGCCCGGCCCCCACCGATGGGAGCATGTCTCGAAGGAGGGATTCGGCAAGACCCGCTACACCTGGCACTACCTCGGCGCGGGCTACGCCGCGGTCTGGGCCACTGAAAATACGCGGGAGGCGATCTGGGATTCCATGCACCGCCGCGAGGTGTATGGCACCTCGGGCACGCGCATCCGCCTGCGCTTCTTCGGCGGCTGGGGCTTCACAGAAGTCGATGCGCAGACCCGCTACGTCGCTGATCTCGGCTACGCCAAGGGCGTCCCGATGGGCACCGACCTGCCGGATCGGCCGGCGGGCAAATCACCCAGCTTCCTGGTAGCGGCGCTCAAGGATCCGATGTTTGGCAATCTCGACCGGATACAGATCGTCAAGGGTTGGCTCGGCGCCGACGGTAAGGCGCAGGAACGGGTCTTCGACGTCGTCTGGAGCGACCCGGAACGGCGGAAGATCGGGACCGACGGCAGGCTGACCCCGGTCGGCAACACCGTGGACGTGGCGAACGCCACCTGGACGGACTCGATCGGCGCTACGTCCCTGGCGACCGTCTGGACCGACCCCGACTTCGATCCCGACCAGCGCGCTTTCTACTACGCTAGGGTGATCGAGATTCCGACGCCGCGCTGGACCGCCTACGACGCGCTGCGATTCGGCGTCGAGATGTCGCCGGACGTACCGATGGTGCAGCAGGAGCGCGCCTGGTCGTCGCCGATCTGGTACACGCCGGGCAGGTGACCGAGGCCGCGGGCATGAGAGGCGTTGCGGCCCGTCCGTTCGTAAATCCGAGTTCCAACCGTCAGAGCGGTTGACGACCCGACAGCAGATACAGAACGAAGAGAGGAGAAGAGACATGGTCAAGGTTCCAAAGCGCGGAGAGCAAGGTAAGGGTCGCCGGCAGTCCGAGCCCGGTGGTCGCCAGGGCCGGCAGCCCGCGGCGGGCGCGAGAAACGCGAGAGAGGACAAGGCCGAGGCACGGCAAGAGGCGCGCGCTGAGAAGAAAGAAGCCAGGAAAGAGGCGCGCGCCGAGAAAATGCCGCTGCGGGTCCCCGCCGGTACACCCGTCACCGTACGGATGAGCGACACCGTCAAGATCGACAACGCCCAGATCGGCGATACCTGTCGGGCTACGGTCGCCCACGACGTGAGGGCTGGCGATGCGGTGGCGATCGCGGCCGGCTCCCGAGCCACGATCTCGATGGTCCAGGTGGAAGGCGGCGACGAGCTCGGCATGCGGCTGAAGTCCATCGACATTGACGGGCGCAACAAGCCCGTGAAGTCCGACTTCGCGCGCGTCGAAGGCGACAAGGACGGCATGGGAATTCTGGGCAAGGCGGCGATTGGCGCCGCGGTCGGCGGTATCGCCGGCGGCGGCACGGGCGCCGCGGCAGGCGCCGCCACCGGCGTCGGGATCGGTTCGATTTTCGGCCCCGACATGAAGGTGCCCTCAGGCACCCATCTGACCTTCGATCTGCGGGAACCTCTGAACATCGGTCAATAGTCGGGCGCCGCGGGCGCGGGCCGGGCTCTCGACGATCGCTCCCGGGCGTTCGTGAGACGAACGGCCTCGCGCCCCGACCGACCCGGACGCGGCGGGCGCCTGCACATCTGGCGGCCGGCACACGCAATGAGAGAGACATCAATGAGAGAGACATCCATGTTCCGACCCGCATTCCTCATGGCCTGGTGTGTTCTGTTCTCGGTACCGACCCTCGCGCAGGAGGACGTGCCCGCCACTCAGCCCGGGGAGCGGACCTACTCGCCCTACCCGGGGCAGGACTTCCCGAACCGGGTGCTCTTCGGTGACACCCATGTCCACACGACCTATTCCGCGGACGCCGGCCTGATCGGGAACAGGCTGGGCCCGGACGAGGCCTACCGCTTCGCCAAGGGCGGGACGGTCACCTCCTCGACCGGGGTGCCGGCACGCCTCGCACGGCCCCTCGACTTCCTCGTCGTCACTGACCACGCGGAAAACCTCGGGGTCGCGCCGCTGCTGGCGGAGCGGGACCCGCGCCTCCTGGAGACGGAGTACGGCCGCGCGCTGCAGGCCGCAGTCGATGCGGAAGACTACGCCAAGGCCTGGGAGATCTTCTCGCTGACCAAGGCCTCTGGCGAGGATCCGCTGGCCGACGTGCCCGGCGTCTACGACAGCGTCTGGCAACGGATCACCGAGGCGGCCGAGCGGCACAATGCTCCGGGTGCGTTCACCGCGATGATCGGCTTCGAGTGGACCTCCGCCTTCGAGCGCAACAACCTGCACCGGAACGTCATCTACCGGGGCGCCAAGGCGACCGCCGACACGCGCCTGCCGTTCTCGGCCTATGACAGCACCGATCCCGAGGACCTCTGGGCTTGGATGGCGTCCTTCGAGGCTGCGACCGGCGACCGCCTGCTGGCCATTCCGCACAACGGCAATCTCTCGAACGGACTGATGTTCGACGACGTGAAGCTCGGCACGGACCAGCGGCTGGACGCCGACTATGCCGCCCGTCGCGCGCGGTGGGAGCCGCTCTACGAGGTCACCCAGATGAAGGGGGACGGTGAGACGCATCCCGCGCTCTCGCCCGACGATGAGTTCGCCGATTTCGAGACCTGGGACAAGGGCCAGCTCGGCCCCGCGCCGAAGACGCCGGACATGATTCCCCGCGAATACGCCCGCGAGGCCCTCAAGCGCGGACTCGCCTGGGATGCCGAGCTGGGCGCGAACCCGTTCAAGTTCGGCATGATCGGCTCTACCGACAGCCACACCTCGCTCTCGACCGCGCAGGAGGACAACTTCTTCGGCAAGGTCACCGCGCTCGAGCCGACGGCCGATCCGATCCGGTTCGAAGAGGTCGTGGGTGGCGTCGGCGGCGAGGAGACCGTCGCGCAGTACGCGTGGCAGACCTCGGCCTCGGGCCTTGCGGCGGTCTGGGCTCGGGAGAACACTCGCGAGGCGATCTGGGATGCCCTGGCGCGCAAGGAAGTCTACGCGACGACCGGCACGCGCATCCGCGTGCGCGTCTTCGCCGGCTACGCCTTCGAAAAGGCCGATCTTCAGCGATCCGACTTCGACGCCCACGGGTACGCGACCGGCGTGCCCATGGGCGCAGATCTGCCCGCCGGCCCCGAGGGCCGCGCGCCCCGCTTCGTGATCCGCGCGCTGCGGGACCCCGACGGCGCCAATCTCGACCGGATACAGATCGTGAAGGGCTGGCTCGACGCCGACGGCAGGACCGCCGAGCGCGTCTACGACGTGGCCTGCGGCGGGCGCCGCCTCCTGAAGAGCGGCTGCGAGGCGCCGGTCGGCGACACCGTCGATGCCGCGAGCGCCACCTGGACGAACGACATCGGCCAGGCGATCCTCGCCGGCTTCTGGGACGACCCGGACTTCGACCAGAGTCAGCGCGCCTTTTACTACGTCCGCGTGCTGGAGATTCCGACGCCGCGCTGGACGACCTACGACGCAAAGTTCTTCGGGGTGGAGCGCCCGGAAGGCGCGCCGGTGTCGATCCAGGAGCGCGCCTACACCTCGCCGATCTGGTACGCGCCGGGCGACTGAAGGACCGCCAACCGGCCCACGAAAATCATCACGCACCGAGAGAGGAGACCAACATGGGCGTCGGCAAACGCGTCGTCACGAACACGGTCAAGGACACGGTAGAGAAGGGCATCGACAAAGCCGTCGACAAGGGGCCGGCCGACCGGCTCGAGGACGAGCTGGAGAAGAAGAAGGACAAGGCCGTCCGCAAGACGGTCAGGAAGACCGTCCTGTAGGACCGTCGCCGGGATCTGGCCGAGGGCTCACGACCCGCACCTGCCGGCAGTGCGGCGGGACGCTGCGGGTGATCGCCAGTATCGAGGAACCCGCAGTCATCGAGCGGATTCTGGACCATCTCGGCCACACTGCGAAGCCCGTTGATCCGGCGCATCCGAGCCGAGCGCCGCCGCAGGGCGATCGCCTGGTCTGACCGCTTCGTCCTGTTTGTCACCACCCGGGCCACTGCGCAGGGACGGGCGGGTCTTGGCTTGCGCCGTGGTGCGCCGGCCTTTCCGGGTGAAGGGCGAGGATTCACGCGCCTGACCGACGAGGGGTCGGGCCGGCTCCCCCCGATGGCGGCCTCGATCTGCCGTCGTCG
>JAOUCL010000354.1 GCA_029859805.1 Rhodospirillales bacterium | reverse complement strand
CCCTCAATATACAGGGCGCATAGGGAGTCCTGCTCCAGATTCCAACGACGACTCCAGATTCAAGCGACGCGCAAAAGCCGCCAAAGGGCACCCCCGAGACCCGCTTCGTATTTTACCGGCGAGCCCATGACTGGACTCTCCTGTTGCCCCTCAGGCGCCGGGCGCAGACATCCGTCTGCTTGGCTATCCTCGCTTCGCTGCGGGCGCGCGGTCGCGCTTGCCAGCGAGCCGATGAATGCCGTCATCGGCTCGCTGGTATTAGGACCAGCGGCGGTTGTCCATCGCCTTCAGAACCCGGCGTTCGGCCATGGCGAGCGCCGTGGCGCGGGGCGCTTGGCGGCTCTCGGCGGCGTGGCGCAGGCAGAGCTCGGTGTTGCGCCGGATCTTTTCCTCGATGGCCTGGAAGGCCAGGGCCTGGGTGCCGCCGTGATATTCGACCGCGGCGCAGATGACGCCGCCGGCATTGGCGATGAAGTCGGGCACCGCCAGGACGCCGCGCTTGTGAAGCACGGCCTCCGCCTCGGCGGTCATGGGAATGTTCGCCCCCGGCACCACGAGCTTCGCCTTGAGACGGTCCACGTTGTCCTCGCGGATCGCGTCGGGGCGAGCCGCCGGGATCCAGATATCGCATTCGATATCGATGGCGGCGTCGCGCTCCAGCTTGCTGCCCGTGGGAGAGTCGATCACGCTCTGCCCGGCGCCCTTCAGCTCGATCAGCTTTTCGACGTCGATCCCGTCGGGGTCCCACAAGGCCCCCTTGGAGTCCGCGACGCCGATCATTACCGCGCCCTTCTTCGCGAGGAATCGGGCGGCGTGCTTGCCGACCGAGCCGAAGCCCTGCACCACGACCTTCGCGCCCTCGAGCTTCAGGCCGCAGAACTTCCGGGCGACGTCGACGCAGACGCTGAGGCCGAAGCCCGTCGCGCCGATCTCGTCGAGTGGAATGCCGCCGATCTCGCGCGGCAGGCCGGCCGCGCGGCCGATCTCGTCCTTGACCCAGGCCATGCAGGCCTCGTCCGTGCCCATGTCGGGACCGGGGATGTAATCGGCGATGTCCCCGATGGCGCAGGCGAAGGCGCGGATCAGCCGCTCCTTATCCGCCCGCTCCGTCCCGGGATCGGCGAAGATCACCGACTTGCCGCCGCCGTGGGGCAGAGCCGCGGCGGCGTTCTTCAAGGTCATGGCGCGGGCCAGGCGGACGCATTCCTCGGTGCTGACGTCGGGCGCCATGCGCACGCCGCCGATCGAGGGGCCGCAAGCGACGTTGTCGACCACCAGGACCGCCTTCAGGCCGGTCGACGGCTCGTAGATCTCGACGATCTTCGCGGGGCCCAGGTGATCTGCGAAGCGAAATACCTCCGACATCGGTGCCCCCTTTCTCCCCGCCCAGGTTCACTCGGCCGTCTCGAGGTCCGCGACCAGCGCCGCCAGGAAGCGCGAGGCCTCGCCGCCCATGACCGCCCGGTGGTCGAAGGTGAGCGAGATGGGAAGCGCGCGGCGTATCGCCGGCGCGCCGTCGAGCGGCACGACCCGGTCGTGGACGCGGCCCGCGCCCAGGATCGCGACCTGAGGCGGGAGGACCGCCAGGGCCGCGTGCTGGCCGCCGAACATGCCGAAGTTGGACAGCGTGATGGTGCCGCCGCGCAGCTCCTCGAGCGGGACCGTGCGGGCGCGCACGTCCGCCTTCATGGCCTCGAGTCCGCTGCGCAGATCGGCCTCGTCGCGATTGCCGACGTCGCGCAAGACCGGCACGAACAAACCGTCCCCGGTATCCATGGCGATGCTCAGATGGACCTTGTCGTGCAACCTCCGGCCTTCGTCGAGGCCGAGATACCAGGCGTTCAGCGCCGGCTCGGCGGCGCAGCCCGCCACGATCGCGCGGATCAGGCGCATGGTGACGTCGGCGCCCTTGGGCCAGTCGCCGATGTCGGCCGCGTCGGTCACCGTGGCGGGCACGACCTCGGCATGGGATCGCGCCATGTTGCGCGCCATGGCCCGCCGCACGCCGCGCAGCGGCTCCAGGGGGCCGGCGGCTTCCAGGGCCGCGGCCGCCCGCTCGACGTCGGCCTTGGTAGTCGTGTCCCCCGGTCCCGTGGCCCCGACCACGGCGAGGTTGACGTTCAGCTTGCGGGCCAGCGCGCGCACAGCCGGGGTCGCCTTGGGCCCCCTGCCCGCGCCCGCCTTGGGCTCGGGGGCGGGCGGCAGCTCCGTCTCCGTCGCCGCCTCGGTCGCCGCGGGCTTCGCCTCGGGGACCTTGCCGACCACGGTTCCGGCATCGGCCTGGCCGGCGGCCTCGAACTCGACCAGGGCCGCGCCGATCTTGACGATCTCGCCGGCCTCGCCGAACAGCTTGGCGATCCGTCCGGATTGGGGCGAGGGAATCTCGACCACCGCCTTTTCGGTCTCGACCGAGAGCAGCGGCTGATCGGCGACCACGTGATCGCCGATACCGACGTGCCAGGTTACGATCTCGGCTTCCTGCAACCCTTCGCCCAGATCCGGCAGATTGAATGTCGTCATGCGTACTCCAAGATTTCGCGCACGGCCGCCAGGATGCGGCGGGCGCTCGGCATGTAGTGCTCTTCCAGCCTGGGCAGCGGCATGACCGTGTCGAAGCCGGCCACGCGCTTCACCGGCGCGGTCAGGCTGACCAGCCCGCGGTCGGCCAGGCGCGCGGCGATTTCGCCCCCGAACCCGCCGGACAGCGGCGCCTCGTGGATGATGACGCAGCGGCCGGTGTGCTCGACCGAGGTCAGGATCGTCGCCATGTCGAGGGGCTTCAGGGTGGCGACGTCGATGACCTCCGCCTCGACGCCCTGCCCGGACAGGGTCTCGGCCGCGGCCAGGGTCTCCTGCACCATGGCGCCCCAGGTGACCAGGGTGATGTCGTTGCCCTCGCGCAGGGTGAAGCAGCAGTCGAGCGGCGCCGCGGTCCCGTCGTCCGCCACCTCCTCCTTCGGCGCCCGGTAGACCCGCTTGGGCTCCAGGAACACGACAGGGTCCGGGTCCCGGATCGCCGCCAGCAACAGCCCGTAGGCGCGCGCGGGCGAGGACGGGATCACCACGCGGATGCCCGGGATATGGGCGAACATCGCCTCGAAGCTCTCCGAATGATGCTCGGGCGCGTGAATGCCGCCGCCGAAGGGCGCGCGCAGCACGATGGGGCAGGTGAGGCGGCCGCGCGTCCGGTTCCTCAGCCGCCCGGCGTGGTTCGCCACCTGGTCGATCGCCGGATAGAAGAAGCCCATGAACTGGAACTCGGTGACCGGCCGGAAGCCCTGCGCGCCCAAGCCGACCGAAATACCGGCCAGCAGCGCCTCGGCGAGCGGCGTATCGAACACCCGTTTGTCGCCGAAGCGCGCGAGCAGGCCGTCGGTCGCCCGAAACACGCCGCCGTTGACGCCGACGTCCTCGCCCAGCACCAGGACCGTCTCGTCCTCCTCCATGGCCCGCGCCAGGGCGAGCTGCACGGCCTCGACGAGCGCGATTTCAGCCATCGTTCTCGCCTCCCGCCAAACCCGCCTCGGCCACCAGGCCGGCGCGCTGTTCCGCCAAGTCGCCGGGCAGCTCCGCGTAGAGCCAGTCGAACATCGATTCGACCGGCTGCACCGGCGTCGCCAGGTAGGCCTCCGCCGCGGCCTCGACCTCCTCGCCGCACTCGGCGATGAGCCGCTCCTCGTCCTCCTTGCTCCAGGCGCCGGCATCGGTCAGGTGCCTGCGGAGGCGCAGGATCGGCTCGTCCTTCCAGCGCGCGCTCACCTCCGCATCGTCGCGGTAGCGGCTGGCGTCGTCGACCGTCGTGTGGTCGCTGAGGCGATAGGTGACCGCCTCGACGAGGGTGGGACCGCCGCCGGAGCGCGCCTGCTCCAACGCGCGCTCCACCGCGTCGCGCACCGCGATCACGTCGTTGCCGTCGACCTGCACGCCGCCGAAACCCGCCGCGATGGCCTTCTGCGCGAGGGTCTGGGCGGCGGTCTGGCGCTCGCGCGGGACCGAGATGGCCCACTGGTTGTTGTTGACGACGAAGACCACGGGCAGCCGCCACACGCCGGCCAGGTTCATGGCCTCGTAGACCTCGCCTTTCGAGGTGGCGCCGTCGCCCAGGACGCAGACCGCCGCCCGCGCCTCGCCACGCAGCTGAAAGGCGAGCGCCACGCCCGCGGCATGGGCCGCGTGGGTGCCGACCGGCACGCAGATGGGAAAGTCCTCGCGCGGTCCGGCGAAATCGCTGCCCCTCTCGTCGCCGCCCCAGTAGAGCAGCAGGTCGGTCATGGCGGCGCCCCGGAGGAACTGGGCCCCCTGCTCGCGGAACGAGGGCAGCAGCACGTCCTCGGGCCGCATGGCGGCGCCGGTGCCGGCCATCACGGCCTCCTGCCCCAGCGACGAGGCGAAGGTGCCGAGGCGTCCCGTCCGCTGCAAGGCGACGGCCTTGGCATCGAAGCTGCGCGTGAGAACCATGGCCCGGTAGAGCGGGATCAGGTCCGCCGGATCCTGCGCGAAGGCGGGCAAGGGCTGGACGGCCTGCCCGTCCGGATCGAGAAACCGGCGGTATTCGATGGCGAAGGAGGCGATCTCGGTCATGCCGCAACCTTTCTATCCTGCGACTCGGCAACCGCCGTGGTTCCGAGCCATATCACAGATTGCGGCACAGTCGTACAACTGAACGTTTTCAAATTTCGTTTACGCGGTCTTTGCTTCCGCCACGCCCAGCTCTTCGGCCATGCGTTCGCGCATGACGTATTTCTGGACCTTGCCGGTGACCGTCATGGGGA
>JAOUCL010000101.1 GCA_029859805.1 Rhodospirillales bacterium | reverse complement strand
GTGCGAGGTTGCGACCATGATTTGAGGGCCGCGGAGGCCGGTGGCGGAGGCGCGGGCCGCAATGACTGCTTGCGTAAAGGGGCGAAGTGGAGGCGCCGTCCCCGCAACGACTGCTGACGGCCGTCAAGCCGGCATTGGGTCTACCGTGCGCTCGCGTTCTCGGGCATGCGGGAGTCCCCGCTCCGCCGTTCCCCCTGTCGCCCGCCGATCGGGCCGGCGGTTACTGCAACTCGGGTGACTTGAGGAAGTTGCTGCGGTCGGCCGAGTGAACGCGAAGGCTGAGCTCCTCGCCCTCGCGCGCGACGGTCAGGGGGATGACGGTCCCGGCGGGCCCGAGCGCCCAGATCCGGCGGAACATCTCGGCCAGGCCGGCGACCGGCGCGCCGCCGACCTCGAGGACGATGTCGCCGACCCTGACGTTCGCCAGATCCGCCGGGGCGTCCTTGGCCAGCCCGGCGACGTGAAGCTTGCCCTCCGCTTCGGCCGTGTACATGCCGAGCCAGGGGCGGGGCGGCCCGCCAGCCTTGCCGAACTTCAGCAGGTCGTCGCGGATCGCGTCGAGCAGGTCGATCGGAACGAACATGTTGCAGTCCCGCGGCGGTCCCCCGGCGCGCGCCTCCTGGACGAGCAACGAGCCGATTCCCCGCAACCCTCCATCGGGCCCGATGAGCGCCGCGCCGCTCCAGTTCGGGTGCGCGGGCGCGGTGAAGATCGCCTCGTCGAGGACGTACTCCCAGTATCCCGCGAACTCGCGCTTGGCCATGACGCGAGCCTTCAGCGCGTGCCGGCGGCCGCCCTGTGCGGCGACGATGACCTCGTCGCCGACCGTCAGCTCGCCGGACGCGCCCAGCGCTATGGCCGGTACGTCGAGCCGTCCCAAGGCCTGCACGAGGCCGAGCCCCGTGCTCTGGTCGTAGCCGACGACATGGGCCGGCGCGGCCGTGCCCTGCTCGGACACCAGCCACACGCTGTCGGCCTCGGTGATCAAATAACCGATCGTCAGGACCAAGCCGCCGTCGCCGATGACGACGCCGTTGCCCTCGCGTTCGGTGCCGAGGATCCCGGCGGTGAAGGCATCCTCGGGGATCTCCGCGCGCAGAGAGACGACAGACGCCAGCGTCTTGTCGAGGTCGAAAACGACCTCCTCGGCCTTCGGCTGTACGGCTGAGGGCACTTCCCAGTTGCCGGGCTCCGTCATCGCTCGGGTCCTCTCGCACTCCGGGGCATCCAGCGCCGCGATCGCGGACCGGCCCCGTCCGCGGCCATGATAACCGATCCGCCGCCGGGGCCAATGCTCCGCAGGGTGCCAGGCACGAAAAAGGCGCCTCGGGGGCGCCTCTTTACGGGGAGGGTCGGCCGGCTCAGGCGCTGGCGGCGAGCTTGACCTCGCGCAGCATGAAGGCCGGGGTGTGGTCGCCGAAGGACTTGGTCGGGCGGCTCGGGGTCGTGTCCGGCTTGGCCTCGCGCCGGCCCTTGGGCTCCCGGGGCTTGGTGTCACGGGACTTGGTGTCACGGGATTTGGTGTCATGGCCAGTGACTGCCTCGCCGTTGGTCCGCTTGGCCGCGCCGCGCCGCGTGCGCCGGGGCGTGCGTTCCGCCCTGTCCTCGGCGTGGACCGCCGGCTGTTTGTCGGCGGCGGGACTCTCGGCGGCCGGGCGCGTGGCCTGGGGGCCGTCGAGCGTCACCTCGTCGATCCGGCGGCCGATCAGCTTGGTGACCGCGGCCAGCTGCTTGCCGTCGAGCGAGGTCGTCAGGGTGAAGGCCAAGCCCGAGCGGCCGGCCCGTCCGGTGCGGCCGATCCGGTGGATGTAGTCCTCGGCGTGGACCGGCACGTCGAAATTGAACACGTGCGACACCTTGGGGATGTCGAGCCCGCGCGCCGCCACGTCTGAGCAGACCAGCAGCTCGACCTCGCCGTCCTTGAAGGACTTCAGGGTGGACGTGCGGACCGGCTGCGCCATGTCGCCGTGCAGCTCGGCTACCGAGTAGCCGTGGCGCTTCAGCGAGCGGTAGAGGATGCCCACGTCGCGCTTGCGGTTGCAGAAGATCAGCGCGCTGGTGACCGGCTCGCGGTCGATCAGCGCCCGCAGGGTCGCGCGCTTGTCCTTCGGCAGGGCGCTCGCCCGAACCAGGCTCTGGACCACGGTCTCGGCCGGCGTAGTCAGCGACGAAACGGCGATTTCCTTGGGGTTCATAAGGAAGGCATCGGCCAGGCGCCGGATCTCCGGCGGCATGGTGGCCGAGAAGAACAGGGTCTGGCGGATCTTGGGCAGCCGGCCGACGATGCGCTCGACGTCGGGGATGAAGCCCATGTCGAGCATGCGGTCGGCCTCGTCGATCACCAGGATCTTGGTATCGGCCAGCAGGATCTTGCCGCGCTCGATCAGGTCGAGCAGGCGCCCCGGCGTGGCGATCAGCACGTCGACCCCGCGGTCGAGGCGCTTCTCCTGGTCGGCGAAGGACGAGCCGCCGACCAAGAGCGCCATGGAGAGCTTGTTGTGCTTGCCGTATATTTCGAAGTTCTCGGCGACCTGGGCCGCCAGCTCGCGCGTCGGCTCGAGGATCAGCGAGCGCGGCATGCGCGCCCGGGCGCGGCCCGAGGCCAGGATGTCGATCATCGGCAGGGTGAAGCCCGCCGTCTTGCCGGTGCCGGTCTGGGCGGAGCCGAGCACGTCGCGGCCCATCAAGACGTAGGGTATGGCTTGTTCCTGAATCGGCGTCGGCGTGGTGTAACCCGCGTCCGCTATAGCCTGCAGGACCTTTGGACTGAGTCCAAGATCGTCGAAAGTCATCAAGTCCTTATCTGTTCGGTATTAATTCGTTCACGCTATGGTTAAACATTAGCGTGACAGATTGGCGCGCAATCATAAGAATTCAAGGCGATTTGTCAACAACCTCCCTCAGGAACGCGAATTAATTTGGAAGGAGGCAAGACACGCAATAATCTTCGTTTGCTGCAAAACAAAGTGTGTTTTTATTGCTTGTCGAGAGAGGCCGTCGTCGTGCCGGTCGCCGCCGTGACAAAAGGAGAGGGGCCCCGATGACTGGACCTGTGCCGCTCGCGCTCCTGCCAGGCCTGCTGTGCGACGGCGCGTTGTGGCGCGCGCAGATCGAAGGTCTCGCGGGCCTGGCCGACTGCCGGGTGGCCGACTTCACCGAACAGGACAGCGTGGCCGCGATGGCGGCGAGCGTGCTCGCGACGACGCCCGATCGTTTCGCGCTGGCCGGACTCTCCATGGGTGGTTACGTCGCCTTCGAGTTGCTGCGCCAGGCGCCCGGGCGGGTCACGCGTCTCGCCCTGCTCGACACCAGCGCGCGGGCCGATACGCCGGAGCAGACGCGCCGGCGGCGCGGCCTGATCGAGTTGGCCCGCAAGGGCAAGTTCCGCGGTGTCCCCCGGCGTCTGCTGCCGCTGCTCGTTCACCCCGCCCGCCTGGAGGAGGCGGAGCTGCCGACGGCGATCACCGCCATGGCCGAGCGCATCGGCCGCGACGCCTTCCTGCGCCAGCAAGAGGCGATCATGGGCCGGCCCGATAGCCGGCCGGACCTGGTGCGCATCGCCTGCCCGACCCTGGTGCTGTGCGGCCGCCAGGACGCCTTGACGCCGCTCGTGCGGCACACCGAGATGGCGGCCGGGATCGCCCGCTCCCGGCTGGTCGTAATCGAGGACTGCGGCCACCTGGCGCCGATGGAGCGCCCGGCCGCGGTGACCGCGGCGCTCGCCGACTGGCTCGCGACCGACTGAGCGGAGCCGCCTCGACTCAAGGGAATCGGCTCAAGGGACGATGATATCGGTATCGTCCCGTCGCACGCCCGGTGCCGGCGGGAAGAGGCTGAGCCCGAGGTTCCGCAGGAGCCCGCCGACGGCGGGATCGTCCGGGCCCTGGGCGCCGGTCACGTAGCCGGAGGCCGAGGTCAGCCGCGACTCCGAGCTGCACAGCGCCGCCATTACGCCGACCTCGCCCGCGGCGCGCGGCGCCTGCGGCCGGTCCGGGCTGCTGCACAGGCGCTCGGCGTTGGCGTTCGGCGCCGGGTTGAACAGCACGATCGTCCGGTAGGCCGGGCTGTAGTCGGTCGGCTTCTCGGTGAAGAAGGCAAGCTTGGGGCCGAAGTGGGCCACCTCGAAGGCCTCGGTCACCTGGCGGTCGAGCGCCGCCTTCTCGCCCTGGAAGGGGTTGCCGGTCACCTCGGTGTACATACCGCCCTTGGACGCCGGGTAGCCGAGCATCTGCGGCTCGTAGTATTCGACCACATGCCCGTGGCTGATCACCGGTTGGCCGGCGCAGGCGGCCAGCGGCGCCGCCGCGAGCGCGAGGGCAAGACGCGCGAACTTGGTCATGATCGGTTGCCTCCTCCAGCATTGCGTCGGTTTGACGTCCTTCACCCAAAGATCGGGTCTCGCACCCCGGACGGCAAGTCGACTCCGCGCGGAATTTCGTGAGACGGCCATGCAAGACGGCGGCCCACGCATCGCGCCGCGAGACGGCGGCGTTGTCGCGAGCCGCCCTAAGGGCCTCCGAGATGCAGCTCCTGGTCGCCCCTCCTATCGAAGCGAAGCTCGCGTCCAGGCGACCGGGGCACTCGGTGGCCTAGCGATTGTCAGGTTACAGGGCGGACCGGAAGGACCCAGGTTCAAGGGTGGTCGGACTCACTTCGCTTCATGTGACCCAACCCAGACATTCGGCCCCGATGGACTTCCCGGGCCGCTATGATTTGAACTCGGGAATGCGGATTTTCTTCTTGACCATTTTGCCGTTGCGCCACAAGACGATCGTGACGCTGCGCCCATGATAGGGCCGCAATGCCGCCGCCGAAGCGGCGTCGACGACCTTCTTGTTTCCCACCTTGCGGAGGATATCGCCGACGAGAATATCCTCGTTGAATGCCACACTTCCGCGTTTGACAGCTACAACTGCGACCCATTCATTGCTGCTGCTCTTGCGCTACTCCGCGATCGACAGGTTACGGAAATTGGCGCCCAGGCCGCCCGGTTTCAGTCGTCGCCAAAAAGTCGCGGTGAAGTTGTAGACATCACTACTATGGGAGATGCTAGGTGACGACGTCCCTATTGACCAGGATGTGCCGTTAGGTGACGACCTCCCTACCGACCAGGATGAGGGGCCGACAGAGACATAACTGCCACGATGTTCACCGGTTCCATAAATTACATGATTTTCAGGGTTTCCATGGGTTCCGTTGGAAGGGGGTGGTGCGCCGTTGGGCCTGCTCTTGAAAGTCCTGTAGACGACCACCGCATCGGCGTCCACATCCTCGGCTTGTTCCACGGCGTTGTCGTCGATCGCGGACCACGCATTTTCACTCGCGCTGAATGTCGCGCTTCCGATGAGAGCATAGCCGTCTCGGCCCATCCTTTCATCGTCCTGCTCCATCGTCGTGCCTCTGACCAATCTGGGGTCGTCGGACGACGGCAGGAAGCTGGAGTTGCAGTAAACTATGTTGGGATTGGGTATGTAGTTCTCCCTGTATCCGTTGCTGCATGCGTTCAAAATCAAAAGCAGAGAAAAAATCAAAAGTGTTCGCATTCGACAACCCCATTGAATGGCTATAAAAATCTCATTCTAGTCGGCGAATCACGCAAATAATGTCTATTTGTTATTCGCGCCGCATGGATTCAACAGATAAAACTTTAAGAATTTCTATAATTTCGGTTAGGTTTCTCGCAATGATTGGATTCATAAAGAAGCCGAAGGCGCTGTTGAACGAGCTCTCTTGACCGCGAAGGTTGCAGGGCTGTGCCCGATCGTATGTCCGTTCATGTGGCTATCAGCGACGGTTCGGAGGAGTTCACCAGCACGACGGCTCTGCAACACCTTCTGAACGGTTTGCGCCGGTTCGGCCGCGCTTGACGAGGGTGTGCCCTAGACGTCAAGGTGGTCGGCCTCGACGAAGCGGGCGTTTTCCTGGATGAAGCGGAAGCGCAGCTCGGGGCGGCGGCCCATCAGGCGTTCGACGGTCTTGGACGAGCGCTTCTGCTCGGCCTTGGGGTCCGGGTCCTCGCGGTCGGCGATGGCGACCCTGAGCAGGATGCGCGTCTCAGGGCTCATCGTCGTGTCCTTGAGCTGCTTGGCGGACATCTCGCCCAGGCCCTTGAAGCGGCCGATCTCGACCTTGGCGCGGCCGGTGAGCTCTTCGGCCAGAATCTGCTCCTTGTGGCGCTCGTCGCGGGCATAGACGGTCTGGCTGCCCTGGGTCAGGCGATAGAGCGGCGGCTGCGCCAGGTAGAGCCGGCCGTCCTCGATCAGGCCCGGCATCTCGCGGTAGAAGAAGGTCATCAGCAGCGAGGCGATATGGGCGCCGTCGACGTCGGCGTCGGTCATGATGATGATTCGCTCGTAGCGCAGCTTGTCGACGTCGAACTGGGCGCGCAGGCCGCAGCCGAGCGCCTGGGAGATGTCCGCGATCTCCTGGTTGCTCTTCAGCTTGTCGTCCGAGGCGCTGGCCACGTTGAGGATCTTGCCGCGCAGCGGCAGGATCGCCTGGGTCTCGCGGTTGCGCGCCTGCTTGGCCGAGCCGCCGGCCGAATCGCCCTCGACCAGGAAGATCTCGGTGCCGTCGGCGCGGGTGCTCGAGCAGTCCGAAAGCTTGCCCGGCAGGCGCAGCTTGCGCGTCGCGTTCTTGCGCTTGAGTTCCTTGTCCTGGCGCCGGCGCAGCCGCTCCTCGGCGCGCTCGACGACCCGTTCCAGGATCATGCGCGCGCGCTCGGGATGGCCCGAGAGCCAGTGGTCGAAGTGGTCCTTGATCGTGGTCTCGACCAGCTTGGCGGCGATCGGCGAGGACAGGCGGTCCTTGGTCTGGCCCTGGAACTGCGGGTCGTGGATGAACAGCGAGAGGATCGCCATGGCGCCGCCCAGGAGGTCGTCGGCGGTCACCTGCGCGGTCTTCTTGTTGCCGATCAGCTCGCCATAGGCCTTGAGGCTGCGCAGCAGGCCGCTTCTCAGGCCCTGCTCGTGGCTGCCGCCGTCGCCGGTCGGTACGGTGTTGCAGTAGGAGCTGACGAAGCCGTCCTCGTCGGCCGGCCAGGAGACCGCCCATTCCAGGCGGCCCTCCTCGCCCGGGAAAGCCGCCTCGCCGGCGAAGGGCTCGGGCGTCAGGGTCTTGCGGCTGCCCAGGCTGGCCTCCAGGAAGTCGCGCAGGCCGTTGGGGAAATGCAGGGTGTCGCTCTCGGGCACCCCGTTGTCGGCCTTCTTGAGCAGCGACTTGTCGCAGCTCCAGCGGATCTCGACGCCGCGGAACAGATAGGCCTTGGAGCGCGCCATGCGGTAGAGCCGGTCGGGCCGGAAGTGCACGGCGGCGCCGAAGATCTCTGGGTCGGGCCGGAAGGAGATCGTGGTGCCGCGGCGGTTGCTGGTCGCGCCGGCGTCGCTCGGCTTGCCCTGTGGCTCGCCGCGCCGGTAGCTCTGGCGCCAGAGTTTGCGGTCGCGCGCCACCTCGACGGTCAACTCCTCGGCCAGCGCATTGACCACCGAGAGGCCGACGCCGTGCAGGCCGCCCGCGGTCGAATAGATCTTTTCCGAGAATTTGGCGCCCGAGTGCAGCGTGGTCAGGATCACCTCGAGGGCGGATTTGTTCTTGTACTTCGGATGCGGGTCGACCGGGATGCCGCGGCCGTTGTCGCGCACCGTGACCTCGTTGCCGGCGCCCAGCTCCAGCTCGATGCGCGTGGCGTGGCCGGCCACGGCCTCGTCCATGGCGTTGTCCAGCAGCTCGGCCACGAGGTGGTGCAGGGCGGGCTCGTCGCTGCCGCCGATGTACATGCCGGGGCGCCGGCGCACCGGCTCGAGCCCCTCGAGCACCTCGATGTCCTTGGCCGAGTAGTCCTTGCCGCCGGTCGCGAGATTTTGGAACAGGTCCTTCATGCGGGGCATTATCACACCAGGTTCATTATCGTTGGTTAATCCGGCCGACGGGCCCTTCCTGTCGATGATGTAGGGTACAGTACAAGAAACACAAGATCTTGTGCCACAGGTCCAACATACCGTAGACCGGAACGCCTGAGAAGGCCTTAACACCACGTCACGATGACGCCAAGACGGTCTTGAATCCCCTTGTGACTTGGTGTCTTTGTGGTCGATCGTTGCCCGGAGACGGCGATCTTCACCGGAAACGGCCGACGAACAGGAGGGTGGGCGCCATGACCGACGACCAGGGCGAGCCGCGCGGCGAGCTGTCGATCCGGACGCTCGCCATGCCGGCCGACGCCAACCCGAACGGCGACATCTTCGGCGGCTGGGTGCTGTCCCAGATGGACATCGCCGGCGGCATCGCCGCCAGCCGGCGCGCTCGGGGTCGGGTCGCCACCGTTGCGGTCGACGCCATGACCTTCCACCTGCCGGTCTATGTCGGCGACGTGCTCTGCGTCTATGCCGACCTGGAGCGGATCGGCCGGACCTCAATGACCCTGTGGCTCGAGGCCTGGGCCCAGCGCGGGCGCGTCGGCGACCGCGTGCGCGTCACCGAGGGCCGCTTCACCTTCGTCGCCATCGACGACGCCGGAACGCCCCGTCCGGTGCCGCCGGAGGAGGGAACATGAAACGAATTTCCATTCTGCTGGCTCTCATGGCCCTGCCGCTTGCCGCGCTGCCGGCGCGGGCCGGCGAGGCAGACGTGCTGAGGGTCGAAGCGCGGCCCGAGGCGGGCGGCGCTTGGCGCTTCAGTGTCACGGTTGCCCACGCGGATACCGGCTGGGACCACTACGCCGACCGCTGGGAGGTGCTGGCCCCAGACGGCACGGTCCTGGGCACCCGCGTCCTGCTGCACCCGCACGAGAACGAGCAGCCCTTCACCCGCTCACTGGGCGGCGTCCAGGTTCCCGCCGGCGTCACCCGCGTCACCCTGCGCGCGCACGACAGCGTGCACGGCCTCGGCGGCCAGGAGGTCACGATCGAGCTCGAGAGGTGAGGGGCACGAGGCGCAAGCTTTAAAAAGGGGACACAATACTAATTTCTTCCTCATCGACGCTGGCCGGCTCCTGTAGCGGGGCGGCATCGGCTGGTTGTCGAGAAATCAGTACTGTGTCCCTGAATTGCCACTGATCCCCACGCGGCGGCCGCGAGGCCGCGGTCGAGTTGGTGCTGTCGGCCCGCGCGGCCGAGGTTCAGGACTCCTTAATCCTTTCCGCCCTATCACCCCAACGTGATTACGGCCTTTCGTTCTCGCGTGGGATCGGCTATGTGGGGGGCCTGTGGGTCGTGGCGGCGCTCCGGCGCCGCGCCTCGGAAAGGAACCGACTGGATGGACCAAGCCCTCGACAAAGCCCTCGACCACCGCGATTTCTATCGGCTCCCCTGGAACTACGCCGACAACGGCATCTCCTGGCTCGAGCCGACGACGAAATGCAACCTGCGCTGCGAAGGCTGCTACCGCGACCTCGAGAACCCGGTCCACAAGACGCTCGACGAGGTGCGCGCCGACCTCGAGGTGTTCCGGCGCCTGCGCAAGAGCGACTGCATGAGCATCGCCGGCGGCGACCCGCTCGTCTACCCCGACATCGTGCCGCTGGTGAAGATGGTCAAGGAGATGGGCTGGAAGCCGATCGTCAACACCAACGGCATTGCGCTGACCGAGCCGCTGCTGAAGGAGCTCAAGAAGGCCGGCGTCTTCGGCTTCACCTTCCACATCGACACCAGCCAGAACCGCCCCAAGGCGAAGGGCTGGAGCGAGACCGAGCTGAACGCCGAGCGGTTGCGCTACGCCGAGATGGTGGCGAAGGTCGGCGGGCTCGCCTGCTCGTTCAACGCGACGGTCAACGAGCAGAGCCTGCACGAGGTGCCGAACCTGGTCGAATGGGCGCGCCGGCACGCCGACATCGTCCAGACCATGGTCTTCATCCTGTTCCGCTCGCCGGACCTGACCGGCGAGTTCGACTACTACGCCCAGGGGCGCAAGCTGAACTTCGGCTCGACCTACAAGGAGACCCAGTGGGGCGGCCAGCGCAGCATCTTCGCGCCCGAGGTCGCGGCCACGATCCGCACGGTCGACCCGCTCTACAAGCCCGCCGCCTTCCTGAACGGCACCGCGAATCCGGAGTCGCTCAAATGGCTGCTCGCCAACCGCATCGTGCTTGGCGGCGAAGTCATGGGCTACGTCTCGCCGCGCTTCATGGAGCTGGTGCAGAACGTCACTCACCTCTTCACCGGCAGCTACCTCGCCTACGCGGGGCCCGGCAGCACCGCGCGCGGCAAGCTAGCCGCCTTCGCCGCCGGCCTGATCGACCGCGAGATGCGGGCGATCTTCGGGCGTATCCTCAAAAAGTGCCTGACCAAGCCGGCCAACATCTTCCGCCGCGCCCACCTGCAGAGCTTCATGATCATCCAGCCGGTCAACTTCGAGGCCGACGGCCGCCAGGACATGTGCGACGGCTGCCCCGACATGACCGTGCACGACGGCAAGCTGGTCTGGAGTTGCCGCCTCGAGGAATTGAACCAGTACGGCAGCTTCGTTGAGGTCGCCCCGAGGCCGGCGGCGGAGTAGGGGCGGGGGGCTAGGCGAGCGCTTGGCGGCCCGGTCAAAAAGGGGACACAATACTTATTTCTTCCCGATCGGCGCGCGCCAACTCCAGCAGCGGGGCGGCGCGGGCCGGTTGTCGAGAAATTAATAGTGTGTCCCCGAATTTCGCCGAATTTCGGAGCGCCCAACCGGTGTCACGGATCGCATTGGTTGAGGACGCTATTTTCCGTAGTCGGGCTGGTATCTGTAGCGCGCCCACCGCTGCTCCACGCAGTCGTCAAACTGCTTCGAGCCCTCCGCGTGCCCCGCTGCCTTGCACTCCTCGTCGAAGCGGTTCTCCGTAACGGCCTTGTTCCCACACGAAACGAGCAGCAACAGGCAGACACCAGCCACGGTCGCGCGCCGCAGGCCCGTACATATCGCCATGTGGATCCTCCGTACCTTATCGGCCCCGCATAGCATAAAGGAATTCCCAGTTCCAGGAATTCCAGTTCCGAGGACAACAGTTCCGGGTGAGGGTCAGGCCTGACCCTCATCTCTCACGGCCGGCGCTGCCGCATCGCGAACAGGCTGACAGCCCAAGCACCGTCCTCCGCCAGGTTGATCGACAGCGACACGTCGAACCCCACGCGCCGCCACCTGTAGGCAAGCTCCTTCGCATCGCCGGGATGGCTCGCGTTGGGGTCGGGACCCCGGAAGGTTTCGAGCGGAGGGCCATAGCGGCTCGATATGCCCCGTCGCAGGTCTTCCAAGATGGCGACCAGTTCGGCGTTATAGTTGCTCCGGCACCACGACGGACCCGGCCCGCCGTCCTGCCAGCACGCCTCTCTGGTTTCGGTGGTTTCGATGCCGATCCAACGTATCCGCCCCTCGCCGTCGCGGGCCACGTTGGCGACGGAATCCCCGAAGCGTGGCCAATGAACGTCGTAGACCATCATGACGGTCACCGGTTCGTCGACGTCATAGCCCGGGATATCATCGCGGATTTCGGCATTGGGAAACAGACCCCTGACCTGTTCCGGCGATTGCGTCCAGGAGAGCGGTTCGAACACATCCGGCACCGGTTCGCCTATTTCCGTCAATTCGCCGGCGGAGTGCGCGGGCGTGCACGCAGCCGGAAACGCCGCCACACCCAGAAACACCGCCACACATAGGCTCCCAATCGCGTTTTTCCGTGTCATCTGGTCGATCCCTGGCCGTCCGGGTCCAACGAGTCGCTTCGCCGGCCGCATACATGGACCGAAAAGGATTGTTATCGAGTAAAGCAGATTCGGAGATATGGCCGTAATCGCAGCTGGTCACGCTCCGGGTCTACGAATGCTCGAATGCTTGGGGTCAAGTTTTGAATTATCAGTTTTCGGCCTGCGATCGAGACTGAGTATGGGTCAGGCCTGCATAATTGAATTATTCGTCACCGCCTCTCCGCATTCGATGTCCCCCGTCAGCAAGTGTCCTCCGACCCCTCGCATCCAACCTTCATCAAGTCCCTGAGCCGCGGCCGCTCGGCCTCTGCGGCGGCGCGGTAGGGCAGGGGCAGGGGGCGGGCCTCAGTCTTCGCGCGCGCCGGGCCGAAGCGCCCAAGGCGGTGCAGAGGCAGCGGCTGCGGCCGACTGGCTCGGGGGGGCAAGCTAGCGGGCGCCGGCCGCCGCGATGGCGGCGCGCAGGGCCTGCCGCTTCGAGAGGTTGCCGCCCAGCGCACGGACCGCCCGGTCGATGAGCCGCGCCGCGCCGTAGCCCGCGAAGGCGTCGCGCGACGGCTTATAGCCGTAATCCCGTTCGAAGGTAGCGGCGAAGGTTGCTGGATCGCCAGTCTCCCTCGCCGGCGCCGCGTCGGCGCTCAGCTCGATCACGATGGCCTCAGTCCCGGCCGCCGCGCGGCGGATCGCGGCCATGGTCCGCGGGTCGGCGAGGCCGGTCAGGATCTCGACCTCCTCGCGCTCGACGAGCTCCCGGACCCGGGCCAGCATGGCCCCGGTGCCGGCCGCGCCATCGACCGGCAGGACATAGACGTCGAGGCCGCCCAGATGGCCGTCCGAGTCCTCGTCCGGGTGGCCGTCGGCCTCGCGGGTCGCGACCATGAACCCCGCGCGCAGCTGCTCGCCCGTGGCCGCCGCCGGCCCGGAGAAGGGGGCGATCAGCCCGACCTTGAAGCTGTGCGCCAGGGCCTCCCCGGCACCCGCGCCGAGCGCCGTGGCCAGGGCCACTGCGCCGAAAAGATGTCTCATTCCTGGCTCCCGAAGCGTTGAAGGAACGAGCCGAACCCTAGCAGCTTCATGTGATGGCGACAGCCGGGAAATCGCCCGCGCTCCAGGGCTTGGCCTTGGCGCGGAGGCGGTCCCGGAAGAGGCGAGCTTCGGGTTGAACGCAACCGCCCAGATGCACCCCGCTCATGGCCGCCATGCGGGATTCGCACCCGCGGACTTCTTGCAATTCATTGAGCCAGATCATTTATTAGAAAGAGCTAATATTCTATAATGCCCTCAGTCGGAAAATAGTTCCCGGCCCGGGAGCATGCAACGGGAAGTAGACCACAGATCTCTGGACGCCGCAGATGCTGTCGTTTGATTCCATTAGGAAATTCCTGTTCGCGGCCGTGCTCGTCCTGCTCGCCGGCCCGTCGGCGGGGTGGGCCGGGGCGCTCGATGCCTCCGTCTCGGACTGCCTGCGCTGCCACGGCATGGAGACGCTCGCCTATCAGGACCGGGAAACCGGGCGCCTGGTCGACCTGCATGTGGAGAAGACCGCGTTCCGGACCTCGAACCACGGCGAACGGCGCTGCCTGGACTGCCACAAGGAAGAGGGCTTTGAAAAATACCCCCATACGGATAAGGCCAAGGACCAGACCCTGCACTGCCTGAACTGCCACGACGACCCCGAGAACCCGAAGTTCAAGAAATACCGGTTCAAGGAGGTCGAGGCTCAGTTCCAAAAGAGCATCCATTTCGAGAAGCACGGAAAGAAATTCACCTGCTTCTCCTGCCACGAGCCCCACGCCTTCGAGGTCGCGAAAAACAAGGAGACCACGGCCGAGGTCATCGGCCAGGACAACGGCATGTGCCTGAACTGCCACCGCTCGCCGGCGCGCTTCGCAAGCCTGACGGACCGCAAGTTCCCCGACCTGGAGAGCTCGCATGCCTGGCTGCCGAACACGGAACGCCACTGGGCCAAGGCGCGCTGCGTGGAGTGCCACACGCCGCACGGCGACCGCATCTCCCACGAGATCCTCGGCGCCAAGAAGGCCGAGCGCAACTGCGTCGAGTGCCACAGCCGGGATTCCATCCTGATGACCCAGCTCTACAAGCACCGCGCCAGCGAATCGCGCGAGAAGCTGGGCTTCGTCAACGCCGCCGTGCTGAACGACGCCTACATCATCGGCGCCACGCGGAACCGTTTCCTGGACTGGCTCGGCTTCGGGCTGGTCGGGTTCGTGTCCGCCGGTGTCTTCGGGCACGGCCTGGGCCGCTGGGTCGCGGGCCGCAGGCGCAACGGGGGCGAGCGCAATGGAGGCGGGCGCAACGGGAGTGGAGAAGATGGCTGAGCGAAGCTACGTGGTTCCCCTTTGGCTGCGTCTCTGGCACTGGACGAACGCGCTGCTGTTCCTCACCCTGCTGGTGACCGGCGTGAGCCTGCACTTTGCGACCCCGGAAACCCCCTTGATCCCCTTCGCCACCGCGCGCACGGTCCACAACGTCGCGGGCATCGCTCTCAGCATCCTCTATGGCGCGCTGATCGTCGCCAATGTCTTCACCGGAAACGGGCGGCAGTTCCTGCCGCGGCTGAGCGGTTTTCCCGAGCGCCTGAAACGCCAGCAGGCCTTCTATGCCTCGGGCATCTTCAAGGGCGAGGCACGGCCCTTTCCCATGACGCCCGAGCGCAAGTTCAACCCCCTGCAGCAGATCACCTATCTGGTTGTGGTCTACGGCGCCCTGCCGGTGCTGATCATAAGCGGGTACCTTTTCTTGTTTCCCGAATTTGCGCCCGATCGCCTGCTGGGGATGGGCGGCCTCTGGCCGATCGCCGTCCTTCACTATCTGATCGGCCTTTTCCTAACCGTCTTTCTGATTGGCCACGTCTACATGGCGACGGCCGGCGAAACGGTCCTCTGCGAAATCAAGATGATGATCACGGGCTGGCACACCGCGCAGGGTGCCCACGAACCCGACGTTTCCAAGGAGCAGACCAATGCGTGACGCCCTCAAGAAATTCGCCGGACGCAAGACGACATGGATGCGTGACGCCCTCAAGAAATCCGCTGGACGCAAGACGGGGTGGACCGGCCTCGTCGTCCTGGGACTGCTCGTCCTGGGCGGCGCGTTCTGGACCTGGGGCTATCCCGCGGCCTTCGAGGCCTACACCGGCGTCGTCAACGCGCCGCTCACCTACGAGACCAGCAAGCCGCTGTCCGAGCGCGAGTTCGAAGCCGCCGCCCGCACGGTGACCGGGCAGGCGCGCCTCGCGCGCGCACAGGCCGCCACGGCGGAGGAGAAGGACGCCTTCGCGCGGCGGGTCAAGGCGGACATGCTGCTGAAGACCCGCTCCTTCCTGCGCGAATCCGACTTTCCCCACATCAAGTATTTCCGCCAGGCCGGGATCCGCCGCTACGAAGGCCCCAGCACCTGCCTGACCTGCCACGAGACCATGCACGTCTCCGACGGCAACGGAACGCAGAAGGAAGTCGATACCCTCGACGACGTGCTTTCCACGGTGCACTACAAGTTCCAGTCCATGGACCAGGGCTTCTCGACCTACGGCTACGACGGCCGCGAGGTGAACGGCGAGGGCACGCGGGCCATTCCGGTCGGCAAGATCGACCGGGCCTGCGGCATCCCCGGCTCGTTCTCCTGGACCGGCTGGGCCCAGCTGGTCGAGACCAAGCCGGCGCACGCCAATGGCGAGGGCGAGGTCGAGATGCGTTCGGAAGGCTGCGGCCAGTGCCACATCGGCGGCGGCTACCATCCGGCGACCGAGCTGATGATGCCGGTCGGCGACGTGCCCGACGAGGTCAAGGAGGGCGTCGACTGCCTGATCTGCCATGCCAAGGGCTACGACATGAACCAGCGCTACGTGATCCGGGACGAGCACGGCCTGCGCTGGAACCAGGACCGCTCGCTCGAGACCGCCATGACCGTCGGCCAGCCGACCACGGACAACTGCCTGTTGTGCCACCAGCACAACCTGGGCGGCGACCTCGAGGACGTGCCCCAGGCCAACGCCGCCAACAAGAACCTCGGTTACCAGGCCAAGCGCCTGCTGCATCCGGGCGCCAAGCGCGCCAGCTCCTTCACTCCGGAGACCGACGTCCACGCCAAGGCGGGCATCGGCTGCACCGATTGCCACGTGCCGGAGGGCCATCG
>JAOUCL010000353.1 GCA_029859805.1 Rhodospirillales bacterium | reverse complement strand
CCGGCACCTATGGCTTCACTTTCGAGTCGAACGACGGCGTGCGCCTGGAGATCGACGGAAAGCTGATCATCCAGGACCCCGACGTCCACACCGACCGCTATTCCGACATCGGCATCATGGAGGTGGCGAAACCCGGCTGGTATCCCCTCGCCATCAAGTACTTCGAGCGCAAGAACACCTCGACCCTGCGCATGTTCTGGGGTCCGCCGGGCGTCGAGGGAACCATGCCTCTCGTGCCGGCCGAGGCCTTGGCGCATTAACGCATCTCGGCGGGACACCTCGCGGGGCAAACCCTGAGCCCTCGGACGCCGGGCGCGGCCATCCGGGCAGATGGCCCCTTCGGGTGGCTTACGCGGCGCCACTGGCGCCACGGTCCACCCGAAGCTCTCAGACGCCGGGCGGTCGCCTCCGCGCCCTTGGCTTCGCGCGCACGAGCGCGCGGGGCCTCAATGGGAGATTTTCATAGCCCCTCAAACGCCGGGCGGGCGCCTCCGCGCCCTTGGCTTCGCTCGCATGGGCTCGCGGGGCCTCAACGGCCCAGGCGCGAAAAATCGAGCTCAGTCGATTTTTCGCTATTTGGCCATCAGGATGATCTGGTCCTTGGCGTCCTCGATCGTGAGGCGGAAGTGCTCGAGGAAGCTCATGCCGAGCAGCGAGAGCTCCATGTCGGCGTCCTCCTCGGCGAAGAAGGCGACGGCGACGTCCTTGGCCAGCGCGTGGCCGACCTTGACCGTCTTGAGCTTGCCCAGCTTGACCGGGATCCGGCCGGCCGCGGTCCGGGACCAGCCGTCCCTCAGGTCCTTGTCCTGGAATCCGAGCAGCTCGATCATCCCGTGCGGCAGGACGACCGTGGTCGCCCCGGTGTCCAGGACCAGCTCCATATCTTGGCGCCGCCCGTTGGGGCCGACCAGCGCGGTCTCGACCAGGTGGTGCCGGCCGCGCCGGATGGTGGCGACCGCATAGCGGCCGACCATCGCGGTGGTCGTGGGCTTGGGCTCGAGGATCCACAGCTCCCGGACGCCGCCCTTCCGGTCGTGCAGCAGCAGGTAGTTGTAGTCGCTCAGCAGGGTCGAAATCTGCCGCGACAGCCCCTTTGCCCGGAGCGCCCTGGGCGGGGCGTCGTCGATCTGATCCAGGCCGCTGACCTGGAAGCCCTCGCGCAAGGCCAGCTCGAGCACCTGCGCGCGCAGGTCCTCGGCCGCCGATTGGGCCGCCGCTGGCGGCGCCCAAGTCAGCATCGCCCAAACCAACAGCGCCCAGGCCAGCGCACCCGGAAGCGCACCCGGGAGCACGATGCCGCGGCGTCCTCCTTCGAGATGGCACAACGTCCCCATGATCCACCTCTCTGCCCCGGCCGCCCCCCGGCCGGCCACCAAGCCGGCCCCCAGCTTAGCACGAAGCGCGGTCCGGGATCGACCCTTCGCGCCGCCGGGGACGTCCTGCCCCGCGGAAGAAAATCCCGCGCCAGTCGCAACTCTAAGGAGTCGAGCGGGATCAAAGGCTTAACCCGGCGGTAACCTTGGAAGCTTACACTTGTCCCAAATTGGATCGAGGGTGGACATGTCTGTCCCGGGTCACGGAAAGCGCGGCGACGCGGCGCAACCTCTCGCCGACTCGGCCGAGGCGCGCGGCAGGCCGGAGGACGCGGCGGACGCGGCGGGCGAGGACGAGGCGCCGGCGGCTTTCTCGCGCCGCCTGCAGGCGATGCTGGACGCCGCCGCGCAAGAGCCGGCCGAGACGGCCGACGGGTCGCCGGACACGCTTTCCGCGCCCAGCGGGCCGGGCGATCGCGCCGCCACGCCTGACACCACGGCCGAGGCCCGGGCGCCGGCCCGGACCCGGACGCCCGCCCTGCGGGCGTCCCGCGAATTGCGCACGGCGATCAGCGAGCCGCCCGGCGACGACGCGCCCGCGGAACCGGACATGGAACCCGAGCGGCCCCCGAACCGGGCGGCCTCGCTGGCCCTTCGCCTCGGCTCCATGATGGGGGTGGTCTTCGCCGGGGTCTTCGTGGCGCGCCTCTTCGACTTCGCCCTGGGCCTGCAGACGCGGCTTCAGGGCCTGGGCGTCCTGGCGGTCTACCTGGTCGTGCTCGCGGTGATTCTCGCCCCCGGCCTCAATCCCCGGACGCGAAAACAGTGGATCGTGGTGATCGGCGGCTTCGCCGGGGTCATCGTCGCGATCGCCATGGGCTCGGCCATTGCCCGCCTCATGCTGCAAACCAAGGACTTCCAGCATGCCGGCCTCTACGTCGAGCTCGTGGTCGAGTTCGGCGTGATGTTCGCCTTCTGGGGCCTGGCGCTGCTGGCCTTCGGCCGGGCTCTGCGCGCCGTCGGTCTGGGGATCGGCGGGGACCCCGGGCCCTCCGGGCACGGGTCGTAGGGCTCTTGAGCGCCCGCCGGGACGAGCCTTTGGAAGCTGCAATCCAACAACGATCTAAAAGCGATATCATATCCTCACGTAACAACTCGAGATGGAAATGAACACAGCTGATTCCAAGGCCGGCGTCGCACCTGCGGCGCCCTCCGAGAGGGCCGCCCCCCTGGCGGCCCGGCTGTCCGCCCTGGCGCTCAAGGCCGGTGTCTTCGTGGCGGCCCTGCTTGTCAGCGTGCTCGTGACGCCACTGGTATACGCCCTGCTGGGCGTGCCGCTGCAGCCCGGGGAAATGGGGCTCGCTTCGGCGGGCTGGGTCACGGCCCTGGTGGTCCTGATGACCATTCGCCCGCGCTCCTCGCGGCACTGGCTGCTGGTCGCCGCCGGCATCGGCGGATTGATCGTCGCGGCGAGCCTGGGCGCGGCCGCCGGCGACCTGGCCCTGCACCGGGAGCTCGTTCCGGATGCCGGCGCCGTCGTCGGGACCATGGCGAGGGTCGTGGTCCTGTTGGCCTTCTGGGGCCCCGTCATGGTGGTCTTCGCCAAGCAGCTGTATCGCGCCGGCCTGGTCGTCGAAAGCTGGGAGACACGGCCGGCCGAGGACGCCTCGGGTTAATTCGGGGACACAGTACTAATTTCTCGATGCCTCGGCCGCTTGCTCGAACCGACGAGCCGGGCCGCAGCCTCGGGCCCGTCACGTCGTCCGGAAGAAGCGTCACCTGGAAAAAGTATTGTGTCCCTGATTTAACTCGTGTCCCTGATTTAACTCTCAGGCCCCCACCTCATCGCTGCGGGCCGAGAGCACGCGGGTCGGGAAGCCGCCGGCGCGCAGGCGGGCGACGATCTCGTGCACGTGGTCGGCGTTGCGGGTCTCGATCACGACGTCGATCTCGGCCTGCTTGGCCGGCACGTTGTGGAACAGGCGCTGGTGGTGGACCTCCATGATGTTGCCGCCGCACGCGCCGATGAACTGCGCCAGCTTGGCCAGCACGCCGGGCTGGTCGACGATCTCGACGCGCAGCCGCACCAGGCGCCCGTCGCGCACCAGGCCGCGGGTCAGCACCCAGCTGAGCAGGCGGATGTCGATGTTGCCGCCGCAGATCACGACGCCGACCTTGCGGCCGCGGAAGCGCTCGGGCCGGGCGAACAGGGCGGCCAGGCCGGCCGCGCCGGCGCCCTCGGCGACCAGCTTGCGTAGCTCGCAGAGCAGCACCACGGCGGTTTCGATCGTCGATTCGTCGACCAGGACGATCTCGGCGACCAGCGCCTCGATCACAGGGCGCGTCAGCGCGCCCGGGTTCTTGACCGCGATGCCGTCGGCCAGGGTCGTGCCGCCGGCGGTCGGCGGCAGGCCGTTGATCGCCTGGTACATCGAGGCGAAGTGCTCGGCCTCGACGCCGACCAGCTCGATCTCCGGCTTGAGCGCCTTGGCCGCGACGGCGATGCCCGCGAGCAGGCCGCCGCCGCCGATCGGCGCGACGATGGTCTCGAGCCCGGGCTCGTCGGCCAGCATCTCCAGGCCGATGGTGCCCTGTCCCGCGATGATCGCCTCGTCGTCGTAGGGGTGCACGAAGGCGAGGCCCTCCTGCGCGGCAATCTCGCGCGCCGCCACCGCCGAGGCGTCCAGCGTATCGCCGGTCAGCACCACCCGGGCGCCGAAGCTGCGCGTGCGCTCGACCTTGGAGAAGGGCGCGAACTCCGGCATCACGATGACCGCCGGGATGCCCAGGCGCCGGGCGTGGTAGGCGACGCCCTGGGCGTGGTTGCCGGCCGACATGGCGATCACCCCGGCCTCGGCCTCGGCGGGCGTCAGGCTCTTCAGCTTGTTGAAGGCGCCGCGGTCCTTGAACGAGCCGGTGATCTGCAGGTTCTCCAGCTTGAGGAAGATCTCGGCGCCGAGCCGCTCGGAGAGCCGCGGGGCGGACACCAGCGGCGTGCGAATCACCGCGCCCTCGATGGTCTTCGCGGCGGCCCGGATGTCGTCGATCGAAACGCCCATGTCTGCTCCCAGCCCCCCTCGCGGGGACGATCCTACCCCGGATCGAGGCTCAGCCGATAGCGCCGCGCGCGTTGCGGCTCGTCACTTTCTGAATCGCGTCGCACGTGGGATACTCCGTCCCGCTAGCCGGTTTCGATTCGCGCGCCGCAGTGGCATCCAGCCCCGGTGTCCCGCTTCATGCCGAGGACCGGCCGGTCGCAACCACGCGACGCCGGCGATTTGCCGGTAGGGGAGGAGCCCATGAAAAGTCCGACTGCGATGCTGCTTGCCCTTTTGGCCCTTGCCGGCTGCGAGACGGGCGCCGAGTTGACCGCATCCGATTCCTACTACGGATACGAGTCGGCCGCCCAGCTCGGAGCGGTTCGGGGCCGGGAGACCGTCTCGCTGTTCTCCTCGGACAGCGCCATTCTGTCCGACGCGGACGTCAAGCGGATCCTGGAGCATCG
>JAOUCL010000352.1 GCA_029859805.1 Rhodospirillales bacterium | reverse complement strand
GCTGACCACGCGGCAGTTCGCGCGCCGCTTCCAGGAGACGGTCAAGAAGGCCGGGATCACCAAGCCCGTGACGCTGCATTCGCTGCGCCACAGCCCTCATGGTGAGCTTGTCGAACCACGCCACCCACCTGCTCGAGCGCGGGGTCGACATCCGGGTGATCCAGGCGCTCCTGGGTCACGACAAGCTGGAGACGACGGCCCGCTATACCCGCGTGGCGACCGGCATGATCTCGGCCGTCGACAGCCCGCTCGACGATCTGGACAAAGGCCGTCGCAAGCGCCGCAAGACCGGGGGACAGGCCTCAGGCTAACGCCTCGGCCTCGTGCCCCGTCCATCGCTGGAGGTCGCGGATATCTTCCGCGCCCACGGCGCTGCCTGGCGCCTGGCCAACGCCGGCCACGTGAGCCTCGCCCAGCTGAAAGTCATGGCCGCCCAGCGCCATCGAGCGCTGCCGCACGGCGGCGCTGGGCGGCCATGTGGCGGTCTGCGAGGACTGCGCCCACGAGCGCATCGCCTATAACTCCTGCCGCAACCGCCACTGCCCCAAGTGCCAGGGGGCAGCGGCCAGGACCTGGCTCGCCGAGCGCCCCCTTCGACAAGCTCAGGATGAGGGCCGAGATGCTGCCCGTGGGCTATTTCCACTTGGTCTTCACCCTCCCCAGCCAGATCGCCGACATCGCCTATCAGAACAAGCGCGTGATCTACGGTCTGTTGTTCAGGGCCAGCGCCGAGGCCACGCTCACCATAGCATCCGATCCCAAGCACCTGGGCGCCAAGATCGGCATCACCGCCGTGCTCCATACCTGGGGATCGGCCATGACACACCACCCCCACGTTCATATGATCGTACCCGGCGGCGGTCTCGCCCCCGCAAGAGGCGAGGAGGACGCGGGCCCGACAGGAACAGCAAAGAGCGAGACCTGGATCTCTTGCCGGCCACGGTTCTTCCTGTCGGTGCGCGTGCTCTCGCGGCTGTTCCGGCGGCTCTTCCTGGAAAAGCTGATAGCCGCCCATGAGGCCGGCGATCTGCGCTTCTTCAACGAGCACGCAGCCCTCGCCGAGAGCACGGCCTTCAAGCGCTATCTCGACCCGCTGCGCAAGGCCGAGTGGGTCGTCTACGCAAAACAGCCCTTCGCCGGACCCGATCAGGTCTTGGCCTACCTCTCACGCTACACCCACCGGGTCGCCATCTCCAATCGACGGCTCGTCTCAGCCGACCGGCAGGGCGTCACCTTCAAGTGGAAGGACTACCGGATCAGCGGCCCGGCTCGCTACAAGACCATGAGCCTCTCCCACCACGAGTTCATCCGCCGCTTCCTCCTCCACGTGCTGCCGAAGGGTTTCCATCGCATCCGCCATTACGGCTTCCTCGCCAACGGCCAACGCACCGCCAATCTCGACCAGGCGCGGGCCTTGCTGGACCGGCCGGGCCACGACCCGGCAGCCGACACCGCCAGCCCCGATAAGTCCGACGAACTGAATCCCTATCCCCATCCTTGCCCCAAATGCGGCGGGCCCATGGTCGTCATCGAGACCTTCGGACCCGGACAGATTCCGCTCAGACCACAAGCGCGCGACCCGCCAGCAGGCAAAGCCGAGGCCGCATGACCACCAGAACCAAAAGACATCTCCAATCACGCCGCCCCACAGCGGCCAGGCCCACGCACGCCTTGCTCCCGGCCACAAGGCCGCCAAATCCAGAACAGGCATCCGCAACAAGCACCCCCGCGGTCGCGCAATGGCCATGAAACCTGCCCCCTACAGAGATCCACCCCCGCCCCGAGGCCAAATCAACCGCGCCTCAGTCCAGCCGGCAACGCCTCAGCCGACCTCAAATCCCCATAGGCCCGTCAACCAGAACCGCCGAGGCTAGCCGGCCCGCGATTTCGTGCCTTGGCGCTTCTCGGACGCCGCCATCCGCCGCGCATCACCCGCTACGCCGTGCCTGGCGTCCGAGAAACCTGCACACAAGGAGACCTCAGAGCTTATTGTGAGAAGTCCAAGGAAGCCCTAATTTGGCCTGTACGGGAAACCCCACCGCACGGCCTGTCCACGGACCCGGAATCATACGGCTGGCAGATGAGCCAATTGGGGGCACCGAAAAAGGTACGATACCGTACAGGCTAAAGATCGGCGCCCATGTGATCACTCACGACTGCCACTTGTGCTACCATTGTTGGCTGCCGGAAGGGGTCATCCGGGAAAAGTCGGTTAAGTTGACAATATCGACGCTAGGATTATCGCGGCCGACAGAATTCTTGGAAGGCACAGGCCATGTGGGCAGGACTGGACGGTACGCGGTTCGAGCAAGCTAGCTGAACCGCCGAGCATGAGCGCCCCGCGCACAGTTTATGCGGCCATGTGCCACGCGCCCAGGACCTATGTCCTCGAAACGTGGGGTTGTCGGGAATGGTATCCGCCAATAACCATAGGAGCCCAAATCAGGGCGGCAATATGCCGGTGACGGTTGTCGGCGCCGGTCCCGCTGGGCTTGCCTGCGCTATCGTCCTGGCCCGCGGAGGCCGGCACGTCATCGTGCGCGAGTGGCACCGGACGGTCGGGGCGCGTTTCCACTCGGACTTGCAGGGGCTGGAGAATTGGAGCGATCACCGCGACGTCCTCGACGAGCTGCGGCGCTCGGGCATCGACGCGAACTTCGACTGTCACCCGGTGCATGAAGGCACCGGCTTCGATGCCTGGGGCAAAGCCTACCCGCTCCGTGGCGACCGACCGCTTTGTTACATCGTTCACCGGGGGTGCCGCACCGGGAGTCTCGACTTGGGTCTCCTGAACCAGGCGATCGAGGCCGGTGTTGAAGTACGGTTCGACGACAGGGCGACCGAGGTCGACGGCCCCACGGTTCTGGCGATCGGTCCCAGGGTCGCCGACGCGATTGCCGCGGGCTACGTGTTCGAGACCGAAAACCCGGACGGCAACTGGATCGCTTTCAACGACGCGCTCGCGCCTCTCGGGTACTCTTATCTTCTCATCCACAAAGGCCACGGCACGGTGGCAAGCTGCATGTTCACCGAGTTCAAGCGCCAAGCGGAATACGTCGAGCGGACGGTGGCGTTCTTTCGCGAGCAGGTAGGCCTGAAGATGCGCGATCCCCGGCCGTTCGGTGGGTTCGCGAGCTTCCGGCTGCACGGGACCGCGGTCCAGGGCGGGCACCCCGTCATCGGGGAGCAGGCCGGATTTCAGGACGCGCTCGCGGGTTTCGGTATACGATACGCCCTGCGCTCGGGCGTCCTGGCCGCGCGCAGCCTGATCGAAGGTGTCGACTACACACTGCTGTGGCGCGAGGAGCTTTTGCCGCTTCTGCGCACCGGCATCAGCAACCGGTTCATCTTGGATATCGTGGGCCAGCGCCGCTGGCGTTGGGTTCTTCGTGGATTAAGTCGCTCGGATGCAGGCACGAAATTGCGTCGACTCTATCAACCATCGCTTCTGACGCGCCTTCTCTTCCCGCTCGCCTATTGGCGCTACCGCGCGCCGCGGCAAAACTAAAGCTACAGCCGCGTTGAATTTATTGATGGCCGGCCCCGCCGGATGCCGACGGTGCATGACGCAAAACCCCTGGATTCTAATACATCCTAATCGACATGGTGGGTGATGGGGAGCCCTGCTTCAAACCCGAGCCGAAGGGCCGCTTTGGGTCAAGAGGCGACATTAGCAGTTGTTAGGCAGCAGCCGCACTTTGGCACGTCGCGATGCCGGTGGTGGGAGGCCGTCCACTGCATAAATTTCGGACATCGCAGGCTCTCAGAAAACGAATTGCGTCGGGCTCAGACAGGGATGAGTCCTGGTTCGCAGGCTCCAACCGAATGGCTTTCTTTAGCCCGCATAGCTTGGTCGGGTGTCGCCCGTGGCGCTCGGACAAAATAAAAGCGCCCCGAACACCGGGGCGCTTCCATAATCTGGCCGGTCGGGGCCTCAGGCAGCGACCTGGGTCGGCTTGACATCCAGGCGCTTGACGGAACTCGCGATCGGGATCGCCCGAGGCTTCAACGCCTCGGGGATCTCGCGCACGAGGTCGACATACAGGAGCCCGTTCGCCAGGTTCGCGCCCTTGACCTCGACATGTTCGGCGAGCTGGAAGCTACGCTCGAAGTTCCGCCCGGCGATGCCCCGGTAGAGCAAATTGCCGGTTTCCTCCTCGTCGTTGCTCTGCTTCTCGCCATGGATCGTCAGCGTGTTCTCCTTCGCCTCGATCGAGAGATCAGCGTCGGTGAAGCCGGCGACTGCGACCGAGATGCGATAGGCGTTCTCACCGGTCCGCTCGATATTGTAGGGCGGATAGCTCGGCACCGAGCCTTCCACGCCGGCGACCTGATCGAGCATGGAGAACATCCGGTCGAAGCCGACGGTTGAACGGTAGAAAGGAGCAAAATCGAATGTACGCATAGCATGACCTCCTTGTTTGAGCGACATGCGAACGGTCCGCCCTCAGGGCCGGACCTTCCGAATCACGCAGCCTGATGGCCTACGCGTTTAGTATTTGGGAACGCCTCCGAGCCTTTGCAAGGGATCAGACCAAATATTTCCTTGGTATTTCTATGTTGATACATAATGAAATGAGACAACAACGTTCAAATATGTGACAGCGAATAAATTTGACTATGGTTCCATATCTTAACCCATCTCGATATTTATTGATATTATTACTACAGTATTACCACGTCTAGCTCATCAGCGCCCGATAATTGGACGTCGGTTATGTGAGACGGGGAGTGTGGACCGCACCCCTTGAGTGAGACAGGAAACTAGGGACAGTCCCCGGGTCAACGCGAAGGGCAGCTCCGGGTCTACCATCGAATTTCGTAACGAAAGA
>JAOUCL010000100.1 GCA_029859805.1 Rhodospirillales bacterium | reverse complement strand
GCAGAAGATCGCCATCAAGGGGCACACCGACGCCACCCCCTACGTAACCGACAACGGCTATTCCAACTGGGAGCTCTCGACCGACCGGGCGAATTCGAGCCGCCGGGCCCTGGTCAAGGCCGGCCTGCCGAGCGAACGGATCGACTCGGTCGCCGGGCGCGCCGACCAGGAGCCGCTGAGGCCCGACAGGCCCTTCGATCCGCAGAACCGGCGTATCTCGGTCATCCTGCTGCGCGAGAACCCGCGAAGCGGCGGCGCCGGCTGACCTTGCGCCCCGATACCGGCCGCTTGCCAAGGACCGAAGGCATCCCCAAGTCACTGGGCGAGGCTTAGGCAACCGGAGACCCTCGGTGCGGAAGTTCGATCTGCCCAGCACGGATCTGGTCGGCGCGGCTTGGCGGGACGGGCCGCCCGGGCGCCTCGACGATCCGGACCTCTACGACGGCATGGCTTGGCGGCGGGCGGTCGGCTATCTGATCGACGCGCTGGTCCTCTTCGCACTGATCGCCGGGCTTTGGATGCTGGTCATCCTGTCCCTCGGCCTGCTCTGGCCGATCAAGCTGCTGATCACGCCGCTGCTGCCCGTGGCCTACCACACCTACTTCGTGGGTCGGAGCGGGGCGACGCCCGGTATGCAGCTGATGGACGTCGAGATCCGCAGCTGGACCGGGCGGCGGCCCGACTACGTCCAGGCCTTCCTGATGACGGCCCTGTTCTATGCGACGGTCCTGCCCACGGGTTTCCTGGTACTCGTGGTCGCCCTGTTCAACGACCGGCAGCGCACGCTGCACGACTTCCTGGCCGGCACTCTCGGCACACGCCGCAGCCGCCTCGCCGCGATCTCTCCGCAAACCGCCTGACCCGGCGGCCGTTCCGCCCACCGCTGAGAGGCCGTGTTTCGTACTGGCGCGGGGGCGCCCTTGCCTGCGATAATCGGGCGCGCGGGGAGAGGCACATGAACGACAAGGGCGCCGCAGGCCTTCTGGAACACTACGATCCGCAGGGCTACTTCTGCGAGATGCTCGGCCTGCCCGGCCAGCCCACCGGCTTCACCCGGCCGGTCTGGGAGCGTATCGGCCACCTGGGCCTGGACGAGCTGCACGCCCGCGCCAGGGACGCCGCGCTGGAGCTCTACAACTTCGGCATCACCTTCACGGTCTACACCCAGAAAGACTCGATCGACCGAATCCTGCCGTTCGACGTGATACCGCGGCTCATTTCTCCCGAGGATTGGTTGACCATCGAGACCGGGGCGACGCAAAGGGTTACCGCCATCAATCTGTTCCTCCACGACGTCTATCACGACCAGAAGATCCTGAAGGACGGCGTCGTGCCGCGCGAGCTGGTGCTCGGCAACAAGAACTACCGTCCGGAGATGTGCGGTCTGGACGTGCCCTTCGGCACTTACGTTCATATCAACGGCACCGATCTCGTACGCGACCACGCCGGCCGATTCCTGGTGCTGGAGGACAATGGGCGCAGCCCCTCCGGCGTGTCCTACGTGGTCGAGAACCGGCACCTGATGCAGCGCGCCTTCCCGGATCTGATGGCCGACATCGGGATCAAGCCGGTATCGAACTACGGCCAGAAGCTGCACGAGGCGCTCGCCGAGATCGCCCCGCCGGGGGTGGACGACCCCCAAGTCGTCCTGCTCTCGCCCGGGACCTACAATTCCGCCTACTTCGAGCACATCTTCCTGGCCCGCGAGATGGGCGTGCCCCTGGTCGAGGGACGCGACCTCGTGGTCGAGGACGATCGGGTCTACATGCGCACCATCGCCGGGTTGGAACCGGTCCACGTGATCTATCGGCGCATCAACGACGACTTTCTCGATCCCGAGGCCTTCGACCCGACGAGCATGCTGGGCGCCGCCGGCCTGTTCGGTGCCTATCGCAAGGGGCACGTCGCGTTGGCCAACGCGATCGGCACCGGGGTCGCCGACGACAAGGCGGTCTACGCCTACATGCCGCGGATCATCGCGTATTACCTCGACGAGGAGCCGATCCTGCCGAACGTCGAGACCAACATCTGCCGCGAGCCGGAGGCCCTGAAGCACACCCTCGCCCACCTCGACAAGCTGGTCGTCAAGCCGGTCGGCGAGTCCGGCGGCTATGGCATCACGATAGGTCCGCGGGCGAGCCGCAAGGAGCTGGAGGCCTGCCGCAAGCAACTCGAGGCCGACCCGGCGAACTACATCAGCCAGCCCATGGTCGAGCTCTCGGTCGCACCGACCCTGGTCGAGACCGGCATCGAGCCCCGCCACGTCGACCTGCGGCCCTTCGTGGTGACCGGCCGGTCGACCTGGGTGCTGCCGGGCGGACTGTCGCGGGTCGCGCTGACCAAGGGGTCGATCGTGGTCAACTCGTCGCAGGGCGGCGGATCGAAGGACACCTGGGTCCTTGAGTAACCTGCTCGCACGCTACGCCGACGCGGCGTTTTGGATGGCGCGCTACGTCGAGCGGGCTGAAAACCTGGCGCGCGTCCTGGACGTCAACGAGACCTTCAGCCGCGACACGCGGGGCGGCCGGAACTGGCTCTCCGTGCTCCAGCTCTACGACGACGGCGAACGCTTCCACGACCGCCATGACGAGGCCACAGCTGCGGCCGTGCGGCATTTCTACGTGCTCGACCCGGAGAACCCGGGCTCGATCCTTTCGGCCATCCGGACGGCGCGCGAGAACGCCCGTACGCTGCGCCCACTGATCTCGACCGAGATGTGGGTCCAGCTCAACATCTTCCACAACAGGCTGCGCGCCTTGGCGCCCGAGGACCTGAGCGAGCCCCGCATCGCGCGGCTCTGCGGCTTCATCAAGGAGTCCTGCCAAGCCCACACGGGCATCACCGAAGGGACCTTCTACCGCGACGCCGGCTGGTCGTTCTACCAGATGGGCCGCGCCCTGGAGCGCGCCGATCAGGCGACCCGGCTGCTCGACGTCAAATACCACCTGCTGCTGCCCGGCCCGGCGGCCGTCGGCTCGCCCGTCGACCTCAGCCAATGGAATGCGCTGTTGCGCTCGGCCTCGGGCTACCACGCCTATCGCCGGGTCCGGCCGAGCGGCATGACGCCGACTTCGGTCGCCGGCTTCCTGCTGTTCCACGATGATTTCCCGCGCTCGGTCAGCGCCTGCGTCAAGGCGCTCGGCGCCACGCTGGCGGACCTCAGAACGCGCTACGGGCTGGCGGGCGGCGTCCAAGCCATGGCCGAGGTGGAGGCACTGCGCGATTCGCTCGAAGGCACGAACATCGAGGCAGTCGTCGCCGGCGGCCTGCACGAATTCATCGACGGCATACAAGTCAGGCTGATGGCCATCACGGACGGCCTCAGCCAGGAGTTTTTCGGACGCGCATCCGCTGGCAGCGAGGCGCCGCAGGCGGCGACCGAGGGCTGATTGACAGACTCCGGGCTGGACGCGGCGCTGCCGGTAGCGCTAGCTTGGCCTCCCATGGGCCCGACAAAGACCCATAGCTCCCGGCCGGACCTCCGGGCCGTCGAGGCGGTACCGAAACAGGTACTTTACGTCCTGATGGAGACGTCCTGTCCCTATCTGGCAGGACGGCGCGAACGCAAGCTGATGACGGAAATACACGGCCCCGACGCCGTCGGCACCTACGGCCGGCTATCCCGCGCCGGGTTCCGTCGCAGTCACAACTTCGCCTATCGGCCCGCGTGCAGCGATTGTGCCGCCTGCGTGCCGGTGCGGGTCCAGGTCGATGCGTTCAAGCCCGGTCCTTCGCTGCGCCGGGTCGCGCGCCTCAACTCTGCGCTCAGGATCGACGACCGGCCACCCGTGGCGACCGAGGAGCAGTACGCGGTGTTCACCCGCTATCTCAGCTCTCGCCACGACGATGGCGAGATGGCCGGCATGAGCTTCGCGGACTATCGGACCATGGTCTGCGATACCCTCCTCGATACGCGGCTTACCGAATTCCGCGAGCCCGACGGCCGGCTGGCGGCCGCCTGCCTGACCGACTGGCTGGAAGACGGCCCGTCGGCGGTCTACAGCTTTTTCGCGCCCGACTTGGCCAAGCGCAGCCTCGGCACATACATGGTCCTCTGGCTGATCGAGGCGGCGCGACGACACGGCCGGCCGCACGTCTATCTCGGCTACTGGATCGCCGATTCGGGCAAGATGTCCTACAAGACCCGCTTCCGGCCGATCGAGGGCCTCGGACCCGAGGGTTGGCAGCCGCTCCCGGCCTGACACGGCACGTTTCCTGGGTTTTTCGGAACCGCTGGCGTCGCCATGTATGTTGCACCGCCAGGCGAAGCTCCGTATTCTCACCGCGCCGCCGAGGTTGCAGGCTGGCGCACATCCGCGCGGCCGGCGAGATGCCTGTCGAAGATCGGAAACGGAGAGGACACCCTCTATGAATAGCCAGAAGGTGGGCAAGGCAGCGAAGGCGTGCAGCAAGACCGGGCGCCGCGGGTTTTTGAGAAAATCCGCCGTGTCGACGGCGGCCGCCGCCGCGATAGCCGCCTCCGGCTTCCCGAAGCCGTCCCTCGCGCAGGGCCTCAAGAAGTGGCGCATGGGCACGACCTGGCCGAAGAACTTCCCGGGTCTGGGGACCGGAGGGAACACGCTGGCGCAGTTCATCGGCGATGCCTCGGCCGGCAAGCTGACGGTCGAGGTCTACGGCGGCGGCGAGATCGTGCCGAGCTTTGAGACCATGGACGCGGTGGCCGGCGGCACGCTGGAGATGGGTCATGGCGCCCCTTACTATTGGAAGAGCAAGGTGCCGGCCGCCGAGTTCATCGCCTCCATGCCCTTCGGCATGAACGTCATGGAGCAGAACGCCTGGATCCAGTTCGGCGGCGGCCAGGAGTTGGCGGACAAGGTCTATCGCCAGCTCGGCTGCAAGTTCTTCGCCTCGGGCAACACCGGCGTGCAGGCCGGAGGCTGGTTCAACAAGGAGATCAACGCGCTCGAGGACTACCAGGGCCTCAAGATGCACATTCCAGGCCTCGGCGGCGAGGTGGTTAAGGCGGCCGGCGGCAACGTCGTCAGCTTGCGCGGCGGCGAGATCCCGCCGGCACTGCAATCCGGCGCCATCGACGCGACCAAGTGGGTCGGGCCCTACAACGACCTGGCATTCGGCCTCTACAAGAGCGCCAGGTTCTACTACTACCCGGGTTGGCAGGAGCCGGCGACGCTGCTCGACAACTTCATCAACATCAAGGCCTGGGAAGGCCTCGATTCCGAGCAGAAGGCGATCATCACGACGGCCAACGCCTATACAAACCTGTTCGTGCTGAACGAGTTCGTCTCCAACAATAACGCGGCGCTCAATACTCTGCGCAAGGATCACGGCGTCATTCTCAAGAAGTTCCCCGATCCGGTGTTGAACGGTCTCGGCGCGCTCGCCGGCCAAGTGCTCCGGGAACTGGCCGCGCAGGATCCGCTGAGCCAGGAGGTCATGGATTCGATCCTGAAATTCCGCGCCCCGGCGATCAATTACGCCGCCTTCTCGGAGCAGGCCTTCTACAACGCCCGTTCCCTGCCGTTCAGATACGTGCGTTAGCGAGCGGCGAGTCGGCGCCAAACGCCGGCCAATCGCAAATCAACCGGCGGGGCTCAACCCCGACGGTTCTTTCCGGACCTTGGCTGCAAGCCTTGTCGTCAGAAGAGCACCTTGGGCAGCCAGGTCGCAAGGGCCGGGAAGGCGGCGATCAGGAACAGTCCGATCACCTGGATCGTCACGAAGGGCACGACGCCCCGGTAGATGTCCATGGTCCCGATGCCGGGCGGCGCGACGCCGCGCAGATAGAACAGGGCGAAGCCGAAGGGCGGGGTCAGGAAGCTGGTCTGCAGGTTGACCGCGATCATGACGCCCAGCCAGACCGGCGACATATCCATCTGGAGCAGGATGGGGCCGACGATCGGCACCACGACGAAGACGATCTCGATGAAGTCGAGGAAAAAGCCCATGACGAACATGACCGCCATGACCAGCAGCATCGCGCCGAACATGCCGCCGGGCATGGCGTTGAGCACCTCGGCGACGATCCTATCGCCGCCCAGGCCGCGGAACACCAGCGAGAAGACCGAGGCGCCCAGCAGGATCAAGAACACCATGCAAGAGATCTCCATGGTGCTGCGCATGACGTTGGTGAGAATGCCGCTGCGATAGACCCGGCCCAGGCTGAGGACCAGGCCCCAGACCAGCACGAGACAGAAGCCACCGGCAACGATCGCCGCGATCAGGTCGCCGGCCGGGATGACGTCGCGCTGCATGCGCAGGTCGAAGAAGCTGGTAACAAGTACCAGCCCGACCACCGCCGACCCGGCCAGGAGGACCGGGCGGCGCACCGAGCTATCGATGCGCTGCGCGGCCAACAGGATGGCACCGACCGAACCGACGGCGGCCGACTCCGTCGGCGTGGCGATTCCGAGCAGGATCGACCCCAGGACCGCGACGATCAGGGTGAACGGCGGCACGAGAACGCGGACGACGCGGCTGCCCAAGCGCTCGCCGCCCGTCGGCCTCTCCACGGGGGGACAGCTCCGCGGGCGCAGCAGGCCGATGAGCAGAACCCAGAGCATATAGAGCCCGACCAGCATCATGCCCGGCAGGAACGCGCCGGCGAAGAGATCGACGACTGAAACCGGGTCGGGCGCGAAGTTGCCCTTGGCGAGCTGCGCCTGAGTGTTGGCGCCCTGCAGGATATCGCCCAGCAACACCAAAACGATCGACGGCGGAATGATCTGGCCGAGGGTTCCGGAGGCGCAGATGATGCCGCAGGACAGCGGCTTGCTGTAGCCGACCTTGAGCATGGCGGGCAGGCTCAGGAGGCCCATTGTCACCACCGTCGCGCCGACGATGCCGGTCGAGGCGGCGAGCAGCATGCCGACAAAGATCACCGAAATGCCCAGTCCGCCGCGCAAGCGGCCGAACAGCAGGCCCATGGTTTGCAGGAGCTCCTCGGCGATCTTCGAGCGCTCGAGCATCACGCCCATGAACACGAAGAGCGGCACGGCGACCAGCAGCTCGTTGACCATCACGCCGAAGTAGCGCGACGGCAGGCCGCCCAGGAGGCTCAAGTCGAACACGCCGAACAGCCAGCCGGTGAAGGCGAAGAGCAGGCCCGAGCCGGCCAGCGTCAGGGCCACCGGATAGCCGAGGATCAACAGACCGCAGGCCGCCGCGAACATGATCAGGCTGAGGACTTCGCCGAGGACGGCCGGGTCCATGGTCAGAGCGCCTCGTGCTCTTCCTCGACCGGCATGAACCCATCCCAGCCGGCGAGCGTCAGGAAGCTGCGCCCGGCCAGCGCCAAGCCCTGTAGTCCGAGCAGCATGCAGAACGCCAGGATCACGGTCTTGAGCAGGAACAGCGCCGGCAGGCCCCCGGCCTCGCGCGATTCCTCGAACTTGAGCCAGGACGCCAGGACGTATTGATAGCTGACCAGGAAGACCACGACGACCAAGGGCAACAGCAGGACCAGGGACCCGAAGAGGTCAATCACCGACTTGTAGCGGGGACTCGCCGTGCGGTAGATGATGTCGACCCGGACGTGGCCGTTGTGCAGCAGGGTATAGCCCGCGCCCAGCATGAAGACGATGCCGTGCAGCCAGACGTAGGATTCCTGCATCCAGACCCAGCCGATCGCATAGATGTAGCGCAGGATCACGACAACGAACGTGATCAGCACCATCGCCAGCGTAAGCCAGGCAACCCCCCGGCCGATCACGTCGTTCAGGCGGTCGACGAAACGGACGAAGGCAGCCAGACCTGCCAAACGCTTTGCCCCTCTTCGGTAACCGGCCCCCCGGCCGGCCCTCCTAGCGGCGCCGGCGCATCGCCGCGCGCCAGACCAGCGGCAGGATCGCCGCCGCCAGCATGACCTTCAGCAGATCGCCGAAAACGAACGGCAGGAAGCCGGCGGCAAAGGCCGCGCCCAACGGGCCGCTCGCCCCCGTGTCGGCGATATAGGCTTGGCCCGGACCGGCATAGAACAGCGCCAACCACGCCAGGCCCGGCAGATAGATCGCCAGGTTGCCGGCGAGCATGGCGAGTGCAGTCAGCGGAACGCTGCGGTCCCACCCCCGCTCGGCCAGGTAACCGACCAGGGCGGCAGCCAGCACGAAACCGGCGATGAAGCCGCCGGTCGGACCGGCCAGGACCGCCGGGCCGCCCGAAAACTGGGCGAAGACCGGCAGGCCGAGCGCGCCCTCCATCGCATAGAGCAGCAAGGTCGCGGCACCCAGTCGCCAGCCGAAGGCCATGCCGACGACCAGTACGGCAAAGGTTTGTCCGGTGACCGGCACCGGCCAGAGCGGCACCTGCACCTGCGCACTGAGCGCCACGAGCAGGCTTCCGCAGACCGCGAGGATCGAGCCGCGCAGCCAGGTCTGGGCCGCATCGGTTGGCCAGAGCGTCGTTGCCAGGGTTGCCCTGGTGATGGATTGCGAAAACAAATGCCTCTCCCGTTTCTGCGCGACGACCCCGACACGGCCGTTGTCCCCGCGCGGCCAGACCTGCGCTGCGGGACGGCGCCCCGAAGCCCCACCTCAATACGGTAACGGACTCCGGCTGCCAAGTCCAAACGCGGAAGACCGCGCGGCAAGCGACCGGGGCGGAGGAAGCGTCAGATGCAGTCGTCGGAATTCCGAGGGGGTTAGCCGAACTTGTCCGTCTTGGGGAAGCCCTTGGGCGGCAGGCGGCCGGCCTGGGCGCGCTTGCCGATCCAGGCAGTCAGGTCGGTCTCGGTGCGTGTTCGCCCGCCGGAGGTGGTCCAGGACAGCCCGTCGGCGAGATTGAAGGTATTCACCGCCCAGAGGCCGCCGTCCTTGTACTTCTGCAGGATCACGCCGCGCCCGCGGGTCATCTCCGGCAGATCCTCCAAGGGGAAGACCAGCAGCTTGCGGTTCTCGCCGATGACCGCGACGCTGTCGCCCACGACTGGCGAGCAGGTCACCGCCTCCTCGCCCTCGGCCAGGTTGAGTACCTGCTTGCCGTTCTTGGTCTGGGCGACCACCTCGTCCTCGGGCACCACGAAGCCGCGGCCGGCGGAGGAGGCCACCAGCAGCTTGCGCCCCGGCTGGTGCACGTAGAGCGCGACGATGTCCTGATCGTTCGGCAGGTCGATCATGAGGCGCACCGGCTCTCCGAAGCCGCGGCCGCCGGGCAGCTTGTCCACGCCGATCGTGTAGAAGCGCCCGTTGGTGGCGAACATCAGCAGCTTGTCCGTCGTCATGGCGGGCAGCGCGAAGCGGCCGCGGTCGCCTTCCTTATACTTGGCGTCGGAGACGTCTTCCTGGTGTCCCTTCATGGCGCGGATCCAGCCCTTGGCAGAGCACAGCAGCGTAACCGGCTCGCGCTCGACCACGGCCTCGAGCGGTACGACGACGTCGGGCGGCGCGTCGCCGATTTCCGTGCGCCGCCGGCCGAGCTCGGTCTTGGGGCCGAAACGCTGCTTGATCTCCCCAATCTGCGCCGCGATCACGCCCCAGCGCCGGTCCTCGTCCTTGAGCAGCTTCTTGAGGTCGGCGCGTTCCTCGGTCAGCGCCGCGTGCTCCTTGCGAATGCCCTCCTCCTCGAGCTTGCGCAGGGCGCGCAGGCGCATGTTGAGGATCGCCTCCGCCTGCACGTCGCTCAGCTCGAAGCGCTTCATGAGGATGGCCTTGGGCTCGTCTTCCTCGCGGATGATGAGGATCACCTCATCGATGTTCAGGTAGGCGATCAGGTAGCCGTCCAGCACCTCCAGACGCCGGGCGATCTGCTCCAGGCGGTAGCGGGTGCGGCGCAGCAGCACCTCCTGCCGGTGGTCGAGGAAGGCCTGCAGCACCTCCTTGAGGCCCATGACCCGCGGCGTGTGCTCGGCGTCCAGCACGTTCATGTTGAGGCTGACCCGGGTCTCCAGGTCGGTCTGGCGGAACAGCGATTCCATGAGCACGACCGGGTCGACGTTGCGGCTTTTCGGCTCGAGGACCAAGCGGATCTCGGCAGCCGACTCGTCGCGCACATCATTCAGCACGGCGAGCTTGCGGGCGGCCAGAAGCTCGGCGATCTTCTCCACCAGGCGGGACTTCTGCACCTGGTAGGGAATCTCGGTCACCACCACCAAGTAGCCACCGCCCTTCAGCTTCTCGCTGTGCCAGCGGGCGCGCACTCGGAACGCGCCGCGCCCGGTTTTGTAGGCCTCGATGATCGACTCACGGCCTTCGACCAAGACGCCGCCGGTCGGGAAGTCCGGCCCCGGCACCAGCTCGACCAGCTTTGCCATGGTCGCTTTGGGATGCTTGATGAGGTGGACCAGCGCATCGCAGAGCTCGGCCAGATTGTGCGGCGGAATCGCGCTGGCCATGCCGACCGCGATGCCCTGGGCGCCGTTGGCCAGCAGGTTGGGCAGGCTGGCCGGCAGGACCACCGGCTCCTCCTCCGCGCCGTCGTAGGTCGGCCGGAAGTCGACCGTGTCTTCGTCGATGCCTTCGAGCAGGGCGGTCGCGGCCTCGGTCAGGCGCGACTCGGTGTAGCGCATGGCCGCGGCGTTGTCGCCGTCGACGTTGCCGAAATTGCCCTGGCCGTCGATCAACGGATAGCGCAGCGAAAAATCCTGGGCCAGGCGCACCAGCGCGTCGTAGATCGACTGATCGCCGTGCGGGTGAAACTTGCCGATGACGTCGCCGACCACCCGGGCCGATTTCTTGAAGCCCTGGTCCGGGTTGAGGCGCAGCTGGCGCATGGCGTAGAGCAGGCGCCGGTGCACCGGCTTGAGCCCGTCGCGCACGTCGGGCAGCGAGCGCGCCATGATGGTCGAGAGCGCATAGGCCAGGTAGCGTTCCTCCAGGGCATCGGAGAAACGTACGGTCCTGATCTCGCCGGCCGGCTCGCTATTCGAAGACGAAGTCATGGATCTCTCTCAAGGAACCGCGACATATAGTAGGTGTGCGGCCCAGGGTCTACAACAGATTGCTGCGAAACGCCGCAAGACTGCCCGACTAATCCTTAAGGACGGGTTTCCAAGGTGAAAGCTGGGCGCTCAGAACCGGTCGATCCGGTAAGGGGCCATGTCGAGGACCGGGTCGCGGTCGGCCACCAGATCGGCGATCAGGCGGCCGGTCTTGGCGCCCAGGCCCAGGCCGCAGTGGCCGTGGCCGAAGGCGAAGAAGGTGTTGGCGTGGCGCGGCGAGGCCGAGATGACCGGCAGGGAATCGGGCATCGAGGGCCGGAAGCCCATCCAGCGGGTCGCACCGCCCGCATCGAGTCCGGGCAGCCAGCGCCGGGCGTGGCGCGCGAGGACCTCGGCGCGGCGCCAGTCGGGCGGCGCCTTCAGCCCGCCGAGCTCCACCGTGCCGGCGAGCCTGAGACCGGTTTCCAGCGGCGTGCAGACAAAGGCCCGCTCGGAGGAATAGACCGGCAGGCGCGGCAGCACGCCCGGGGCGGGCAGGTGCAGGTGGTAGCCGCGCTCGGTGTCGAGCGGCGGCCGGCTGCCGAGCTGGGCGCTCAGCGCCTTGGACCAGGCGCCGGCGACGACGACGACGGTATCACAGGGCCGGCGGCCGTGGTCGGTGAGGACCGCGCGCGGGCCCGCCGCGCCGAGCTCGAAGCCCCGCGTCTCCTCGCGCAGAAGCCGGCCGCCGTGGCCCTGGAAGGCCTCGGCCAGCACCTGGACCAAGCGGAAGTTGTCCACGACGTGTGCCACCTGCGGATAGAACACCGCGCGCGGGAAGATCGGCGCCAGGGCAGGTTCGAGCTGGCGCAGCTCCTCGGGGGTCAGCACCTCGAGGCGCACGCCGCGACGGCGCTGCAGCTCGAGCATCGGCGCAGCGGCCCGGTACCCCGCCTCGCTCTCGTAGACGCAGACCCAGCCGGTCCGGCGCAGCATGTCGCTGGCCCCGGCCATTTCCAGAAGCGGCTCGAAGGCCTCGACCGACCCGTGGTGCAAGGCGGCGAGTGCGATCGAGATCTCTTCGACCCGCCGCGCCCTGCTGGCGGAGATGAAACGGAGCAGCCAGGGCATGATGCGCGGCAGGTAGCCCCAGCGAACGGCCAGCGGCCCCAGGGGATCGAGCAGCATGCCGGGCGCCTTCCACAGGATGCCCGGCGTGGCCACCGGAACCACGGACTCGGTCGGCAGCACCGCGCCGTTGCCAAAGGACGCCCCCTCGCCCGGCCCCTGCCGGTCGATCAGGGTCACCCGGTGCCCGTCGCGCAGCAGAGTGAGCGCACAGCACACGCCGACGATGCCGGCGCCGATCACGGCGATGTCCTTGGCGAGGCCGGCGTTCATTCCCCCCCTCCGGATTGCGCGTCATCCCGTCGCACTCAGCTAGAACCTCCTCCGCCTCATCCGCGCCAGCTCTTCCACCACGCCCGCGCCCACCGCCAGCGTTCGCGCACCCAGGGCACGTCGAAGAACATGACCAGAAAGCCCAGCGGAATCATCCAGAAGCCCAGGATTGGCAGAAACCCGAGAATGCCACCGACGATCAGCGCCAGGCCCAGAACAATTCGAAAGGCTTTGGGGGCGGTGACGGTCGACCGGTAGTAGTGATTGGGCTTTTTCATATGCTTGCATGCGATTTTCGATACTTCCATTCAGCTCAACGGTCCTATTGAATTAATGGACTATTCAGGGCCGCTGGTCGTCATTGAATGGCCTTGCGCACAGCTTAGCGATAATATGACGGCAGACCAGCCCGGGCGTCGCGGGCGGGCGGGGAGTGAAACATGTCTGCTGTCATATCGACCAGAGAAGAGCTGTCCCGCATGAGCAAGGAACAGCTCATTGCGGAACTGGTCGACCTTAGGCGCCGGATCCGGAGCCTGGAGGCGGAGCAGGTCCATTACGAGCAGGCCGAGAAGCTGCTGAAGGAACGCGAAGCCGAACTCAGAAGGGCTCAGACGATGGCCAGGATCGGCGTCTTCGTCTGGGACGACGGGACGGACCGCTGTGCCTTCTGCTCCGAGGAGTTGGCGGACCTGCTGGGCCTGTCGGTGCCGCAGGTCATGAAAAGCTGGCGCTCGCAAGAACGCGTCTTGGAGACGCTGCATCCCGACGACCGGGCCCGCTACGACCAAGTGGTCAAGGAGGCGACCAAGAACGCCGCACCCTACAGCGTCGAGTTCAGGATGCTCGACGACGAAGGAAATGTGCAGCACAGGCGCGAACTGGGCGAGCCGGTCTTGGACGACGATGGCCGGCTCTTGCGCACCTTCGGAACGGTCCAGGACATTACCGATATCAAGCGTGCCGAAGAGGCGTTGCGCGAAAGCCAGAGCCGCTTTCAGGACTTCGCCGCAGCCTCGGCGGACTGGTTCTGGGAAATGGACGCGGAGCTTCGCTTCACCTACATGTCCGTCAACGTGGAAAGGGCCCTCAGCCGGGCGCCGGAGTGGTACTACGGCAAGACCCGCGAGGATATCCTGGGCGAAGGCTACGATCGCGATGCCTGGAAGGCACACATTCAGACACTGCGGGACCGCAAGCCGTTTCGGGATTTCACCTATCCGCTCGCCAGCGACGGCGCCGAGCAGCGTTGGCTCAGCACCAGCGGGATCCCCATTTTCGATGAAGACGGCACGTTCCTCGGGTATCGCGGCTGCGGCCGCAACAGCACCGCGGCGGTCGCGGCGGAACAGGCGCTGCGTGAAAGCGAGCTGAGGTATCGCAACCTCGTGCAGCTCTCGCCGGACGGAATCATAATCAATTTCGAAGATAGGATCGCGTTCGCCAACCCAGCGGCGGTCCGCTTTCTCGGCGCGGAAGCGGCCGGCGACCTGATTGGCAGGCGCATGCTCGATTTCATCCACCCCGACTTCCACAAGCTCGTTCGGGCGCGTGTCGGAAGCGTCCTTGAGAAGGAGGAGAACCAGGCCTGGATCGAGCAGGTCTATGTCGGCGTGGATGGCCGGGTCTTCTACGTGGAAAGCTCCGCCACGCCGATCAGTTACCGCGGGAAAACCGCGGTCTTGACGGTGTTCGGCGATATCACGGATCGCAAGAAGGCCGAGGAGGCGCTGCGCGAGAGCGATGCCAGATTCCGCGAGATTTTCGACGAGTCCCCGGTCTCGCTATGGGTCGAGGACTGGTCGGCCTTGAAACGCGTGCTGAACCAATTGGCCGAACAAGGTGTCGAGGACCTTTCCGACTATTTCCGCGAGCACCCCGAGCAGCTGCTCGAAGCCTATGACCTCCCGGAAGTCGTCGATATAAGCCGGGAAACACTCCGGGTTTACCGTGCGTCGAGCAAGCAGGAGCTGTTCGAGATCATGGGGAGCGACCGTGTGGACCCGGAGGACCTGGAAGGCTTTCGCGAGCAGCTCTCACGGCTTTTCGCTGGGGCCCGGAGCAACGAGTACGAAGCCCGCGAAACGGCCTGCGACGGTTCAAGGATCGTCACGCGCATGCGTACGGTCATTCCACCGAACTACGGCGACAGCTGGGCGAGGGTTCTCATCACCATAGAGGACATCACAGAGCAACGGCGCGATCGCGATGCGCTAAGCCTAAGCGAGAGCCGTTATCGTGAGCTCTTCGACGAGTCCCCAGTGCCGATGTTGGAGGAGGACTGGAGACCTGTGAAACAGCTGCTGGACGGACTGGCGAAGCAGGGAGTCGAGGACCTCCGCGGCTATTTCCGCGATCACCCAGACCAGCTGGGCAGGGCCTACGACGCGGCCCGGCGCTATGGAATCAGCCAGGGCGCGGTCGACCTGTACCGCGCCTCGAGCAAGGACGAGCTGCGGGCCGCCATGACACAGCAGACGGCGGATCCGGACGAGCTCAGGGGATACGGCGACATGATCGCCGATTTCTATGGGGGCGCCACGAGCTACGAATACGAAGCGGACGAGATTGCGTGCGACGGCTCGCATATCGCCACCCGGATCCGGGCGGTGATTCCACCCAAGTACCTCGACACCTGGTCGCGGGTCTTCGTCACCATCGAGGACATCACAGAACGCAAGAACGTCGAAACACAACTCCACCAAGCGCAGAAGTTGAGAGCGATCGGCCAGCTGACGGGCGGCGTGGCCCATGACTTCAACAATCTCCTCGCGGTCATAATGGGCAACGCCGAAGTGCTTTCGCTTAGACTCGGCGAAGACGACAAGCAGACGCAGGCGCTCATAAAGGCGGCCTCGCGAGGCGCTGACCTGACTCAGCGCCTCCTGGCCTTCTCGCGCAAGCAACCGCTGTCTCCCCAAGCCATATACATGGACACCCTGGTGTCCAGCACGCTGGACATGCTGCACCGAACCCTGGGCGAGACGATCGAGACACGGACATCAATGGGCCCGGATCTATGGCGGGCGATGGCCGACCCGGGGCAGCTGGAGGGCGCTCTCTTGAACCTCGCCATCAACGCGCGCGACGCCATGCCCGGCGGCGGCACGATGACGATCGAAACCGCCAATGTCGAGCTGAACGAAGACAACATCGCCGCCGGGACGGAGATGAGTCCGGGCGAATATGTCATGCTGGCGGTCAGCGATACGGGAAGCGGCATGCCGCCGGAGGTGTTGGAATACGCCTTCGAGCCCTTCTTCACCACCAAGGATGTCGGCGAAGGCAGCGGCTTGGGACTCAGCATGGTCTATGGATTTGCCAGGCAGTCGGGCGGCCAAGTGACGATCCACAGCGAGGACGGCCGCGGAACGACCGTGAAGCTATATCTGCCGCGAGCGGAAGGTTCCGATCAACCGGTCCGGAAGACGGTTTCGGCGCTGGAGCCGAAGGCGCGGGGCGAGAGAGTTTTGGTGCTCGAGGACGATGCGGACGTGCGGCAGCTCGCCGTCTCGATCCTCCGGGGTCTCGGCTACGAAGTTCTGCAAGCACAGGACGGCAAAGCGGCCCTTGCGGTTCTAAAAGGCTCCCCCCCGGTCGACCTGTTATTATCCGACGTGGTGCTTTCCGGCGGCATGACCGGACCGCAGGTGTCGGATGTGGCAAGGCGCATTTACCGCGCCACCAAGACCCTGTTCATGTCGGGCTACGCCGAGACCGCACTCCGCGACCACAGGGCAGTGCTCGACGGTGCCGGACTGATCAACAAACCGTTCCACAGACGCGAACTGGCCCAGAAAGTACG
>JAOUCL010000351.1 GCA_029859805.1 Rhodospirillales bacterium | reverse complement strand
GGATCAGGTGGTTGCCGCCGATCGCCAGGCAGTCGCCGTCGCCGCTGATCACGACGACCTTGAGATCGGGCCGGGCCAGCGCCAGGCCGGTCGCGAAGGCCAGCGGGCGGCCGTGGGTCACGTGGAAGGTGTTGGCGTCGACATAGGCGCCCAGGCGCCCGGCGCAGCCGATGCCAGAGACTACGGCGAGCTCGTCCTTGGGAACCGAGAGCTCGTGCACGGCCCAGAGCAGGGCCCTCAGCGCCATGCCGTGGCCGCAGCCGGGGCAGAGGAAGTGCGGGAACAGCTCTTCGCGCAGGTAGTCGCGGATCTCGAACCGTTCGGCGTCCGGCTTATCCATGGCCTGCCAGCTCCTCGATGCGTGCGGCGATCTCCAGGGGCGAGACCGGCTCCCCGTCGATCCGGTTTAGCGGCGAGACCGTCGTCCCGGCCGGGGCGAGCCGCTCGATCTCGAGACTCAGCTGCCCGGCGTTCATCTCCGGGACGACGACGGCCGCGGCGCCCGCGGCGGCCTCGCGGAAGCGGTCCTCCGGGAAGGGCCAGAGGGTGATCGGCCGGAACAGGCCGGCCTTCACACCCTTCTGCCGGGCCGACTTGACCGCGCGGCGCGCCGCCCTGGCGCTGATGCCGATCGCCACCACCAGGACCTCCGCGTCCGCGGTGTCCAGGGCCTCGTAGGACTCGACGAGCTCCCGGTGGTGCGTCAGCTTGTCCAGGACCCGCCGGGTGACGCGCTCGACCGTCTCGGGATCCTGGGTCGGAAAGCCGGTCTCCGCGTGGGTCAGGCCGGTCGTGTGGCAGCGGTAGCCGTCGCCGGGCCGGGCCATGGCCGGTATCAGGTCGTCGGTCTGCGCGTAGGGGAGGTAGGTCTCGCGCGGTCCGGCCGCCCACTTGCGCCCGGCCAGGTCCAGGGTCGCCGGGTCGAGCAGCTCGACGGTTTCCAGCAGGTGGCCGATCACCTCGTCGAACAGCACGACGACCGGCACCCGGAGGCGCTCCGTCAGGTTGAAGGCCCGGATCGTCTGCTCGTAGATCTCCTTGACCGAAGCCGGCGCCAGGACGATCACCGCATGGTCGCCGTGGGTGCCCCAGCGCGCCTGCATCACGTCGCCCTGGGACGGGCGGGTCGGCATGCCGGTGCTGGGGCCGCCGCGCATGACGTCGATCACCACGCAGGGGATCTCCGCCCCGGCGGCATAGCCCAGGTTCTCCTGCTTGAGCGAGAAGCCGGGGCCGCTGCTCGCGGTCATGGCCTTGACGCCGCCCATGGAGGCGCCGATGACCGCGCCCATCGAGGCGATCTCGTCCTCCATCTGGATGAACACGCCGTCGACCTTGGGCAGCTCGCGCGACAAACGCTCGGCGACCTCGGAGGAGGGCGTGATCGGATAGCCGGCGAAGAAGCGGCAACCCGCCGCGACCGCGCCCAGCGCGCAGGCGTCGTTGCCCATCACGTTCAGGCGCTGGGTCGCCGCGGCCATCTAGGCGCCCACCTGGTCGGCGGTCCGCTTGTGGACCGCGATTGCGAAGTCCGGACAGAGCCACTCGCAGATGCCGCAGCCGGTGCAGGCCGCCGGATCGCTCAGCTCGGCGATCTGCTCCCGGTTGAGGATCAGGCAGCGTTCCGGGCACATCTTCACGCAGATGTCGCAACCCTTGCACCAAGCCTCGATGATCTCCAGCTCGACCTCGACCGCCGGGCCTTCAAGGCCGCCGGGACGCCGCAGCGCTACAGGGGCGGGGGCCGTCGCCGCCCGGGTGACCCACTCCCGGCCCTGCTCGAAGGCCTGCAGGTTGAGGTCCTTGGTCTTCGGGGGCACCGAGCGGACCAGCACCGTCCGCCAATCCTCGGCCGGGAAATCCAGCGCGGTCGAGAGCGCGCCAAGCAGGATCGTGTTGGCGACCCGCAGATTGCCCAGCTCGGCGGCCATGCGGCCCGCGTCCAGCGCGAAGCCCTTGGCGACCTGATCCAGGACCTCGCTCGGGGTCTCCCGGGCATAGGCGTCCGCGGCGCCCCGCCTGCGGTCGCGGCAGGCAAAGGGCGGCACGATCTGCTGGGTGTCGGCGATGAAGGTGCCCCGGTCGGGCCGCAGGTAGCCCAGCCAGCGCAGGCTTTCGGCCCACTCCAGGGCGAGCAGGATGTCGGCCTCGCCGCGCGGGATGGTCGGCGACCAGACCCGCTCGCCGAAGCGCACGTGGCTGAACACGCCGCCGCCGCGCTTGGCCATGCCGTGGACCTCGCTCTGCTTGACCTGGTGGCCCTGCAGCTGGCAGAGCTCGGCCAGCACCTTGGAGATCATGATGACGCCCTGACCGCCGACCCCGACGATCAACACGTTGGTGGTCGCGGTCGCCACCCGGTCCATCTTCATGGGCGGTCCCCCGGGCATGCGGCTCCCGACTTGCGCGGCATGACGGCGCTCACCCGGCCGCCGGCTGGATGCAGTCGGTCGGGCAGATCTGCGAGCACAGGGTGCAGCCGATGCAGGTCGCCGCGTCGATCTTCACCTTGTGATGGCCGTCGTGCCATTCGTCGCTCCACGAGATCGCCGGGCACCCCAGGTTCATGCAGGTCTGGCAGGCGATGCAGTTCTCGGCGCGCACCGCCAAGACCGGCCCGCGAATCTTGACCGGATCGAGCACGCAGGGCCGGTTCGAGATGACAACGGACACGCCCTTGTGCTCGACCGCCTCGCGAAAGGTCCGGTACATCGCGCCCACGTCGTAGGAGTCGACCGTCTTGACCCAGGTGACGCCGACCGAGCGGATCAGCTCCTCGTAGTCGACCCGGTGGGTCTCCTCGCCGCGCAGCGTGCGGCCGGTCCCCGGGTGTTCCTGACCGCCGGTCATGGCCGTGACGTGGTTGTCCAGCAGGATCACCGTGATATTCGCCTTATTGTAGACCGCGTCGATCAGCGGCGGGATGCCGGAATGCAGGAAGGTCGAATCGCCGATCGTGGCCACGATGGGCTTGGTCTCGACCCCGGTCTTGGCCATGCCCGCGGCGTTGGCGATGCTGGAGCCCATGGACACGCAGGTGTCGATCGACCGGAGCGGCTCGACGGCGGCCAGGGTATAGCAGCCGATGTCCCCGGCGACGCGGGCGTCGAGCGAGCGCAGGGCCATGTAGGTGGTGGTGTGCGGACAGCCGGCGCAGAGCACCGGCGGCCGGGCGATGGGCTCGACGTCCCAGTCGTGCGGCTCGGCTGCGCGCTCCAGGATGCCGGCCTTTTCGAAGCCCTCTCGCACCAGCTCGGGCGACAGCTCGCCGACCCTGGGGAAGAAGGCCTTGCCGGCCACCTCGAAGCCCAGGGCGCGGATCTCGTTCTCGATCACCGGCTCCAGCTCCTCGACCACGAAAACCCGTTCGACCGAGCGGCAGAACTCCGCCACGAGCTCGTTCGCCAGGGGATAGGAGGCGGCCAGCTTCAGCACGCTGGCCCCTGGCAAGACCTCTTTGACGTAGGTGTAGGGCGTGCCCAGCGTGACCACGCCGACCTTGCCGTCGCCCCGCTCCCAGGGCGTGAAATCGGGCGAAGCGAAATACGCGCGCAGCTTGGTCTCGCGCTCCAGCAGCGCGGGGTGGCGGGCCCGGGCGTGGCTCGGGATCATCACGTTTTTGCTCGGGTCCTCCAGGAAGCCGCGGGGCGCCGGCTCGCTGCGCTCGCCGAGCTCGACGACGCTGCGTGTATGGGACAGGCGCGTGGTGCTGCGCACGATGACCGGCGTGTCGAAGTTTTCGCTGATGTCGAAGGCCCAGCGCGTGAACTCGAGCGCCTCCTGGGCGTCGGCCGGCTCGAGCACGGGGATCATGGCGAGGCGCGAGAAGAGGCGCGTGTCCTGCTCGTTCTGCGAGCTGTGAATGCCCGGGTCGTCGCAGACCACGGCGACCAGGCCGCCGTTCACGCCGATGTAGGTCTGCGACATCAGGGCGTCCGAGGCCACGTTTAGGCCGACGTGCTTCATCACTGTCAGCGCCCGGACGCCGGCGAAGGAGGCGCCGATGGCGACGTCGCAAGCAACCTTCTCGTTGGTCGACCACTGGGCGTGCAGGTCCTCGGCCGGATAGGTGCCGACGTTCTCCAGGATCTCCGTGCTGGGCGTGCCCGGATAGGCCGCGGCGACCCGCACGCCGGCCTCCCAGGCGCCGCGCGCGATCGCCTCGTTGCCGGTCATCGGCCGGAACGAGGCCTCCGTCGACTGTTTCAGCCGGGCGGTTTCTGCGAGCTGATCCAAGATACCTCCACCCTCGAGTTTGCCGCGGCGTCGGGCCCTGTCCACGCGCCGGCGGCCAGCCATTACCTTAGGCCCCGGCGGGTTTCTTTAACATAGATCAATTTCGGTTGACAGGCGAGTGCCTTGGTTGCGGTCGAGAAGGTCGCTGGGGAGGGCCATGGGGATGGCCTTGGGGTTGCCGCATCGGTCTCAAGGACGATCCGGCCCCGCGCCCATAATCGCTTCAATATCTGAGATTCGTGCCGAAATCGGGCATCTCTCCGGCCGCTACGGCTGATTTCCACTCGGCCAGACGCCCGCCTTCCGATCGCCAGAATCTTGCGCAGAGGTCGAAATACGCGATGACCGCGTCCTGCTCGCCCAGCTCCAGCAGCTCCTTGGCCAGGGTCATGCTCGGGCCGAAGGAACCGAGCGCCGGTCCTCCGGGTGTCCGTCCCGCCTCCAACAGATACCGCTTTGCCTCTTCGATCTCGCCATTTGCCAGCGAGAGCCGTCCCAGGACCAGGTTCCAGTGATGCAGGGCGCCTCCGTAACTGAAGTCGTCCACGTATCGCCCTGCCGTACCGAGCAGCTCTTGCGCATACTCTTTGGCACGCTCGAAATTGCCGGCCTCGAACGCGCATTTCGCCATATACTC
>JAOUCL010000099.1 GCA_029859805.1 Rhodospirillales bacterium | reverse complement strand
TTGCCTTCTTGCGGCGCAGGTTATGCCGGCGCGCGACGAAGTCCTTGGCGGTCTCGACCGCCACCGCGGCGTCGCGGCAATAGGCATCGGCGCCGACCGCCTCGGCGAAGGCCTCGTTCAGCGGCGCGCCGCCGACCAGAACGATGTAGTCGTCTCGGATGCCCTTTTCCTTAAGCGTATCGATCACGACCTTCATGTAGGGCATGGTCGTGGTCAGCAAGGCCGACATGCCCAGGATCTCCGGCTGGTGCTGTTCCAGCGCCTCCAGGTAGTTCTCGACAGGATTGTTGATGCCCAGGTCGAAAACCTCGAAGCCGGCGCCCTCCATCATCATGCCGACCAGGTTCTTGCCGATATCGTGGATGTCGCCCTTGACGGTGCCGATCACCACCTTGCCGACCTGCTCGGCGCCGGTCTCGGCGAGCAGCGGGCGCAGGATCACCATGCCGCCCTTCATGGCGTTGGCCGCGAGCAGCACCTCGGGAACGAAGAGGATGCCGTCGCGGAAGTCGATGCCGACGATCCGCATGCCCTCGACCAGAACCTCGGTCAGGATCCTGTAGGGCGTCCAACCGCGCTCGAGAAAGATGTTCACACCCTCCACGATCTCCTCCTTGAGCCCATCGTAGAGATCGTCCTGCATCTGCTTGTTCAGCTCGTCGTCGTCGAGCGAACGCAGGTCGAGATCGTCCATGTCCGACATGGCAAGTCCCCACAAAAAAAACGCAGGCGGATCTGCGTATTCGATCACTCTGTTAAGGTCGGACCTCGAAGAAGGCTTATTCTGGCGCGACAAATCCTAGCTGAATTGCGACAGTCCTTGGAATTCCAATGTAACCCCGGGGCACGGCCCGGTTTTGCCGCCGGGTCATCGGGCCAGGTATCTTTCCCATTTCTTCTCGTCGGCCAGGAGGTCTTCCATGGTCCCGTGCAGCGCCATCCGGCCGTTGTCGATGATATAGGCCCGGTCGGCGACCACCCTGGCGAAGTGCAGGTTCTGCTCCGCCATCACTATTGTCACTCCTTCCTCCTTGAGGAAGTTGATCGTGTCGACCATCTCCTCGGCGTTATCCGAATCCAGGCCTTCGCTGGGCTCGTCGATCATAATCAAGCGTGGATTGCCCATCAGGGCGCGGGCCAGCGAGAGGATCTTCTGCTCTCTGCCGCCGAGCTCGCCGCCGCGCCGCGCGCGCCGCTTAGCGAGGCCGGGAAACAGCTGGAATATGGTCTTGAGGTTCCAGGCCGGAACGCCGCGCCGCCGTCCCTGGCGTGCAATCTTGAGATTCTCGCGGACCGAAAGCTCCGCAAAGATCCGGCGATCGGCGGGCACATAGGCGATGCCGCGCCGGGCTACGGTCTCCGCCGCCCGGCCCCGGATCGAACGCTGCTGGAAGGTGACCTTTCCCGCCGTTGCGGGCAGCAGGCCCATGATCGCCTCGAACGCCGTGGTCTTGCCCGCGCCATTGCGGCCGAGCAGGGCGACGACCTCGCCTTCGACCGCCTCGAGGGACAGGCCGAAGAGTGCCTGTGCGCTGCCGTGAAAGGCATCGAGATCAGATACGTGCAGCATGATCTGTGACCTGTAGATGGCTGAAATCGGCGCCCAGATAAGCCGCTCGGACCCGCTCGTCGTCTCGCACTTCCAACGGCGACCCCTCGGCGACGACCTGGCCGTGGTCGAGCACGACGACGCGTCCGGCGAAGTGAAACACCATGTCCAGGTCGCGCTCGCTGAACAGCACGGCGGCCCCGCCGCGCAACGCCAGCTCCAGGCAGGTCTCCATGAAGGCGGCTCGCTCGGGCGCGGGGATGCCGTTGGCCGGCTCGTCCATCAACAACAGCTTGGGACCGTGCGCCAGGGCGACCGCCAACTCGGCGCGCCTGAGGTCGCCATAGGCCAGCCGTGCGCAAGGCAGGTCGGCCTTGTCGGTCACGCGGACCTCGTCCAAGAGGGCCAAGGCGTCCTCGCGGTACAGCTTGGTCGCCCTCGGCGACATCGCCTTGAGGCGCCCCGCGGCGGAGATCATCGCCATCTGCACGTTTTCGACGACGGTCATGGACCCGAAGAGCGCCGGGGTCTGGAAGGTCCGTCCGATCCCCAAATGACAGATCTGGTGCGGCGGGCGCCGGGTGATGTCGCGGTCCCGCAACACGACACGCCCGGCGCTCGGTTTGAGCTGTCCGGTAATCAGGTTGAAGCAGGTGGTCTTGCCGGCGCCGTTCGGACCGATCATCGCCATGACGTCGCTGCGCAGGACAGTGAAGTCGACACCGTCAACGGCGCGGAACTTGCCGAAGTCCTTGGTCAGGTCCTCGACCGTCAGGATGGCGTCTCTCGATGAAAGGGCGTTCATCGGCCCCGGCCTCCAAGACTTTGCAGGCTGCCCACGATGCCGCGCGGCAGCAGTAGCGCCAGGGCGACGATGAGCAGTCCGGTGGCCAGCGGCCAGTACCCCGCGTAGGGCGTGCCGCTGAGCAGTTGAGTCTCGGCGCCGTGATAGAGCGCGGCGCCGAGCAGCGGCCCCGTCAGGGTCTGGACGCCGCCGAGCAGAACCATGGCTAGGCCGTCGGCCGAGACCGCCAAGGCCATGACCCCGGGTGTGACGCTGCCCTCGAGGTAGAGCTGGAGCCCGCCGGCCAGCCCAGCGAGGCCGCCGGCCAGAACGAAGGCCACCCAGCGCTGGCCCTGCCGGTCGATGCCGACCGCGCCAGCCCGGAGCGGCGAATCCCGGGTGGCGCGCAGCGCGAAGCCAAAGGGCGAGAAGGCGATGCCGCGCAGCGCCAGGAGGACCAGCGCGACCAGACCCATAACGAGGTAATAGAAGACTGCGGCATCCGTCAACAGACCGCCGGGGACCAGCCCGCGCATCCAGGCGCTTGGTGAAAGCCCCAGGACACCGGCCGTGGCGCCGCCCTGTGCCGCCCACCAGGCCGCACCGGCCCACGCGACCTGGGCGAACAGCAGGGTCAGGACTGCTACATAGACGCCCGGCTGGCGCAGGCAGAACCAGCCGAAGACCAGCGCAGCCGCGGCGGCGGCGAAGGGCGCGACCAGGAGCGCGGCTTCCGCCGGCAGGGCGAGGTGTACGACCGCGAGGCCGGCCCCATAGGCGCCCAGCCCGAGGAAGGCCGCATGACCGAACGAGGCCATGCCGCCGAATCCGACGAGAAACTGGAGCGAGGCGGCGAAGAGCGCCAGGATCAAGACCTCGCTGACCGTGACCAGGATCGCGTCGCCGCCGATGTGGGGCGCGGCGAAGGGCAGGGTGCTCAGTGCGGCCAGCACGACCAGCGCGATGCTCCGCGTCTGCCAGCCGCCGGGCGCGAGCGACCGCGCCGCCGCGCTCTGTAGCCCTTCCGTCAAGACCAGACGCCCGCCGAGCAGTCCCTGTGGCCGCGCGATCAGCACCGCCGCGACCGCCAGGAACAGAAGCCCCAGGGTGAACTGTGGAAGCACCAGGACGCCGATGGCGCGGAGCAGGGCGATCAGCAAGGCGCCCAGAAAGGCCCCGGGAATGCTGCCCATGCCGCCGACCACCACGGCCATGAAGGCCGCGACGAGCATATCCAGGTCCATGCCCAGGGCCGCCGGGGCACGCGGCATCTGCAGCGCACCGCCGAGCCCGGCCAAGGCCGTGCCCAGGAACACCACGGAGGTGACCAGCAGCTTCCGCCGGACGCCAAGCGCCGAGAGCATATCCGGGTCCCTCGTCGCGGCGCGCACCAGGGCGCCCCAAGGCGTGCCGTAGAGCAGGAGCAAGAGCAACCCCAGCACCAACGGTCCCAGCGCGAATACGACGAGATCGTAGTCGGCCAGCGTCCCGCCCGCGACGACGACCGGCCCGAAAACCTCCGGGACTTGCGGGGTCGCCAGCGGACCCGCACCCCAGCGGCGCGGCACCAGGTCGCGCACGACCAGCATCACGCCGAGGCCCGCGAGCAGCTGGTAGAGCTCCGGAGCGCGGTAGAGGCTGCGCAGCAGCACGACTTCCATCGCGGCACCAAGCACACCCACGGCCAGGGCGGACGCCAGCAGCGCGAACCAGATACCCGTTTCGCCCGTCCCGGCTGCTGGACTGCCGATCAGCGTGACGGCCAGATAGGCCCCCACCATGTAGAACGAGCCCTGAGCGAAGTTCACGACCCGCGTGACGGCGAATACCAGCGACAACCCGACCGCGACCAGGAACAGCGGCGTCGCATCGGCCAGTCCGGAAAGGATGTGCGGGAATGAAAGGCTCATGGCCAGGAAGCTAGCGGCTCATCGTAAAGGAATAGGTAACCGTACCGGAACTCCAGCGAAACGGCGCCCACCGAACACCGCCGATGCCGCGGTACGGCCGTTCCACCGGCGATTGACGGCGCCGCACCGTCTCGTGGCAACGTTGATCGCGGGCCCCGAGTCGGTCAAGCCGAAGCTCGGAGCACACCTTTGGCCGCCGACCGAGCGGTCCAGTGCCGGCAGTCTCGCCGATGGCGCAACATAACCGAACTGCTCCGGGGCTTTACACCAAATCCCCACGGTCCGCGACCGGGTCTGACGAATCTCGGGTGTCATCGCCGCCACGATGTGCTAGAGCGGGATCGCAGGGCAAGCGCGAGTCGGTCCCGATGATGCAACGGCGGACGCCATGCCGGTCACGATAGCGATCGTCGGTGCCGGACCGAGCGGCTTCTACGCGGCCGAGGCGCTGGCCAGGTCGGGTATCGACTGCCGCGTCGATATCATCGAGCGTCTGCCGGCCCCTTACGGCCTGATCCGCTATGGCGTCGCGCCAGACCACGAAAAAACGAGGAAGGTCACGCGCAGCTTCGATCGGACGGCCGGGCACGAACGGGTCGGCTACCATGGCAACGTCGAGCTCGGCCGCGACCTGACGCTGGAGGAGCTGCGCGGCCTCTACGACGCGGTCGTCATAGCGACCGGCGCGCCGCTCGATCGACCGCTCGAAATTCCCGGCGCGGATAAGTCCGGGGTCTATGGCGCGGCCGCCTTCGTCGGTTGGTACAACGGCCATCCGGACTTCCGAGATCTCGACCCGCGGCTCGACTCGCCGGGCGTCGCAATCATCGGCAATGGCAACGTGGCCCTCGACGTGGCGCGCATCCTGGCCAAGACCCCGCAGGAGCTTTCCAGCACCGATCTGCCGGATTATGCCGCCGAGGCGCTTCGCCGCGCGCCGATCGCCGAGCTTTATCTGTTCGGCCGGCGCGGTCCGGTTCAGGCCAAGTGGGCCAACGTGGAGCTGCGCGAGATGGGCCACCTGGCGGACTGTCTGCCGGTGGTCGACCCGGCGCAACTGCCCGAGAGCATCGCCGACGGCCTGTCCGAACGTGACCGCCGCCTCCAGGAGAAGAACTTGGCCACGCTGCGCGGCTTCGCCGCGCTCGAGGCCGGCAAGCGGCGCAAGCGTGTGTGTTTCTCTTTCTATGCCAAGCCGCTGGAAGTTCTGGGCGGCGGTCGGGTGGAAGCCCTGCGCCTGGAACGCACCCGAGTGGAGGCGGGCCGGGCGGTCGGCACCGGCGAGACGTTCGAAGTGCCCTGCGGCCTGGTGGTCAGCTCGATCGGCTACTGCGCCGAGCCAATCGAGGGTTTGCCCTTCGACGAGGGGGCCGGCGCCGTGATCAACCGCGACGGCCGTGTGGCGGAGGGCCTCTATGTCATAGGCTGGGCCAAGCGCGGCCCGATCGGCGTGATCAGCAGCAACAAGCCCGACGGAGTCACGCTCGCCCGGCAGATCGCTGGGGACTTCGGTCCGGGAAAAAAGCCCGGCGGCCCAGCGCTCGAAAAACTGCTGGCCGGGCGCGGCGCGCGCTGGATCGGTTTCGCCGACTGGAAGACGATCGATGCCGCCGAGGTCGCCACCGCGCCGCCCGGCGCCCCTCGCAGAAAGTTGATCAGGGTGGACGATATGCTTGCGGTATTGGAGCCCACGGCGCGCCCGCCGGGCGAGGCGGGTTGAGGATTTTCCGCCGGCCCTGTCCATGGCGCCTTCGACCCCCCGGTCGCCCGTGTCAGATTCGGCAAGATCGGGTGACAAGGGCGGGGGGCGACCCTATATGAGGCGCTGCACTGTCGAGGGGATCCGGCGCGCGCCGGCCCATGGAGGATAGGGACCATGGAAGGGTCCGCGGCGCTGGAAGGCGCCAATTCGTCGAACCGCACGCTGGAATCGGCCGTGGTCCGCTTCGCCGGGGATTCCGGCGACGGCATGCAGCTGACCGGCAGCCAGTTCACGCTCGCCACCGCGCTGGCCGGCAACGACCTGGCGACCTTCGCCGACTTTCCCGCCGAGATCCGCGCGCCGGCCGGCACGACCTTCGGCGTTTCCGCGTTCCAGATCAATTTCGGGGCGCGCGAGATCCTGACCTCGGGCGATGCGCTGGATGTCCTCGTCGCCATGAACCCGGCGGCGCTCAAGGTCAACCTGGCGGACATCAAGGACGGCGGCCTAGTGATCGCCGATGCGGGCGCCTTCACCGACAAGACCCTGCGCAAGGCCGGCTATGACACCGACCCGCTGGAGGACGGAAGCCTGGCCGCCTTCCGGCTGCTGAAGCTGGACGTCTCGCGGCTGACCCTCGAGGCGGTCAAGGATTTCGGGGTGTCGAAGAAGGAGGGTCTGCGCTGCAGGAACATATGGGCGCTGGGCCTGCTCTACTGGATGTTCGGCCGCAAGCGCCAAGCGACGGTCGAGTGGTTCGAGCGCAAGTTCGCCGCGCGGCCCGAGATCGCAATGGCCAACATCGCCGCGCTCAATGCCGGCCATGCCTTCGGCGAGACCGCGGAGCTGCCGGCGGAGATCGCCAGCCTGGTCGTGCCGCCGGCCGAGATCGCGCCGGGCCTCTACCGCAACGTGACTGGTAACGACACGCTCGCCTGGGGCTTGGTCGCGGGCGCGCAGTTCGCCGGGCTGAACCTTGCGTTTTGCTCCTACCCGATCACGCCGGCGTCCCAGGTGCTGCACGTGCTGGCCAAGCTCAAGGATTACGGCGTGCTGACCTTCCAGGCCGAGGACGAGATCGCGGCTGTCTGCGCCGCGATCGGCGCGTCCTACGCCGGCTCGCTCGGCGTGACCTCCAGCTCCGGACCGGGCATCGCGCTGAAGACCGAGGCGCTCGGCCTCGCGGTGGCCGCCGAGCTGCCGCTGGTCGTGATCAACTCGCAGCGCGCCGGCCCCTCGACCGGCATGCCGACCAAGACCGAGCAGTCCGACCTGTATCAAGCCGTGTTCGGGCGCAACGCCGACAGCCCACTTGTCGTGCTGGCGGCCCGCTCGCCGGCCGACTGCTTCGAGGTCGCGGTCGAGGCGGCGCGCCTTGCGGTCACCTATATGACGCCGGTGATGGTGCTGTCCGACGGCTATATCGCCAGCGCTTCCGAGCCCTGGAAGATCCCGGACGTCGATGCCATGCCTCGCTTTCCGGCGCGTTTCGAGACCGAGGCGGCGGGCTTCCAGCCCTTCCGTCGTGATCCGGTCACCCTGGCGCGGCCCTGGGCCGTGCCCGGCACGCCCGGTCTCGCGCACCGTATCGGCGGCCTGGAGAGGGCCGAGGACAGCGGAGAGGTGTCCTACGACGCCGCCAACCACCAGCGCATGACCGACCTACGCGCGGCCAAGATCGCCGGCATCGCTAACGACCTTCCCGAGCAGGCCGTCGAGCTGGGGGAGCCGAGCGGCCCCCTGGCCGTGGTTGGCTGGGGCTCGACCTACGGGCCGATCTACCGCGCGGTGAGCAACCTGCGCGCCCGCGGCCTCGAGGTGGCGCATATCCACTTGCGCCATCTTTCGCCCTTGCCCGGGAACCTGGGCGAACTGCTCGGCGGCTTCGAGCGGATTCTGGTGCCCGAGATGAACCGGGGCCAGTTGGTCACGCTGCTGCGCAGCGCCTATCTGCTACCGGCCGAAGGGCTCAACAAGGTGACGGGCAAGCCCTTCAAGATCGCCGAGATCGAGCAGGCGATTCTCGAGCGGCTGGAGGCGACTCAATGAACGTGCCCAGCTCACCCGGACCCCTGACCGCCAAGGATTACGCTTCGGACCAGGAGGTGCGCTGGTGTCCGGGCTGCGGCGACTATGCCATCTTGAAGGCCATACAACGGACGCTGGCCGAGCTCCAGGCGGAGCCGGATAAGACGGTCTTCGTCTCCGGCATCGGCTGCGCGGCGCGCTTCCCTTACTATCTGTCGACCTATGGCTTCCATACGATTCACGGCCGTGCGCCGGCGATCGCCACGGGTATCAAGCTGGCCAATCCGGAGCTCGACGTCTGGGTCGTCAGCGGCGACGGGGACGCGCTTTCGATCGGCGGCAACCATCTGCTCCATGTTCTGCGCCGCAACGTCGATCTGCAGTTCCTTCTGTTCAACAACGAGATTTACGGGTTGACCAAGGGTCAGTATTCGCCGACCTCCCGGCCCGGTACGCGTTCGCCCTCGACGCCGCAGGGATCGCTCGATGCGCCGGTCTCGGCGGCGGCCTTTGCCCTAGGTGCCGGCGCGCGTTTCGTCGCCCGCTCGGTCGATACGCTGCAAAAACCCCTGCCCGAGGTCCTGAGGCGTGCCCGAACGCACCGGGGCGCATCCTTCGTCGAGATCCTGCAGAACTGCATCGTCTACAACGACCAAGTCTTCGGCGACATCACCGACCGCGCGGTCGCCGAGGAGGCCCAGATCCACGTGGTGCACGGCCAGCCGCTGGTGTTCGGCAAGGACCGCGGCAAGGGCCTGCGCCTCCGACCGGGCACATTGGAGCTGGAGGTCGTGACTCTGGGCCCGGGGGGACCGGGCGAAATCGAGCTCTTGCGACACGACGAGACCAGCCGGCCGCTGGCTGCGCTGCTGGCGGCCATGGCGCCGCCGGACCTGCCCATGGCCCTCGGCGTGCTCTACTGCGACCCGGCGCCGAGCTACGATGGTCAGGTGTGGGAGCAGATGGCCGCGGCCCGATCGAATGGCCGCGACCGGGACCTCGACCGGCTATTGCGCGGCGGGCACACCTGGACCGTGCCCGGTTAATACCTCGGCAATACGGCCGGAGCCTGCGCCAGGATTTAGGCCAACCGCTTCAGGAATCCCAGAAAGAGCTCTCTTTCGCCCGCGTTGAGCGGGGCCAGGATGGCATCGTTGGTCTCGACCATCCGGATCTGCAACGCCTCGACGGCCCCGCTGCCGGCGGCGGTCAGCTGGAGGACGATGCGCCGCCGGTTGTTACGGTCGGGCGTCCGCGTGATGAAGCCGCGCTCGCAGAGACGCTGGATGACGCCCTGGATGGTCGCCGGGTGCATCGCGGTCATGCGGCCCAAATGGTTCTGCGACAGTCGGCCGACCTCGGACAAACGGACCATGGCGAAGTACTGGGGCGGCGTCAGTTGATGGTCGCTCAAAATCGCGGCGAAGATGGCCGAGGCGCGCTTGTGCGCGCAGCGCAGCAGATGCCCGGTCTGGTCGTCCAGCGCCATGCTGTCGGTCTCGCGGAGGGGGCTAACGGTGGTCCTTGTACTGAAAGCATTCACTGTAGAGGCATCCTATCTTGGCAAAGCTCACCGGTGCCGAGAACCGGGGCAGGCGACCCGCCCTGTGACGGCAGTTGTCACAGAGGTGGTGTTGATTAAGTATGCTAACATAAAAGGATTAATGATTTTAGTCTAGTCGATTTTTCTCAACACAGGGCGATGTCTTTCGTTCGGCCAGAGGTGTCCCAGGAACCAGCCGCTTTCCACCAGGGCATGAGCCGCGGCGATGTCGGGAGCCAGGGGGCGGTCCTGGTCGAGAAAGGCGGTGCGCGTGCGCAGTTCCGTCATGACTGCCAAAAGGGCGGGGCTGGTCGCCAGCGGCCGGCGCAGGTCGAGCCCCTGAGCCGCGGCGAGCAGTTCGATGGCGACGATCCGGCCGCAGTTCTGAGCCATTTCGAAAAGCCGCCGCGCCGCATAGGCCGCCATGGACACATGGTCCTCCTGGTTGGCCGAGGTGGGCAGGCTGTCGACGCTGGCCGGGTGCGCCAGGGCCTTGTTCTCGCTGACCAGGGCCGCGGCGGTCACCTGGACGATCATGAAGCCGGAGTTGAGCCCCGGCTCGGCCACCAGAAACGCCGGCAGGCTCGACATATGCGCATCGGTCAAGAGCGCGACGCGCCGCTCCGACAGCGCCCCGATCTCGGCCAGCGCCAGCGCGATCATGTCGGCGGCCATGGCGACCGGTTCGGCGTGGAAGTTCCCGCCCGAAAGGATCTCGTTCTGTTCGGGGAAGACCAACGGATTGTCGGAGACCGCGTTGGCCTCGCGCACCAGCATGCCGGCCGCGGCCTCGAGCACATCGAGCGCGGCGCCCATGACCTGCGGCTGACAGCGCAGGGAGTAGGGGTCCTGGACCCGGTCGCACTCCAGGTGGGAGGCGCGAATCTCGCTGTCGGCCAGCAGCCCGCGCAGCACTTCGGCGACCTGGATCTGGCCCGGCTGGCCGCGAACCGCCTGGATCCGCGCGTCGAAGGGCGCGTCGCTGCCGAGCGCCGCGTCGACACTCATCGCCCCGGCGGCGAGCGCTGCGGCGAACACGTCCAGCGCGGCAAACAGGCCCTCCAGGGCGAGCGCAGCGGAGACCTGCGTGCCGTTCAACAGCGCCAGGCCCTCCTTGGCCGCCAGCCGGAGCGGGGTCAGGCCGAGCCGCTGCAAGACCTCGCCTGCGGGCAGGCGTTCGCCGTCCAGGTCCAGCTCTCCGAGGCCGATCAACGGCGCCGAGAGGTGGGCGAGCGGCGCTAGGTCGCCCGAGGCGCCGACCGAGCCCTTGGCCGGGACCACCGGCAGGGCGTCGGCGTTGAGCAGGGCGAGCAGCAGCTCGATCACCTCGCGCCGGACCCCGGAGTGACCGCGCGCCAGGGCGTTGATCTTGAGGGTCAAGGTCATGCGAACCGTTTCCGGGCGAAGCGGCTCGCCGACCCCGGCGCAGTGCGACCCGATCAGCCGGTGCTGGAGCTCGGTCACCTGGTCCTCGGAGATGCTGGCGCGCGCCAGGCTGCCGAAACCGGTGGTGATGCCATAGACCCGGCGGCCCTCCCGAACCACGGCCGCTACGGTCTCCGCCGCGGCCTCGACGGCGGGCCAGGCCCCGGAATCGAGGGTCAACCGGCGCGGACTGCGCCACTGGGAATGCAGGTCGGCCAGTCCGAGCCGGCCGGGGACAAGTCCAAAGAAAGCGTCGTCAGCCATGGTGCGGTCCCAGTTGTCTATACAACTTAAGACCGGTCTTTAACATGACGGCTTGGCACGGCCAAATGTTGTCTTGTCAGCCGCTCGGGCCCGGGCGGGCACGCCTCTCGGGCCGGATCCTGGCCTTGTCGGGGGGGGCTCTGCGTAGCTCGGGGAAAATCGACCTGCGAGACTAGCCGCCCGTCACGCTGTCGATACTGTCCATCACGTTGGTGGAAACGGTATCGAACATGTTGCTGACAGCGGTCCCCAAGCCCTTGATGCTGCCCACGATCGCCAATGTCATGAGTCCAAGGATAAGCGCGTATTCAACAGCAGTCGCGCCCGATTCGTCTTGAAAGAACTGTACAATTTTAGGCAAAATAGTAGCCTTCCCGCTGTCCAGAACAGAGAGCATAGTATGCAGCAAATATTTTAACAGGTATTTAACATGGCTATTACGTTATCGTTTTTCTTCATATTATCTAGATTTCAGATTTAGGCGGACAAGAGCCTCTCGTCGCGTGGCGTTTTCTGAAAGAACTCGCGGTAGCATTTCGAGAAGTGGGAGGCCGAGACGAAGCCGCAGGCGAGCGCCACGTCCAGCACCGACAGGGCGGTCTGGGCGAGCAGCGTGCGGGCCCGGTAGAGCCTGAGCTCCAGGTAGTAGCGGGTCGGGGTTCTCGACAGGTATTTGCGGAACAGGCGTTCCATCTGTCGAATCGACAGCCCGGTCTGTCGCGCCAGTTCGGAGCGGGGCAGCGGCTCCTCCAGATTCTCCTCCATAAGCGCGATGATCTTGAGGAGCTTCGGGTGGCTGATGCCCAGGCGGCTGCGCAGGCCCATGCGTTGCTTGTCGTGGCGGTCGCGGATCCTTTCGTGGATGAACTGCTCGGCCACCTGGGTGGCGAGCTCCCGGCCATGCTCCAGGCCGATCAGCGAGAGCATCATGTCGAGCGCCGCGGTGCCGCCTGAGCAGGTCAGGCGGTTGCGGTCGATCTCGTAGAGCTCGCTGGAGACCTCCAGGTCGCGGAACTCCTCCTGAAAGCCGGCCAGATTCTCCCAGTGGATCGTGCTGCGGTAGCCGTTCAGCAAACCGGCGCGCGCCAACAAGTAGCTGCCGGTCGACAGCGCCCCGATCCGGCAGCCTTGGCGTTCCAGCCGCCTGAGCCAGGCCAGGACCTCGCGGTCCGGATCCTTGTGCGCATCGAGGCCGGCGACAACGATCAGGTTGGGCAGGCGCCCGGCCGTTTCAATGCCGTCGTGGGGCAGGACCTCGATACTGCTCGAGGAGGCGACCGCAGCACCGGTCCGGGTTATCAAGTGCCAACCGTAGAGCGACCGCCCGGCCAAACGGTTGGCCGCTCTGAGCGGCTCGACCGCGGAGGTGAAGGAGAGCATCGAGAAACCCGGTACTAGGTAGAAACCAAAGACCTGTGGGCCCGCGCCTGCCTGTTCTTTCGCCATGGCGGCGTACTCCTGACTTGGAGCCGGGCGATTCGGCACCCTGTCGCGCGGAGGCCGCCGCCCGTATTCCCGGGAAACTTCGTGTCGCCTGCGGGACAATTCAGCCTATGGGTCTGTGTGACACTCTTGCCCCTCGTGCACAACCGTCTTCGCATCGCCGGACAGCCAAGGGAACCTCGCCGTGTCGCGTGAGCACCGACGCCGTCACAGGACAACCGATTCGGGCAAAGCGGCCCAACCGAACGTCGCCCCGGGCGGGCTTGCCGGCGGCTTCTATCGGCCGCTGGGCGCGCGCGATCCGGCGCGCATCGTCGAGGCCGCCACGGTGGTGCTGGAGCGCACCGGCATCGAGGTGATGGCGAGCCCCTGCCGCGAGGTCTTCCGCGCCGCCGGCGCGCGCGTCGACGAGACCGCCAACCGGGTCCACATTGGCCACGAGTTGGTCGAGCAGGGGCTCGAACGAGCGGCCCGGAGGGTGTTTCTGGCCGGTCGAGATCCGACGCAAGACCTCGAATTGGCCGGCGCCAAGGTCTACATGGGAACCGGCGGGCAGGCGGTGAAAGTGCTCGGCCTGGATGGCGTCGTACGTGAGTCGGTGCTGGCCGACAACTATCACATCGGTCGGCTCTGCGACACCCTCGAGCACGTCCATTTCTACATGCGCCCGGTGGTCGCGCGCGACCTGGCCACCGAGGACATCGACGTCAACCAGTTCTATGCCTGCCTGGCGTCGACCACCAAACACGTCATGGCAAACGCCTATCTGCCCGAGAACGTGGCCGAACTGCGGGCGATGGCCGAGTTGATGGCGGGCGGGGCGGCGGCGCTCGACCGGCGGTCGCTGGTCTCCTTCTCCGCCTGCTGGACGGTCAGCCCGCTGCGCTACGCCGCCGAGACGGTGACGATCCTGGACGAGATCATCCGGCACCGCCTTCCGGTCGTGCTGTCCTCCGCTCCTCAGGCCGGCGCGACCTCGCCGGCGGCGCTGGCCGGCACGCTGGTGCAGATCACCGCCGAACAGTTGTCCGGTATCGTCTACGTGAACCTCCTGAATCCCGGCCACCCGCTGATCATGGGTTGCGTGCCGGCTCAGGCCGACCTGCGCAGCGGGGCGTTTACCGGCGGGTCGGCCGAGTTCGCGCTGTTGAATGCGGCCTGCGCCCAGATCGCCCAGCACCTCGGCCTACCGCTCTACAATTCGTCGGGCATCTCAGATTCGAAGGTGCCGGACGCCCAGGCTGGCGCCGAAAAAGGCCTGACCGGCCTGGCCGCGGCGCTGGCCGGTGCCAACTACATCCACCATTCGGCGGGCTTTCTCGAATCGCTGCTGACGGTGGCCTACGAGCAGTACGTTATCGACAACGACATCAACGGCGCGGTCATGCGCATGCTGCGCGGCATCGAGGTGAGCGACGAGAGCCTGTCGCTCGACGTTATCCACGAGGTCTGCAGGGGCCCCGGCCACTTCCTCGGTCACGCCCAGACCCTCGAGTTGATGAGCAGCGAGTACCTCTACCCACGCCTGATGAACCGGGACTCACGGGACGACTGGGAGGCCAAGGGTGGCCAGGATATTCGCGAGGCGGCGCGCGACCACGCCCGCCAGGTGCTGGCCGAGCATTGGCCCCAGGTAATCGAGCCGGAGCTGGACGCCGAGCTGCGCAATCGGTTCAACATCCTGCTGCCGGCCGAACAGATGCGTCCGAGCGCGTGAAGCGGGCGCGGTCCTCGTGGACTCGGCACTGGACGCGGACGCGGGACTGCGTTAATCGGCTTGTGCCATGGACATCGCGACCATCGAAAGAGCCGCCGCCGCCGAGGGCCTGACGCTGCGCGGGGCCTTCCACCCGACGGCGGCGGATGAGGTACCCGGCCTGCCGGACGGTCGGGCGGCAGGCACCCTGGTGCTGCTCGGCAACGTCGGTCCCACCTTGTGGTCGGCCTTTGTCGTCGCGCCGGAATACGGCGACGGCGCGCCGGACCCGCTCAACCGTTGGAGCGAGCGGGTGATCGGCGCCTTGGCCGACGCCTTGGACGCCCGGCCGCTGTTTCCCTTCGGCCGGCCGCCGTACCGCCCCTTCGTCGCCTGGGCCAAGCGCGCCGAGCCGGTCGCCGAGTCACCGCTCGGCATGCTGATCCATCCCGACCACGGCCTGTGGCACGCCTACCGGGGCGCGCTCGCCTTCGCCGGTGAGATCGCGCTGCCGGCGCCGGGCCGGCGGCCGCGGCCCTGCGATACCTGCGCCACGACGCCCTGCCTCACGGGCTGTCCGGTGGGCGCCTTCACGACCGAGGGATATGACGTTGTGGCCTGCGCCAGGCACGTCGCCGCGCCGGCCGGCGCCGACTGCCTGGAGCTTGGTTGCCGGGCTCGGCGCGCCTGTCCGGTCGGTCCGGAGCGACATTACCATCCGGCCCAGGCGCGCTTTCACATGGCGGCCTTCCTCGCGGCGCGTCGGGCGGAGGCGCCGGCATGAGCGGGACGATCATTCTGATCGACCATCCGGTCGGCTGCCGCGACGACCGCGCCTCACGGATTCTGACCGAACGCGGCTATCGGGTCGAATGGGTGTCTCCGGGCAAGGGCGACACGCTGCCGGACCCGGCGGACCACCATTTGGCCGCGTTGGTCTACGGCGGCGCCGAGGACCTGAGCAAGGACGAGGACCGATCCTATCTGCGGGCGGAGATCGACTGGGTGGCCCGCTGGGTGGAAACCGGCAGGCCGTTTCTCGGTATCTGCCTGGGCAGCCAGATCCTGGCGCGTGCGCTGGGTGCCCAGGTCGCGCCGCATCCCGAAGGGGTGTCCGAAATCGGCTTTGTGCAGATCGTGCCCACGGCCGCGGCCGACGGTTTCCTGGATCGGCCACTTCATGTCTATCAGTGGCACAAGGAAGGCTTCGAACTGCCCGCGGGGGCCGAGCTGCTGGCGACCGGCGAGACCTTCCCGAACCAGGCCTTCCGCTATGGTCCACGGGCCTTCGGCCTGCAGTTCCATCCCGAGGTCTCGTCCGCGGTCATGACCCGCTGGATGAACGAGGCCGGCCACATGCTGACAAACCCAGGCGCCCACCCGCGCGACCGACAACTGGCCGATTCCGGGACCTACGACGCCGCCATGGCCGCGTGGCTAGAGGGGTTCCTCGAGCGCTGGCTGGCGGACGATCCGAGATCTACCGGGGGTTCCTGATTTCGCCCCGCCGAAGGCGGGGGTGAGTGCCCACGGGGGACCGCGTCGTGTACTAGAACCGGTACTTGGCCGTGAACCCGACGATTGGATAGAAACCCAGAAAATTCGGATCTTCCTCGAGGCTGGTGCTGCTGCCCGAGGCTGGGCTCGTGTCCGCGCTGGCTTCGCCAGAGATGCCTTCGCCATTCAGGTCGGCGCGGGAGTTGCCTTGGTAGTACACGCCGAGATCGAAGGCCAGTTCGAGACGTCCTTCCCAGAAGCTGCTC
>JAOUCL010000350.1 GCA_029859805.1 Rhodospirillales bacterium | reverse complement strand
GAAAGACGTCGTGTCGTTTGATTGGAACCACTACGACCAGGGCCATATCGTATACCAGCCGAAGAACCTGACGCCGGATCAGCTGCGCGAAGGCCAGATGCACGCTTACAAACGGTTTTACTCTCTGCCGTCGATCGCGCGGCGTATTCCCTTATCGGGCTCGCGCAGTCTGTCACAGTGGAGCATCTACAACATGTTCTTCCGCAAGGGCGGGGTGACCGGGCGCAATATCAGGAATGCCGTGGCTGCGCCGACGGCCGCGACCGGCTATACGCCACGTCCACCGATCATGCCGCTCAAACGCGAGTGGCGCGAGGTGGTCGAGAAGGACATAGAACTGTCGAGATCCGCTTGAGCCGCGTTCTGAACCCGTTATCGAGCGGCTCCACACGGGGGGGCGATCTCAGGTCAAAACAGACTCACTGGTGAAAGGTCTTCGTGGAAGGGTGGCAGGCTGCGCGGCCGGCACGACGACGCTCGATTTCCGCGCGCTGGCCGAAAGCGCGCGCACCGTGGCCGAGCTGTTCCCGGTCATGCGGGACGCAACCATCGTGCGCTGCTGGGCCGGACTCGAGGGCTTCGTCGACGACGGTCTGCCGGTGATCGGGCCGGGCACGGGCGAGCCGGGAATCTACCACGCCTTCGGCTTCTCGACCCACGGCTTCCAGCTCGGCCCCGCGCATCGCGTCGCGATTCGTGAGCCCAAAGTGACAAACCCCACAAACAGTGCACGACGAACGTGGGATTTTCGCCGCGGTCGAAGACACGGTTTCACAGTGGAGGCTCTATCCTTGAAGCAGTCCCCCGAGCCAGAGCAAACCTTCGAAGAGGTCTATCCGAAGTATCCCTTTGCCGAACTTGTCAGACTTTCGGTGAGGTTCGCAAAGTTGCTCACTCGCCTGCGGCGGCGACAGTCCCGCAAGCGACCGCACACGCTCCCGAGTGACCGCAGGCCAGCTCTTCCGGACGCGCGCCCTCATCCGCTGGCAACAATGGGAGGTGGACGGCCGTGCAAGGCAATTTGCTGATCTGTATGTACCGAATCGCAGGGTTTCCCGCACGCCCGTGGACGTGGGCTTCCAGCAGCAAGTCCAATGTCGGCTCATAGAAGCCGACATTCGGGCTTTGACGTCCGGTGCTGGGGGGACTGCTGCAGTGGCTGGTCGGGGCTCGGGGGACAGCCGGGGCTAGCCATAACCGGACTCTACAGGGTGCCGAGGCGCATCTCAGACGTGGTGCGCTTCGACCGTCAGAAACGAAGCTCTTCGGCTGGGTCAGTCCCGGGATCAAACCATTGGTGTAATTTTCATGCTCTGCTATACTGGAACGGCTCAAGAAGCTTGTTGGGCGTGGGGAAGCCGCCATGAACGCCGCCAGTTGGCTGGAAAGTCATGGGCTCGATCAATATTCCCAGTTGTTCGACCAGAATGATATCGACCTCGAAATTCTGCTCGATCTAACCGAGGCCGACCTCGAAAAGCTGGGGATATCGTTAGGCCACCGAAAAAGACTGTTGCGAGCGATTCAAGCGCTTTCGGCAGGCCGCGCGCCTGGCAGTGGCAAAGCCACGCCGCCGGAAGAAACAGCAGCAGAGCAGGTCGCCACGGCGACCTGCAATGAGCCGGAGCGTCGACAGCTCACGGTAATGTTCATCGACATCGTCGATTCCACCGCTTTGGCGCGCAAACTCGATCCAGAGGATCTCCATGTGTTGATCCGCCGCTTCCAGATCGCTGTGACCGCGGCCGTCGTCCGCTACGAGGGCTATGTGGCAAAGTTTCTGGGCGACGGTGCCCTGGCCTATTTCGGCTGGCCCCGCGCGCACGAGGACGAGGCGGAGCGCGCGGTGCGTGCCGCGCGGGATGCCTTGTCGGCAATCCGGGCGATCGCCACCAAGGAGGGCGAGCACTTAGGGGCCCGCGTCGGAATCGCCACCGGTGAAGTGGTCGTGGGATCGATCGTCGGCGAGATCACGACCGACGAGGAGGCCGTGGTGGGCGCGGCACCTAGCCTGGCCGATCGCCTTCAGCGCGTCGCCAAGCCCTTCGAGGTGGTAATCGGGCCGACGACGCGTCAGCTTCTCGGCAACGCTTTCGAACTCGAGGCGCTCGGCAGTCATGAGCTCAAGGGCTTCGACGAGCCCGTCGAGGTCTGGCGGGTCGCCGACGAGGCGCGCGCCGAGACCCGCTTCGAGGCTGTCCACGGAACAAGGCTGGTCCGCCTGATCGGACGCGCGCATGAGCTCGGCCTACTCGAAGAGCGATGGCAGCTTACCAAGGATGGCGAAGGCCAAGTGGTGGTCCTCCTTGGCGAGGCAGGAATCGGCAAGTCGCGCTTGGTGCTGGAGTTCAGGAAGAAGATCGTCGACGATCCGCGTTTCGGCTTCCGTTACCAGTGTACCCCGCACCACACCAACAGCGCCTTTTATCCGGTGATCGAGCAGATTAAGCGAGCGGCCGGGATCTCGGAGGATGAGCCGGCCGAGGCCAAGATCGAGAAGCTCGAGACTCTGGTGGGCCTTACCTCGGAAGACCTGGAGCGCGCTGTTCCGATCATGGCTTCGCTTCTACGGGTACCCACGGGACCAGCCTACGCACCGCTCGAGATGTCGCCGCAGCAACTGCGGCAGCGCACCATCGAGTGCCTCGTCGAACGGGTCGTCTCGCTCAGCAACCGGCATCCGATCCTGGTCGTGGTCGAGGACGCGCACTGGGCCGATCCCTCGATGCTCGACTACGTGAGCGAACTCATCAACACAATCGAGGACCAGCCGGTCCTATTGGTCATCACGTTCCGCACCGAGCACGATGGGCAGTGGCCCGACCGCTCGCACCTGACCTCGATCATGCTGGGCAGGATCGGACGCCGCCAGGCAACAGAGATGGCGCGATCGATCGGCGGCCACAAGCTTCAGGAAACGACACTGCAGGCGATTGTGAGGCGCGCCGAGGGGGTGCCGCTCTATGTCGAGGAACTGACCAAGACCATAGTCGAGGCGGAGGAAACACTGGAGGAGGGTGTGGATCTCCTGCCCGCGACATTGCAAACCTCCCTGGTCGCACGCCTCGACCGCCTGGGCGAAGCCAAGGCGGTGGCGCAGATCGGCTCGGTGATCGGCCGCGAGTTCGACCATCAGCTGCTCGCGTGGCTGGCCCGGGAGACCGGTGTCGCGCTCGAAGGCCCCCTTCAGCTGCTGGTGGACTCCGGCCTGGTGATTCGCCGCGGCGCACCACCCAACGCAGTTTACATCTTCAAGCACGCGTTGGTTCAGGACGCAGCCTATGCAACCATTCTGATGAGCCGTCGCAAGGAATTGCACAGCATGATTGTTGCGGCGCTGGAGGCCCGCCCGGCCAGTGACAAGCATCAGGATATCGACCTCCTCGCCCACCACGCCCTGCAAGCACAGGATTGGCGGCGTGCCTTCGAGGCCTACAAGGAGGCGAGCGAGGATGCGATGGGCCGCTCGGCCCTGCGCGAGGCGGTCGGGCAGTTCAAACAGGCACTGGTCGCCTCGAAGAATCTGCCGGACTCGCCCGATCTGTTGGTTCGGGTGATCGATCTCCTCTTCGATTTGCGCAACGCGCTTTGGGCGCTGGGACGCTTCGACGAGATCCTGATCTACCTAGACGAGGCCGAGCGCTTGGCGCGAGTCCTCGGTGATGAGATTCGATTGGGATGGATCTCGGTCTACCGCGGGGCCAGCCTCTGGCAGCTGGGGCGGTCGGACCATGCCAAGGCGGCCGTGGAGCGGGGCCGCGAAATCGGGTCGAACGCGGATGAGATCTCCCTGGAGATGGCGTCCAACTTCTACCTCGGCTGTTCCTATGTCACCTCGGGCGAGTGCCGGACGGCAGAAGCCTACTTCGAGCGGGTTGTCGAGGCACTACCTGGCGAACTCGCCAAGGAGAAGTGCGGGCTTCCCTTCGCACCGTCGATCATCTCGCGATCCTGGCTGGTTTGGTCCTACGGCGAGCGTGGCGAGTTCGGCCTCGCGCAAGAGCACGCGAAGCGTGCAATAGAGCTCGCCGAGGAGATCGGCAATCCCTTCAACCGGGCGCACATCTACTATGATGTCGGTTACTTCGAGATTGTCCGCGCAGACCTCAAGGGGGCGATCCGGACGCTCGAACATGCGCTCGAGCTGATCGAGAAGTGGAGCCTGACATACCTCTCCCCCTTCACGATGGGCTTTTTGGGGCACGCCTACGTGGAGGACGGCCAGGTGGAGCGCGGCCTTGCCCTCCTTGAAGAGGCGAACGAGCGCTACGCGCGCATGGGCCTCGGCCTCTTCAAGTCGCTGGTCGGGATGCAACTGGCCAACGCCTACCTGCGCGCCGGACGTATCGAGGAGGCATCGAGGCGCCTGGAGCAATCGCTCGAGATCGCCCGCAGCCGTCAGGAGCGTGGTCACGAGGCCTACGGTTGCTTCGTACTCGGCGGGATCGCGGTGCACACCCCCGGCAGCGACAAGGGCGATGCCAGGCAGTGCTACGAGAACGCGCTCGCGTGCGCCGAAGAGCTCGGCATGGCGCCGCTGGCCGCGCAGTGCCACCTGGCGCTTGGCTATCTGCTCTCGGAAGGGGCCTCCGAAGAGGCAAACGTTCATCTCTCAAGATCGCGGGAATTGTTCGAAGGACTGGGGCTCTCGGAGCCGGATTCGCTCCCACGCTAAGAGCGAGTGGGCCTTGATGGTGGCCAGGGCTGCCGCTTTCGGCGTTGCATCCGGATTGCCTTGATCCTGTCCCGGGCGAGAATATACCGTTTAGATATCGGATCGATTATGTCGGCTCTGGGTCACTTTCGCCGTAACGAAGAGCATCGATCAAGTCCGGCTTACCGGGGAACAGCGGATTTCGTGGACAGCTCTGGGATCACAATTCCAGCCGAGAATATC
>JAOUCL010000348.1 GCA_029859805.1 Rhodospirillales bacterium | reverse complement strand
TGCGGCCATTCTCCGAATCCGCTCCACCATGTCAATTGAAGTCGTTCCGACAAATCTCTTGAAACCATGACCTTCTTTGGTAGGGATGACTACAGGACAAGGCCATTCCCTGCGGGTCTCGAGCGCAGCCGTTCGCGGCGTCGGCGGCAAGTCCGAGGCCCGGACCCGTCCCTATCCGGTGCGCAACCGCCTTCCGACCGACGGAACCTCTCATCCGCAACGGCCCCGGGGTATCAGCGCTTGAACGACGGGTATTCGGACCGATAGCATGTACCCGGCCCCGGGCCGCCTCAGAAGCGGCGGGGACCTTGAGAGGAGAGCCATGTCAGTCAGCCGTTCCAGGGGGTGCGCCAGGGGTCGGAGGGGACCGAGCCTGTGGCCGGCCGTGTTGATCGCGCTCGCCGGCCTCTTCGTCGCGGCCGGAGCCGTCGGCGCGGAGCCTGTCAGGCTGGCCGTCCTCAAGTTCGGCACAGTCAACTGGGAGCTCGACGTCATCAAGACGCACGGGCTCGACCGGGCCGAGGGAATCAGCCTGGAGGTGCTGGGCCTGGCCAGCAAGAACGCGACCGGCGTGGCGCTGCAGGCCGGCGAGGTCGACATCATCGTGACCGACTGGATCTGGGTGTCGCGCCAGCGCGCCGAGGGCGTGGGCTACACCTTCGTCCCCTTCTCGACCGCGGCCGGGGCGGTCATGGTCCCGGCCGCCTCGCCCGTACACGGGCTCGGTGACCTCAAGGGCAAGCGTCTGGGGATCGCCGGCGGGCCGCTCGACAAGAGTTGGCTACTGCTGCGCGGCCTGACGCAGCGCAATCTCGGATTCGACGCGGACCGGGACATCGACAAGGCCTTCGCGGCCCCGCCGCTGCTCAACGAGCAGATCCTCGCCGGCAGGCTGGATGCGGTCTTGAACTTCTGGCACTACACGGCGCGTCTGGAGGCGGCCGGGCTGCGCCGGGTGATGGGCGTGGACGAGATCACCCGGGCGCTTGGCGCCGACAGCCCGATCCCGCTCATCGGCTTCGTTTTCGACGACGTCTGGGCCGAGGCCAACCGGGAACAGGTTATGGGCCTGCTGCGCGCCTCGCGGAAAGCAAAGGCGCTCCTGCGCGAGTCCGATGCCGAGTGGGAGCGGTTGCGGCCGCTGATGAAGGCGAAGGACGAGGCGACCTTCCGGGCCCTGCGCGACGGCTACCGGCGTGGCATACCCGAAAGCTGGGGCGCAAAGGAACAGGCCGATGCCGAGCGGATCTTCCGGATCCTGGCCGAGCAGGGCGGCGCCAAGCTCGTCGGCCGTTCGAAGGTGCTGCAGGACGGTACCTTCTGGCCGCATTTCTCTTACTGACGATGGCGTTCAAATCCTCCGCCTTGATCCGGGCCCTGTCCCTGGTCGCCTTGCTGGCGATCTGGCAGCTGCTCGCCCTGCTGGTCGAGAGCCGCGCGCTGCCGCCGCCGCTCGAGGTGTTCGAGGTCCTGGTCGCCGGAGTCAAGGACGGCGAAATTCCCTATCACATCGGGATCACCCTGGCGCGCGTGGCGGCCAGCTTCGTCCTGGCCATGGCGATCGGCGTCGCCTTCGGCATCGCGATGGGCCGCAGCAAGGGGCTCGACCGCTTCTTCGACGACTGGCTGATCCTGTTTCTCAATATCCCGGCCCTGGTCACCATCATCCTTTGCTATGTCTGGTTCGGCCTGATCGAAGCAGCGGCCATCGCCGCCGTCGCCATCAACAAGATCCCCAACGTCGTCGTCACGGTCCGCGAAGGCGCGCGCTCGCTCAACCCCGACTATATGGAATTGGCCCAGAGCTTTCACATCGGCGGCGGCAAGACCCTGCGCCACGTCATACTGCCGCAGCTTTTCCCTTTCGTCGTGGCGGCGGCGCGCTCGGGCTTGGCGCTCATCTGGAAGATCGTCCTGGTGGTCGAGCTGCTGGGGCGCAGCAACGGCGTCGGCTTTCAGGTCTATACCTTTTTCCAGCTGTTCGACGTCGCGAGCATCTTCGCCTACACCCTGGCCTTCGTCGCCGTTGTTCAGGTCATCGAGACCGCCGGTCTGCAGCCGCTCGAAGCGAGGGTCAATCGGTGGCGCCGGTAACCCATCTCGAGATCGACATCCGGCAGAAGAGCTATCCGCAGGTCGGCCGGGCCCCCGCCCACCTGGCGCTCGAAGGCCTGAAGATGACGCTGCAGGGCAGTGAGTTCGTCTGTGTCCTGGGCCCCTCGGGCTGCGGCAAGACGACGCTGCTGAACCTCATCGCCGGTTTGGACGAGGCCTACGAAGGACGGATCGCCCTGCCTCTGGCGCCCGGCGGGCGACGGCCGGTGATGGGCTACGTCTTCCAGAACCCCCGCCTGCTGCCCTGGCGGACCGTCGTCGAGAACATAGAGCTCGTGCTCAGCCCGGAGCAGATCCGCTCCGGGCTGGTCGACGAGCTGCTCGCCGCGACGGGACTGGAGGCGTTTCGCCACACTTATCCCGAACGGCTCTCGCTCGGACTCGAGCGCCGCGTCGCCCTGGTCCGGGCCTTCGCGGTGCAACCCGACGTCCTGCTCATGGACGAGCCCTTCGTGTCGCTCGACGAGCCCACGGCGCAGCGGCTCAGGCTTCTGCTGCTGCAGATCTGGAAAGACCGCCCGACCACCGTGGTCTTCGTCACGCACAACATGCGCGAAGCCATCCAATTGGCCGACCGCATCGTTCTTCTGTCCCCGGCGCCGGGAAGGGTGCTCGCCGATATCCGCGTCGGCATTGCGCGCGGCGATCGCGACGACACCGCGGACATCGAGGCCTTCAGGGATCGGCTGATCCGGGAGAACCCGGCCTTGTACCGGGAGCTCTAGCCGTTCCGGTCGGCACGCCGCGACCCCTGTCCGCGGAGCCGGCACACCGGCCCATGCCGAAGGCCAGACCTATTTTTTTGCGTTTGGAAGATTCATTTCCATGTTGTTAACCATTCGTTAACCATGCCATCATAGGGTGAGGTCATGCCCTTCTAGGGCCTCCTCCCTGTTCAACTTGTCCCCGTTGGGTTTCAAAACCTCAACGGGGATTTTCTTTTGCGGATCGGTCGAAGCCCCGATCACCGCGGGTCTTGGTCGTGGCTGAACCCGCGGGCGCGGTTACGCGGCCGCCCGAATCCGTCGCCCGCCGCACGCCCAGAATCAAAAAAACGGCCGCCCCAAAGGGCGGCCGCGGTGGAGGCGAGGAAGAAACTTTCGGCGATCGGACGGCGCCGGGTCTTTGGGTCGGCGCGCTATCGGCAGAAGCTCCCGACCTTCCGATTGTGGGCTACGATCTGTTCGGCGGTCGACCTGACCAGGACGTCGTGCTCATTGACGATGATCTTCCTGGCCCAGGTGCACTCATTTCCGGTGCAACTCGTCATGAAGATCAGCATCAGAAAGGCGCTTGACGTTCTCATCAATGCGGTTTGCTTCTCGAGCATGTTTCGCGGCCCTTTTCGCGCTACGTTTCTCCGCGCTCTTCCTTCCCAGCAGGTAGGGCGCCACGACTCCCGCCAGTTTCGCGAATGCGCCGACGAGGCGGCCGATGGCGCCGAGCCAGGTCAAGAGTCGACCTTTGGCTTCGCATCATTGAGGTTCGGTGCGGCCCAGACCAGGAACGTGCTCACCAGTCCGGCCAACGACATGTAGGCCTCGTCGCTCAACCCGAGATCCCAACCGAACGCGCGGTTCAGAATAAAGACGAGGGCGGAAAGCAGGGCGGCGAGCGCCTTGTTGAGCTTGCCTTCGAACATGATGCGTCTCCTTTACGAAACTGCCGCCCAGGGGCGGCCGAGGAATGATCCAAAGGATCGGGGGCGTTCGGTTCTGTCGTTATCTGGACCGGCATTCACGCCGACCTGGGCCGCGGCGTCGAAGGCCACCGAGGCGCACCGAGGTCTTCGGCCACACTGGCGATGACCGCATGGCGCTTCGAGGGTCTGTCGCCGGCGCAGGGGGGTGTCGGGCGTCGCCTTCGACGAGCCACAAGATCTCAGACACCAGGATGTCTTAGAGGGTTCGCCCGGTGGCGCCGGGAAGAAAAGCGGCCGGATCCGAGTCCTGCGATCAACGGCCGCTTCGTGTCCGCCCGAAATCGTCGAGTTTCTGTTCGATGCGAACCAGGTGATCCGTCAGGCGTTGCTCGGTCTCCTTGAGGGCCGCCTGGGAGGCGTAGTTCTTCGCAACGTCGAGCTTGAAATCGCCTAGGTCATCCGCCGTCTCGCCGATGGCGCTCTCCAGTTCGCGACGAACCCGCCAGATCAGCACGAACAGGCCGGCAAGGGCCGGCAACTCGACCGCGGTTATCCACCACATGAGATCCGGAGGCCAATGCGGTCCGCTCATCTTGTACCTCCTTGCCTGATCTCACTGCATCGCGCGGCGGCGTGCGCATCAACGCGCAGGTCGGTTGGAATAGACCGGCCGATCAGGCCGAGTAGGTTGGAGTATAGGTAAGTTGATTGCGGTATACCTCGTAAGCCTTTTTTAACAGAAACCTCTTACATGCACAGACTGGCATCACATGAATGCCATAGCCAATACCACGACTCATGAGGATTGATTTATGGCTACCACATCGAAGACCACAGCCAAGAAGCGTGTGGCCAAGAAGCCTGCGGCCAAGAAGCGCGTCGTCAAGAAGACGACTGCGCGGAAGCCCGCAGCCAAGAAGCGCGTCGCCAAGAAGACCACCGCGCGTAAGCCGGCGGCCAAAAAGCGCGTCGCGAAGAAGACCACGGCCAAGAAGCGCGTCGTCAAGAAGACGACTGCGCGGAAGCCCGCGGCCAAGAAGCGCGTCGCCAAGAAGACCACCGCGCGTAAGCCGGCGGCCAAAAAGCGCGTCGCGAAGAAGACCACTGCGCGTAAGACCACGGCCAAGAAGCGCGTCGCCAAGAA
>JAOUCL010000349.1 GCA_029859805.1 Rhodospirillales bacterium | reverse complement strand
TGGGTCCAAAGCGGCGGTGTCGCAGTCTAACAGGCGGGGGCGAGTGGGATGATACTGGCATTGTCGGCCAGTATCAGGTCGGCCGAAGCTCGATCTGCTACCCGGGCGTTCCGCGTGCCTAAACCACCCACCGGCGCACCACCAGCAAGCGCGTCTGAACAGTCGCTCGGCATGAAGTGGGCGACCCAGGCGATCGATGCCCGGGCCTAGCCCTGGAGAATGCTGCGAACTTCCTCCGCGACCGTGCGCTCGTCGGCGCCGTGCTTGGAGAGTACCCCGATGGTCGCGGCCTCGAGCTCCCGGCTTTCCTCGTCCGACAGCACCTTGGCCGTCAACACGATGACCGGCACGTGGCCATCGGATTCCGCCCCACGCAGCTGTCGCAGGAACTCGAAGCCGTCCATAACGGGCATCATCAGATCCAGCAGCACGAGCTCCGGCTTGCGCTGGGCGACCCGCGCGAGCGCGTCGCGGCCGTTGGCGGCCTCGCGCACCGTCATGCCCTCGTGCTCGAGGGCCCGCCGCAGCAGCTCGCGCGTGTCCGCATCGTCATCCACGACGAGCACGTCACCCGAACGGCTGCTCAAATGATGGCGTACGGACCGCAGCAGCGCCGGTCGATCGACCGGTTTTTGCAAATAGTCGCTGGCGCCGAGCGCCTGGCCCATCGCCTGGTCGCCGACGATGGTCACCATGACGACCGGGATTTCGGACAGCGTCTCGTCGGCCTTCATCCGCCGGAGCATGCCCCACCCGTCCATGCCCGGCATCATCACGTCGAGGGTGATGAGAGCGGGCCGCAGTTCCTTCGCGAGCGCCAGCCCCCGGTTGCCGTCCTCCGCGGTGGCCACGCGGAAGCCATCGGCGGTGAGTATGCGGGTGATGAGGTCGCGTGCGTCGGGATCGTCTTCGACCACCAGGACCAGGGGGCCCTCGCCGCTCGTCACCGTCACGGCGGGCTGATCCTCTATGCCGGATCGGGAAGAGCGTGCGGCCTCCAGCGCGTCGACGTTCGCCGGGATCTCGACCGTGAAGGTCGAGCCCTTGCCGACTTCGCTGGCCACCGTGATGTCGCCACCCATCATCCGGCAGAACCGGCGGCTGATGGCGAGGCCGAGCCCGGTACCGCCGTACTCCCGGGTCGTGGAGACGTCGGCCTGGGAGAACTCTTCGAAGATGTGGTCGAGCTTGTCCGCCGGGATCCCGATGCCGGTGTCCTCGACCGCGATGCGAAGCCGCCGCGCGCCGTCGTCGTCGACGATCTCCGCGCGCAGCTCGGCGCGCCCGCCGCGGGTGAACTTGGCGGCGTTCGACAACAGGTTCAGGACGGCCTGCCGCAGCTTGGTAAGGTCGGCGCGCACGACGCCGAGATCGTCCGCGAACCGGGTTTCGAAGTTGATGCCCTGCGCGTCCATCAGTGGCTGGGCGGTGGCCACGGTTTCGCGCAGCATCTCGCCGACGTCGAAGCGTTCGAGCAGCAGGTCCATCCGGCCCGCCTCGATTTTCGAGAGGTCCAGGATGTCGTTGATCAGCGACAGCAGGTGCTTGCCGGCGGTCCGGATCTTGCCGATGTCGGCCAGGTACTGGTCCTGACCTTCGTCCTCGAACTCCTCTTGCAGCATCTCGCTGTAGCCGATGATGGCGTTCATTGGCGTACGCAGTTCATGACTCATGTTCGCGAGGAAGGCTGACTTCGCCCGCGTCCCTTCCTCGGCCGCCTCGCGCGCGGCGTCGGCCTCGTCGCGTGCCGCCTTGAGCGCTACTTCGGCCGCCTTCCGGTCGGTGATATCGACGACCACGGCGACGACGAAATCCAGGCTTCGGTCGGGCTTCCTGACGCAGCTCACCGACATGTACGCGGGGATCTCGCGCCCCGTTCGCGAGATAAACCGCTTCTCGAGGTCGTAGCGCTCGATCTCGCCCCTCGCCATGCGCTCGAACTCCACCTCGTCCAGCGGCAGGTCATCCGGATGGGTGAGGTCGCTCCAGGTGAGCTGCCGGAGCGCCTCCCTGTCGTATTCCAGCAGGTCGCACAGGTACTCGTTGACGAGGATCCAGCCCTTCTCGGCCGAGGTCGCGGCCAGGCCGACGAGGTTGAGGTCGTAGAACGCCCGGAATTTCGCCTCGCTCTCCGCCAGCTCCCGGGTGGCCTCGCGCACCCGGCCCCGCACGATGCGGTTCTGCCGCAGCAGGAAGCCGATCAGCAGCGCCAGCAGGGCCGAAACCAGGGCGCCCGCGATGGTAGTCAGCCTGGCGGTACCGGCCGCCACGCCGCCCTCGAATCCGGCGCCGATCCGCCAGTCGATGAATAGCTCGGCCGAGGCGCTCAGGCTGCGGGCCGGGATAATGAGGCGGGGCTCAGCCAGCGGGATGCCGACAATTGGCTCGCGGGGACTCAGCCCATCCGGCTGCTCGAATCGGCCACCGACCTGGACGCCCATCCCCTCCAGGCCGTAGACGTCGAACAGCCCGGCTACGAGCTCGTCCAGCCGCAGCACGCCGAGCACGACAGTCAGCCCCGACGGGGCATTGGCCGCCATCGCGACCGGCAGGAACGGCACGCCGTCGTCCATCTGCACGGGTCCGCCCAGGACGTGGCGACCCGGCTGAGCGGCCGCCACCGCGACCGCGTCCAGCACCGCCGGTTCGTCGGCGATGCGCAACCCGGTCGGCAGCGGACCGAAGGGGTCGTTGGACAGCAACACCTCGCTCGCGCCGATCTCGTCGGCCACCCTGACCGCGGCCATGGAGTCGAGGAACGAGGCGGGGGACTTGCTCTCCAGGGAGTCCGCAGCGCCCAGGAACTCGGCCAGGGACACCGCGGTGGACTGGTCGAACAGGACCGACAGCGCGGTCAGGGGCGCATAGCTCTCTTCCAGCCACCCGAGCATCACGGCGGTCATGGCCTGGGCTTCCCGCTCGGCCTTGTCCTCCCAGGCGCGGACGGCCTGGGCGCGCAGGGCGCCGGCCACCGCATGGGTGATCAGCAGCCCGACGGCCAGGATCGCCAGCGCGATCAGCAGGCCGGACGGCATCACGCCCCGGGACCCACCAGTGTCGTCGTTTCGGTTAATTGCGCTCAATGCCACGCCAGGTTGAACACCGGCCGGAAACCCCGCGGCGGCAGCGAGGACGACGCGTCCCATTGCTTGAGTCGTTCCCGATCGACCATCACGACGCTGGCCGCAACGTGAGGGAAGTAGTCGTCCCCCTGGATGATCCGAACCAGGGTGTCCATCGCAATCCGCGTCTGCAGCGCCGGCAGGTCGCTGGGAGCCGCCAGCACCTGACCGCGCTTGATCGCGCGGTGGACACCCGGGGAATAGTAGAAGGCGAGCAGCCCGATCTCGTCGGCGAGACCGCGGTCGCGAAGCGCCCCTACCCCCGCCTCCGCCGTGACAGCGGTGCCCGCCACGTAGTCGATCGCCCCGGGATGCCGGTCGAGGGCTTCTTCCATCAGCGCCCGCTGGGCTGCCCGGCCCGTGTCGCCGTTGAGGGCTTCCACGATGGCGATGTCGCTCTCGTCTATGGCTGCGCGGAAGCCCGCGTCGGCGGCTTCGACCCAGCCCGCCCCTGCGGGCCCCGGCAGCCAGGCGACCTGCACAGAGCGGCCGTATGCCCCCGGTCGTTCCGCGAGATACCTGCCCGTGGCCGCGCCCATGTCCCAGAAGTCCACGCCCACGCGGGCGCTGATCTCGGCCGCCGAGACGCCGTTGATCAGATCGACCACAGGCACACCCTGGCCCGCGGCGACGGCGACCAGGTCGTTGAGGCCGTCCAGGGATACGGCGCTGAGCAGAATGCCGTCCGGGGATTCACCCAGGCATTCATCGAACTGTTCGCGCTGCCGGTCCAGGTACTCATAGCCGCCGGCGGAATAGACCGCGAAGCTCACGCCCATGCGTCGCGCCTCGTCCAGCACGGCGTAGTTGACGGCGAGCCAGTAGGCGTCCTTGAGATGGGGGATGAGCACGCAGATCCGCCAGCGCTCACGCGCCGCCTCCAGGGGACGATACTCCTCGGGGCGGCGGGTCCGGTCGGCATTGAAGGGTGGTTCCCAGACGTTGACCGGCACCGGATACCAGATCTCCTGCGCGGCGGCGGGCCAGGCACCCAGCCCCCCGAGCAGGGTGACGGCGAACACGATAAGGACGGCTCGTCGAAGACCGAAGCTCCGACGGCGGACGCTGGATGTGCGCAAGGGCCCTCCTCGAGGTTGTCGTCGTCGCGGGTTGGCGCTGCCGGACGCCCTATTCTACCCGGTTTCGCCGCTGACATATGGACCGTTCCACGCATTGCTTCGAAGATGAGGGGCACCTTGAACTACCTGTCCGCTGACACGATCAAACGCCACCGCGCGGGGAACCCGTGCATCCGGTTGCGCGTCTATGTCGAAAGAAAAATCCGCGAAGTCGGGTACTTCCTTAGTCCGGGGAGAAATACTGAATCGAACGGTTTTCTTGCTGCGGCCTCGGGTAGTGGCCATTGTGTCCGGCGTCGTGGCCGCCCCTGCCAGTGGCGGCCCTTTTCGTTCCGGCAGGAAGTCATATCCCGCCACCCCCGGCCCCTGTCCCGCGCACGCCCCGTCCATGGCGGACGGCGCTTCGTGCCGGTCGCGAAACGGCGGACCGCAAAGCGCAGAAACCGTACCATCGTTTTTTGCGGAGGATGTGATTTCGCTGCTCGGCATTGTTGCGCTGTGCGTATTCTGGGCTGTTTTCCAATTGTGACTGAAGAAATCCGATCCGGAGTTTGCAGAGCAGCCCAATAAATGTGGCGGATGCACCGGGCAGTGTCGCGAATAAGTAAGCAATTTTCACAATAGACACAAGACTTTGTGCTGCTATCGTAAAGCGGCAAAGAGGGGGAGAACACGATGCGCAAGCAACTGATTGAAGCTC
>JAOUCL010000098.1 GCA_029859805.1 Rhodospirillales bacterium | reverse complement strand
TCGGGATTGAGCCACGACAGCCACGGCCTCGCCGTGGAGCTCGCCTCGGTCCCCGAAGCGATCCGCGGCTTCGGCCACGTCAAGGAGGCCAGCCTGAAGGCCGCCAAGGACCACGAGGCCCAGCTGCTCGAAGCCTTCCGCAACCCGGCCGCGCTCCCCACCGCCGACGCGGCGGAGTGAGGGGGGAGACAGGCTCCGCTCGAACCGCCCGGGCCGGCGCGCCGGTCAATCCTCGCCGACCTTCACCATGCCATGGCCCGAGGGGTCGAACCCCTCCGGAAACACGGTGTTTTCGTCATATTCGGCTTGATCGAGGATCGCCGTCGACAAGTCGGCTCGGGCAAGGTTCGCGCCGCAAATATCCGTTGAACCACCGAGATTATCCGGTCCGAGATTTGCACCCCTCAGATTGGCTCCCTCGAGGTTCGCCTCTTTCAAGTTGGCGCCGCGAAGGTTCGCATCGGAAAGATCAGCGGCCCGCAAGTTCGCTTGAAACAGGATCGCCCAATAGAGGCAGGCGCCGCGAAGGTTCTCGCCTTCGAGAGCCGCCTCGTGGAGAACCTGGCCTTCCAGATCCGCCCCGGCCAACCCGCTACGTCCGGGCCGCACGCGATAGACGCACAGCTCCTCGCCCCACTTGTCCTTGATTATGATCTTATCGGGCATCGGCATGCGTCGGCAGTGTCAGACAGCTTCATGGTATCGGCGGACTTCCGGTTCACCGTACGACCCGAACGCAGTCCGTGCACACCTCTCGTCTGAACCGGGAGGTCCTGGAGGTCCTCCGCCCGGGATTGCGCCACCGGCATCCAGTCAAGAGGATCGTGGTGCGGGCCCGGCAAAGTGTCCCCTGCTAAACGTCGAACTCTTTCGCAGGCAGGGGCTCGAAGAACGCGTCCGTCACGCGGCCCCTTACAAAACCTGGCCGGCGAGGTTCGGCCACCACCGCGGCCGTCAGCCTGGCAACCGGCTTGCCTCATTTCGTGATCACAATGTCCTCGCCGGACATCACTTCGTCCAGCAAGCCAGACAATCGAGCCTTCGCCTGACTGACGCCGACGCACTTGGCCATGGCAGGTCTACCCCTCCAGCCCCAGCGCGCGCTTGTAGAGGTCGAGCAGGTGCTCCTGCTCCTGGCGGTCGTTGGCCTCCATCTTCCGCAGCTTGATCACCTGTCGCATGATCTTGGTGTCGAAGCCGTTGCCCTTGGCCTCGGCGAAGACCTCGCGGATATCGGCCGAAAGCGCCGCCTTCTCCTCCTCCAGGCGCTCGACCCGCTCGATGAAAGACTTCAAACGCTCCGCCGCGATGCCGCCGACGTCCGCCATGGCCGCCATCCCCTCTTCCGTGGTCCGATGAAAACGACTACCCCCGCCGAAGGCGGGCGCGCGAACCTAGCCGAGCCGGGCGGCCCGGCCAAGGGGTTAGTCGAGCCCGAAGCGCGTGTGCGCTTCCTTGTAGGCCGCCTTCTGTGCCTCGCTCGCCTCGGTCTGATACTTCGCCTTGTACTCGGCGTAGGGCATGCCGTAGACGATCTCGCGGGCCCGGTCGTAGTCCAGCTCGAGGCCGCGCTCCTCGGCCGCGGCCTTGTACCACTTGGACAGGCAGTTGCGGCAGAAGCCGGACAGGGTCATGAGGTCGATGTTCTGCACCTCGGGGTGGGCCCGGAAGTGCTCGACCAGGCGGCGGAAGGCGGCGGCCTCCAGCTCGGTGCGGGTCTTGTCGTCGATGTCCATCTCCGGCTCCCCTGTCTCGTTCCGTTTGCGTGCCCTCCATATTGGTCAAGGCCGGCCGCTTGTCCAGGGGGTGGACGAAGGGCCCTAGCGCGCCTCGCCACCGCGATCGCACTCACGGACGCACCGCCCTCGCCCCGGCCCTCCCCCGTCGAGGGGGAGGGAGAGCACGGGTGTTTCCTCGGTTCACGACCCGAGGGATTCACCGGCGGCGGTGCATCGCCAGGCGGTCGATGGCGTCCTTCTGTTCGGCGTCGAGCACGGCGTAGAAGCCCTCGAACGCGGGACGCACCTCGCGCACCGCGTCGAGGCCCGCCTCCAGGAGCACCTCGAAGCGCGCCAGCTTGTCCGGTGCCGTCTCGGGCTTGCCGGCGGTCCTCAACTCGCCGCAGGCCGTATCGATGCGCGCGCTGCCGCTGTCGAGCGCGGTGGTCAACTCGGTCCAGGCCCCGGTCTGCTCCGGCGTGAACTCGACGAAGCTTTCGACGAAGGCGACGAGGTCGGCCAGGCGCTCGTCGCGCCGCTCGCTGCACAGCCTCATCAGCTTGTGTCCCCCGCCATGGCCGTGGCCGTGGCGGCCGAAATGGCGCCCGGGGCCGTCACCCACGGCGGCGAAGGCCGGCCGCGCCGCCTCCCAACTCGGCATCGCCAGGGACAGACCGCCCACAAGGGCGAGGCCCGCGACCGTGGAAACGATAAGCGCTTTCTTGGTGTTCATGTCGGATCTCCTGCTTGGTTCTTGTGTGCATCCTGTTGACCGTGATTCGCGCGCGCGCGCTCAAGCATCCCCACCCGACCTGCGCCCGACGACTGAGACGGCGAGCAGGCGCCCGGCCTTGCGGCGGTGCACCGCGATGTCCTCGAAGCCGGCCGCGGCCATGGCCTGGCGCGCGCGCTCGACCCGCGACAGGCCGCCGCTGGCCCGCGCGAGGTCGAACCTGAGCGGCCGCTCGGCGGCCCGTATGGTCAGCACGAGCCGGCCGCCCGGCCTGAGCACGCGGCGCACCTCCCGCAGGTCGTTCACCGGGCTGGGCCAGAACTGGAAGCAGTTGACCGCATAGGCCTTGTCGAAGCTCTCGTCGGCGTAGGGGATCTCAGACACGCCCCCGCACTTGACCTCGACCCGGCCTTGCCGGATCAGCCGCCGGCACCGCCGGGCCGCCTGGCGCGCCATGACCTCGGAGTGGTCGAGCCCGGCGGCCAAGCCGCGCTCGAGGCGGCGTGCGGCCTGCTTGAGCGTCCTGCCCGGACCGTAGCCGATCTCAAGCACTCGGTCGCCGGCCTGCAGGTCCAGATGGTCGAGCGCCGCCCGGTTCATGGCGTCGTTCTTGAGCGCCATCAGATGGCCCACGAGCCAGCCGACCCGGCCCCGCGGCCGGCCGAACTGATGCAGACCCGCGCTCCCTTGCGCCGACATGGTCATCGCCTCCATGGCCGTTCTCCTATTGACAATAACATTGTCATAATGACATTATGATTGTCAATTGGCTTGTCAAGGCCCCAGTGGCAAGAAAATGGGGACTGTCCCCATTTTTCGGGAGTGCGGTGCATGGCGCGACGGATCGAACGAAGCCCGGCGGGCGAGGCGCTCTACCAGGTCCTGGTCGAGACGGCCGCCGTGTTCTTCCGAATGCGAGCGCTCGGCAAGAGTCAGGGGCTCGTGACCGCCTGGGGCGGCGGGCTCTGGGGCTTCTTGCGCAGCCTCGAGCTGCACGGCCCCGCGACGGTGCCGCAGCTGGCCCGCATGCGCCCGGTGGCCCGTCAGCGCATCCAGCACCTGGCCGACGAGGCGGCCGAGGCCGGCCTGATCGAATACCTCGACAACCCGGCGCACAAGCGCTCGAAGCTCCTTGCGCTGACCCCCGCGGGCGAAGCGGCCTTCGCCGAAATGGACGCCCGCCTGGCCGAGACGGCCGAGCGCTTGACCGAGGGCATCGGCGAGAAGGACCTGCGCACGACGCTGAAGGTGCTGAAGCGCTTGCGGGAGAAGTTCGGAGAGGCGTGAGACGGCCGTGTGCCGCCCTGCCTCACTCCACCCCCACCAGCGTCTCCTCGATCAGGAAGTCGACGACGGCCTTCAGGGCCTCCTGCTTGTCGGCGCCCTCCTCCAGGGCCTCCTCGAAGACCTCGACCTGGCGGTGGGCGCTGGTGCCGCGCTGCACGATCTCGCGCGCGTGCTTGAGCTCGTCCAGGCAATCGAGCGCCAGCGCGTCGACCCGCACCAGCTCGATGATCTCCTCCAGCAGGTCGTTGTAGGGCACGATCTTGCCGAGCCCGAAATCGACCAGGCCCTCGTCGAATCCATAGCGCTGCGCGCGCCAGCGGTTCTCCTGGACCAGCATGTTCGTGTACTTGCGCCAGCGCTGATTGCTCCGCTTGAGGCGGTAGAGCATACGCAGTAGGCAGACGTAGACCGCGGCGATCGCGAAGCCGTCCTCGGCCCGGGTGCAGACGTCGGCGATGCGCATCTCCAGGGTCGGGAAGCGCGCCGAGGGCCGCACGTCCCACCACAGCTTGCTGGCGTCCTCGACCAGACCCGCTCCGATCATGATATCGAGATGCCGCTTGTACTCGCCCCAGGACTCGAAGGTCTCGGGCAGGCCGGTGCGCGGCAGTTCGTCGAACACCGCCAGACGGTAGGACTTGAGCCCGGTCGACTCGCCGCGCCAGAAGGGCGAGGAGGTGGTCAGCGCCAGCAGGTGCGGCAGGAAGTAGGCGATCTGGCCCATCAGGTCGATGCGCAGCTCGTCGTCGTCCAGGCCGACATGGACGTGCATGCCGCAGATCAGGAGCCGGCGCGCCACCGCCTGCATGTCGCGGGCGAGGACGTTGTAGCGCTCCTTGTCGGTGTGCTTCTGGGCGTCCCAGGCGGCGAAGGGATGGGTCGAGGCGGCGATCGGCGCCAACCCGTGCTCGGCGGCAACCTCGGCCACGGTCTTGCGCAGATGGCGGATCTCGGCGGCCGCCTCCTTGACGTTGGCGCACTTGCTGGTGCCGATCTCGATCTGCGACCGCAGGAACTCGGGCATGACCCGTCCCTCGAGGCGCCGCTCGCACTCCGCCATGACCTCTTCGGGCGTGTCGTTGACGAGATCGCAGGTCTTCCGGTCGACCAGGAGGTACTCCTCCTCGATGCCGATGGTGAAGCTGGGTTCGGTCATGCCGCGGACTCCGCCTCGAAAATCTGCTGGTCGCTCAGCACCTCGGCCAGCACCTTGGCGAGCAGGGCGGACCACTGGGCCGCGCCGTGATGCGTGTCGATCAGGTCCTGGCGCACCTCGATCAGGGCGTTGGCGAGGCCGCGCGGATCGGCGTGGGCTTGCAGCGTGTGGCCGTGGCCGCCCCGCCCGGAATAAGGTTGGTTGTCGCCTACGGTCAGGCCCTGCGCGCGCAGCCGCGCCATCAGCGGCAGCGGCAGGCGCCCGTCCTCGTTCCACAGGATGCCGATCTCCCAGGGCCGCTCGAAGCCCTTCATCACCGGGGTGAAGCTGTGCATCGAGACCACCGCCGGTCCGGGGCCGCGCGCCGTCAGGGCGTCGAGCGTCCGCGCCACGGCAGCGTGGTAGGGCCGGTGGAAGCCGTCGATCCGCGCTGCGCGCGCCTCGGGCGTCAGGTCCCGGTTGCCGGGGACCACCACGCCGTCGCCAATCTGCGGGATCAGGGTCGGGTCGTCGATCTGGCGATTGGGATCGACGATCAGGCGCGAGAAGCGGGAGAGCACCGCCGGCGCGTCGAGCCGGCGCGAGAGATCCCGGGTCACCTCGGCGATGCCGATGTCCCAGGCGATGTGCCGGGCCAGCCTGGCCTCGTCGAGCGCGAGCGAGCGGAAGGCGCGCGGCATGAAGTTCGTCGCGTGGTCGCAAAGCAGCAGCAGCGGCGCGGCGCCCGCTTGGTTCACGATCTCGTAGGGCGCCGGCTCGTCGGTGGCGAGCAGCGGCAGGTCGGGGCGTTCCACGGGCATGGCAGCTTCGGTCATCGCCCCGACTATAGCCGCTTCGCCCTTGTTGCAACAGGGCCCGGCGGGGCCTAATACTGCCCCCATGAGCGAGGGAAACGGCGCGTTTCGGCCGAACACGTTCTTTTGCATCGACGGCCATACCTGCGGCAACCCGGTTCGCCTGGTGGCCGGCGGCGGGCCGCCGCTCGAGGGCGCCACCATGAGCGAGCGGCGCCAGGACTTCCTCGCGCGCTACGACTGGATCCGCACCGGGCTGATGTTCGAGCCGCGCGGCCACGACCTGATGTCCGGCGCGATCCTCTACCCGCCGACCCGCCCGGACTGCGACGTCGCCGTGCTCTACATCGAGACCAGCGGCTGCCTGCCCATGTGCGGCCACGGCACCATCGGCACTGTTACCTTCGCCCTGGAGCGCGGCTTGGTCCAGCCGCGCGAGGCCGATCTGCTCAGGCTCGACACCCCGGCCGGTCCGGTCGAGGCGCGCTTCCGCACCGCCGGGGGCCGGGTCGAGGCGGTCAGGATCACCAATGTCGGCGCCTACCTGGCAGCCGAGGGCGTCGAGGTCGAATGCCCCGAGCTGGGCCGCCTTTCGGTCGATATCGCCTACGGCGGCAACTTCTACGCCATCGTCGAGGCCCAGGCGAACTACCGGGACCTGGCCGAGCTCTCGGCCGGCGACCTGCTGCGCCTCTCGCCGGTCCTGCGCCGGCGCCTCAACGAGGCGGTCGAGATCGCTCACCCGGAAGACCCGACGATCCGCGGCGTCAGCCACATCCTGTGGACCGGCCGGCCGAGCGACGGCAGCGGCGCACAGGCCCGCAACGCCGTGTTCTACGGCGACAAGGCGATCGACCGCAGCCCCTGCGGCACCGGAACCTCGGCGCGCATGGCGCAGCTGGCCGCGCGCGGCGAGCTTTCGCCCGGCGACGAGTTCGTGCACGAGAGCATCATCGGCTCGATCTTCCGCGGCCGGGTCGAGGCCGAGACCCGGGTCGGCAACCACGAGGCCATCGTGCCCTCGATCGAGGGCTGGGCAAGGATCACCGGATTCAATACCATCTTCATAGACGACCGGGATCCCTACGCCCACGGGTTCCAGGTCGTTTGATGGGATAGGCTACCCGACTGGAGATTTAAGTCGCGTGTCGTTTCCGCCGGCCTTTGGGGGGGCCGGCCCGTTCGGGAAGGAACATGGAAGTGGAAGGCGGACCGGTAAAGTCTCTGGAAGATATCCATTTCTTCGCGGACCTCGATTCGAAAGTGCGCCAGAAGCTCGAGACGGAGTGCCGCTGGCGGCGCGTCCACGCCGGCCAGCGGATCATCGACTTCGGCTCGGAAACGCGCGATGTCTTCTTCGTCGCCGAGGGGGCGGTCAGCGTGGTCAACTTCTCGCTCTCCGGCCGCGAGATCGCGTTTGCGTCGGTCGAGGCCGGCGACAGCTTCGGCGAGCTCTCCGCGATCGACGGCCGGCCGCGCTCGGCCAGCGTCGTGGCGGTCCAGGACTCGCTGATCGCCACGATGCCCTCCCGCACCTTCCTCAAGGTGCTGCAGGAGAGGGTCGAGGTGACCTTCAAGGTGCTCAAGCGCCTCAGCCACATGGTGCGTTCCGGCGACGTGCGGATCATGGAGCTCTCGACCCTGGCCGCCACCCAGCGGGTCTATGCCGAGCTGCTGCGCATGGCCCAGCCCGACGCCGCCGTGCCTAGCCTGTGGATCGTGCGGCCCCTGCCGCCGCTGCGCGAGATCGCCAGCCGGGTCAGCACGACGCGCGAGACCGCGGCGCGGGCGCTCAGCCAGATCACAGCCGCCGGATTGGTCCGGCGCAAGGGCCGGAATCTCTATCTGATGGACCGGGCGAAGCTCGAGGAGGTCGTCAACGCCCTGCACTTCGCCGAAACCAGCCAAGCCGCTTAAGCGCGCCGACCCTGGCGCACAGGCTCGCCAACGAGAGGCCCCGCCCATGCCCGAGGCCCAGGCCACGCTCGCAGCGCCACGGCGGCTCAGCGCCGGCTGGCTGCCGTGGCTGACCTGGGGCCTGGGCGCGGCCCTGTTCTGCTACGGCTTCTTTCAGCGGGTCGCGCCCAGCGTGATGATCGACTCGCTGATGCGCGACCTGGCCGTGGGCGGCGCCGTCCTGGGCAACCTCTCGGCCTTCTACTTCTATGCCTATGCCGGTCTGCAGATCCCGGTCGGAATGATGGTCGACCGCTGGGGGCCGCGGCGTCTGCTGACCGGCGGGGCGCTGCTCTGCGGCCTGGGCAGCCTGCTGTTCGCCCTGGCCGAGGGACTCCCCCTCGCCTATTTCGGGCGCCTTCTGATCGGCGCCGGGGCCGGTTTCGGCTTCGTCGCCACGCTCAAGCTCGCGACCGCGTGGTTTCCGCCCGAACGCTTCGCCCAGGTCTCGGGCTTGACGCTGATGTTGGGCATGCTGGGCGGGATCGGCGGCCAGGCGCCGCTGGCTGCGCTGGTCGAGACCGCCGGATGGCGCAACGCCCTGGCCGGTGCGGCGGGCTTCGGGGTCCTGCTAGCGGCGGCGATCTGGCTGGTGGTGCGCGACCGGCCGCCCGAGACGCCGGCGCCGGTTGGCCCGGCGGGCCCCACGGCACCGTCCCTGCTCGCCGGCCTCTGGGCGGTCGCCAGGCGGCCGCAGAACTGGCTCGTGGCGCTCGCGGCGGCGGCCATGACCGCGCCGCTGCTGTCCTTTGCCGGGCTCTGGGGCGTGGCCTGGCTGATGCAGACCCGCGGCCTGGAGCGGCCCGAGGCGGCGGCGATGACCTCGCTGATGCTCATCGGCTGGGCGCTCGGCGGGCCCCTGATCGGCACGCTGTCCGACCGGCTCGGCCGGCGCAAGCTCTTCCTGCTCGCCGGCAACGGCCTCGGCCTCTCCTGCCTGGCGGCGGTGCTCTATCTGCCGGACCTGCCGCTCGCCGTGCTCTCGGGACTATTCCTGGCCAACGGCATCGGCCTGGGCGCCATGGTGGTCGCCTTCGCCATGGCGCGCGAGGCCAACGCCATGGCCGTGGCCGGCGTCGCCTACGCCTTCGTCAACTGCGCCGTGACGGGGACGGGCGCGGTCTTCCAGCCGCTGATCGGCTGGCTGCTCGACCTCGGCTGGGACGGCTCGCTGGTCGAGGGCGCGCGGGTCTACTCGGCCGAGGCCTACCGCCCGGCGTTGACCAGCCTGATCGTCTTCCTCGCCGTCGGCCTCGTCGCGGGCCTCGGCCTGCGCGAGACCCATCCCAAGGCGACGGGGGCCACCGCGGAATGACTTTCGACGATCCCCGCGCCCTGCTCCGCGCCCTGTTCGATGCCGCGCTGGCGGCTGCCGACCCGCGCGAGACACTGCCGCGGCACCTGCCGGACCCGCCCGCCGGCCGCACCGTCGTGGTCGGCGCGGGCAAAGCGGCCGCGGCCATGGCCAAGGCGGTCGAGGACCACTGGCCGGGTCCGCTGGAGGGCCTGGTCGTGACCCGCTACGGCCACGCGGTCGAGTGTCGGGACATCGAGGTGGTCGAGGCGGCCCACCCGGTGCCCGACGCCGCCGGGCGCCGCGCGGCTGAGCGGATATTAGAAAAGGCCCGGGGCCTTGCGCCGGAAGACCTGCTGCTTTGCTTGATCTCGGGCGGCGGCTCGGCGCTCTTAGCCCTGCCGGCGCCGGGGCTGAGCCTCGAGGACAAGCAGGCGGTCGCCCGCGCGCTGCTCGCCTGCGGCGCCGACATCACCGAGATGAACTGCGTCCGCAAGCACCTTTCGGCGGTCAAGGGCGGGCGCCTGGCCGCCGCCGCCGCGCCGGCGCGCGTCGTCACCCTGGCGATCTCAGACGTGCCGGGGGACGGGCCGTCAGTGATCGCCTCCGGCCCTACCGTGCCGGACCCGACCGACTTCGCCGAGGCCCGCGCGATCCTGGAGAAGTACGCGATAGAGCCGCCCCCGGCCGTGGCGCGGCACTTGGCGGCGGCGGCCGAGGAGACGCCCAAGCCCGGCGACCCGCGCCTGGCCGGGGCGGGCTTCCGGCTGATCGCCCGGCCGCAGGACGCCCTGGAAGCCGCGGCCGCCGCGGCCAAGTCCGTCGGCATCGCCCCGCTGATCCTGGGCGATTCGATCGAGGGCGAGGCGCGCGAGGTCGCCCGGGTCATGGCCGCCATCGCGGTCCAGGCGGCACGTCACGGCCAGCCTGCGCCACCGCCCTGCGTGCTGCTCTCTGGTGGCGAGACCACGGTCACCGTGCGGGGCCAAGGCCGCGGCGGGCGCAACGCCGAGTTCCTGCTGGCGCTGGCGCTCGCCCTGGACGGCCGCCCCGCCATCCACGCGATCGCCTGCGACACCGACGGCATCGACGGCAGCGAGGACAACGCCGGCGCGCTGATCGGCCCCGATACCCTGGCCCGCGCCGCCGCCCTCGGCCTCGACGCCAAGGCGCGCCTGGCCGACAACGACGCCTACGGCCTGTTCGAGGCCCTGGGCGACCTGGTCATGACCGGCCCGACCCTGACCAACGTCAACGACTTCCGCGCGGTCCTGGTGCTGCGACAAGGCGGCTGAACCCAGCCCACGCCGGGCCGTCTTGTTCCTCGCCTGCCCTCGCATGCGCCCTGAGCATGCAAGGAAAAGAGGGGAAGGAGAACTCGGTCTCCTTCCCCCGGAGGCAGGTTCAGACGTTGCGATGACGTCTCGTCATCATCGTCATGTGTTTCTTAGTCTACTCTTACTCCTACCCATCCGCCGTCGACGTGATCTTCGCCATGCTCGTAATCATCGGGCCCCTTGAACTCGACCGTCGTGTAGGCCGTGGCGATGTCCTCGTCGGGATCATCGTCCAGGATCTCGACGACCCAGCGGATCACGATCTCTTCCTTGTAGTTCATCAGGTCGAGATCCTCGGCAAACACCATATGCTTGACCTTGGTAAAGTACTTGGTGCTGTCGGTGTTGACCTGAGCCGCTACGTCGATCGTGGCCGAATAGACCACCTGCTCCATCCCGTCCATCTCGACGGTGCCGGTGATGGTGGCCGGCCTGATCTCGTCGACTTCGCCATCGTTCTTCAGCTCAAGTTTGAGTTTGATGAACTTCCTCTCGTAGTCGTCGTCATCGTCGTCGTCGTCGTCGTCGTCGTCCTTCAAGGTTCCGAGATAGTTGGCGATGGCATGGATTTCCTCGGGCAAGAGGAAGGACAGGAACTGCATCTCCTCCTCCTCTTGTATCGCCTCGTAGATCTCGCTGGCCGATGCCCCGCGGACATCCTCGTCAACCGGACCGCCGCTGGCGTCCTCCCCATGGCAGAATGCGCAGTTGTCCATGTAGAGCTGCTTACCATCGCCGAGAGGCGGGACCTCCAACCGCAGCTTGACCTTTTTGCTCGCCTTGAAGCTCACGATGTCGAGATCCACGATGTCCACCGGCGCATCCGAAATCTCGGCCGTGGCCGTGGCCGTATCGCTCAGCATGCCGTCGCTCACCGTCAAGGTGACGGTATAGGTCCCGACGGCCGCGTAGGTGTGGCTCGGGCTGACGCCCGTTCCGGTGCCGCTGTCGCCGAAGTCCCACGCATAGGTCAGCGCGTCGCCGTCGACATCGGACGATCCGGACCCGTCGAAGGTCACCGCTACCCCGACCGTGCCGGTATACGGGCCGTTGGCGTCGGCCACCGGCGCGTCGTTCACCGGGTTGACGGTGAGACTCACCGTCGCCGGGCTGGTGGAGTTCACCGTGCCGTCGTTGGCGAAGTAGGTGAAGCTGTCGGAGCCGTTGAAGTCGGCGTTCGGCATGTAGGTGAACGAGCCATCGGCGTTCAGCGTCAGGGTGCCGTTGGCCGGGCCGGTGTCCAGCACGGCGGTCAGCGGATCGCCCTCCGCGTCGGTGTCGTTGGCCAGCCCGCCGGGCGCCGCCACCGAGAGCGACACGTCCTCGTCGGTCGTGAAGCTGTCGTCGACCGCCACCGGCGGAGTATTGCCGGCCGGGCCGATCGTGGCCGTGGCCGTCGCCGTATCGCTCAGCGTGCCGTCGCTCACCGTCAGGGTGACGGTGAAGGTCCCGGCGGCCGCGTAGGTGTGGCTCGGGCTGACGCCCGTCCCGGTGTTGCCGTCGCCGAAGTCCCACGCGTAGGTCAGCGCGTCGCCATCGACATCCGACGAGCCCGACCCGTCGAAGGTCACGGCCACCCCGGCCGTCCCGCTGTACGGGCCGTTGGCATCGGCCACCGGCGCATCGTTCACCGGGTTGACCGTGATAGTCACCGTCGCGGCGGTAGCGGAGTTCACCGTGCCGTCGTTGGCGAAATAGGTGAAGCTGTCGCTGCCGTTGAAGTTCGACGCCGGCATGTAGGTGAACGAGCCGTCGGCGTTCAGCGTCAGAGTGCCGTTGGCCGGACCGGTGTTCAACACGGCGGTCAGCGTGTCACCCACGTCGGCATCCGTGTCGTTGGCCAGCACGCCGGGCGCCGCAACGATGAGCGTCACGTCCTCGTCGGTCGTATAGCTGTCGTCGACCGCCACCGGCGGGGTGTTCACGGGTCCGCAGTCGGCGATATCGGCGGCATCGTCCAGGAGGTCGCCGTCGTTGTCCAGGCCGGTCGGACCAAATTTGTTCTCATTGCCGGGAGCGGGTGCCGCATTGCAGGCGTCCGTCGGCTTGTTTGGATGCGCCCCATCCGGGGTGAAATAGTAGGATGGAGGCACGTCTTCGCCCGCCGCGGTGAAGGTGGCCGGATCGTTATCCACGTGGCAGCCGCCACAGAAGGCCGCTCCGGCGTTGGTGTGGTGCTGGCGCAGGCCCGCGCCAATCTGGCCGTTGTTGAGGTCCTCGTTGCGGCCGTGACACCCCACGCAGGAGATCGGCTCGAAGCCGGTTCCGCCTGCGGAGGCGTTGAGCAGGACCGGAAACCGACCACCTGCCGAGTGGCAGGTGTCGCAGTCGCTACTCAACATGATAGTCCGGTGGCCGTCGTGGAGGTCGACGCCCCAGGCCGTACCGTCTTTGAAGGAGATGTAGTTGCTGCCGCCGCGGAAGTCGCCGTGGCAATCGGCGCAATTCCCGCTGACTGTATCGACCGACCATTGCTCGAAGGCGCCGGCTGGAGGAGCCCAGCTGAAAAGGGCCGCGACCGTCAACAGCATGAGCAGGGCGCCGGTCCAGCGCCAGCCCCGCTTGACCGGAGCAGGGTCCGGTGACATGGTCGAAGACTTCGGGAAAATTCCGCTAATCATGATCCGTTCTCCCTCCTGAATTCGGTTGCCGTCCGCTTCGGCTGCGCCCCCGGCGTCATGGAAAACGCCTGTCAACGATGGCTAGAGCGTTTCGATTGGCTCTCGGTCTCGTTGACTCTCAGGCCTTGTGCGGTGACCGACACAATGAAGCCACCTGTTTTAGAATAGTTAAAATTGCGTTAACCTCCGGCGCATTGATATGTGTCAAGAAATGGAAGAAATCTTGGGGGCTTCGCGTCGAGGTTCCATGGCCAAGGACGCTCCCTTCGCCGTTTCGCGGCGCCGATACCGCCGGAAAGGCCCCGGCGACCCACGGCTGGCCGAGGCGGACTTTCGGCTGATCGCCCGGTCGCCCGGCGTGCCGCTGTCCGGCGGCAAGACCACGGCGACCCCGCGCGCAATCGCGAGTGCTCTCTGGCCCTGGCGCTCGCCCTGGGCGGCCTGGCCGGCGTATACGCGATCGCCTGCGACATCGACGGCAGCGAGGACAACGCCGGCGCGCTGATCGGCCCTTATACGAGCCCAAAGAAAAAGGAAGGGGCCCAAGGCCCCTTCCCAAAAGATTACCAGATCGCTCTGTTACGGAATAACCGCGGTCGTGGCCGTCGCCTCGTCGATGTCGGGATCGTCATCGGCGATGGTGGCGGTCCATAGGATGTCGCCGGGCTCCGTCGGCGTGTAGGTCGGGAAGTCGAACTTGCTGCGCCCGTCGCCGACCGCATCGGAGACCTGGAGCGTCTCGCTGTAGACCTGAGCCCCGTTCTGCACGCCGACGACGGTCGCAGGTCTGGTTGCGCTGTTGACGGTGCCGTCGTTCTTGACCGTCAGCCTTACCCCGATCGGCTTCGGCCTGCTGAGATCGATCCGCTTGGTCACCTTGAATCCGACGATGTCGAGATCCAGGAACTGCTGCTCGACCCCGGTGCCGGACAAGGCGAGGACGGCCGGGTCCTCGTCGGGGTCGTTGCTCGAGACCTCGAGACAGCCCGGATCGTCGCCCAAATCGACCGGCCCATAGGTCACCGTCAGGGCCTGACTGCCTGAAGGCGCGACCGTGAAGGGCGCATCGGGCGACCAGCTGTACTCCATGCTCGTCCCGGCGCAAAGCATGATCATGTCCACGACGAGATCGTCGGATCCCAGGTTCTCGATCTGGGTGGTCAGGTCCTTGAAGGTACCCACGACCGTGTCGCCGAATGCCAGACTGTTCGGGTTCAGGTTGATGTCGGGATCCAGCGCGTTGACCGTTATGGTCACGGTCGCGACGTTGGAGTCCGCCAGCCCGTCGCTGGCGACGTAGGTGAAGCTGTCGCTACCGAAGAAGCCGAGGTCGGGCGCGTAGGTGAACGAACCGTCGGCGTTCAGCACTACCGTTCCGTTCGCCGGGCCGGTATCCAGCACGGCGGTCAGTAGATCGCCGTCGACATCCGTGTCGTTGTCCAGCACGCCCGGCGCCGGCACGTCGAGTACCGTGTCCTCGTCGGTCGTGTAGCTGTCGTTCGCCGCCACCGGAGCATCGTTCACCGGCGTGACCGTGATGGTCACCGTGGCGACGTTGGAGTCCGACACGCCGTTGTTGGCGACGTAGGTGAAGCTGTCGGCGCCGTTGAAGTCGGCGTCGGGCAGATAGACGAACGAGCCGTCGGGGTTCAGCGTCAGGGTCCCGTTCACCGGACCGGCGACCAGAGCGGCGGTCAAGGGATTGCCCTCCGCGTCGGTATCGTTGGCGAGCACACCGGGCGCCGCCACCGCAAGCGTCACGTCCTCGTTGGTCACGTAGGTGTCGCCCACCGCCACCGGGGGCGGGGTCGCGACGTTGACCGTGATCGCCACCGTGGCGACGTTGGAGTTCGCCAGCCCGTCGTTGGCGACGTAGGTGAAGCTGTCGATGCCGTTGAAGCCGGCATTCGGTGTATAGGTGAACGAGCCGTCCGCATTGAGCGTCAGCGTCCCGTTGACCGGGCCGGTGTTCAGCACCGCCGTCAGCGGATCGCCGTCGACATCCGTGTCGTTACCCAGCACGCCCGGCGCGGCCACGTTGAGCACCACGTCCGCGTCGGTCGTGTAGGCGTCGTTCGCCGCCACCGGCGGGTCGTTCACCGGCGTGACCGTGATCGTCACCGTGGCGATGTTGGAGCTTTCAATGCCGTCGTTGGCGACGTAGGTGAAACTGTCGGTGCCGTTGAAGTCGGCATTCGGCGTGTAGTCGAACGAACCGTTGGTGTTCAGCACCAGCGTGCCGTTCGCCGGTCCGGTGTTCAATACCGCTGTGATCGAATCGCCGTCCGGGTCGCTGTCGTTGGCCAGCACACCGGGCGCCGCCACCGAAAGCGTCACGTCCTCGTCAGTCGTGTAGCTGTCATCGACCGCCACCGGCGGATCCTGCTGGCCACTGACCGTGATCGTCACCGTCGCGACGTTGGAGTCCAGCAGACCGTCGTTGGCGACGTAGGTGAAGCTGTCGATGCCGTTGAAGCCGGCGTTCGGCGTGTAAGTGAAGGAGCCGTCAGCATTCAACGTCAAGCCGCCATTGGACGTGCTGGTGACCAGCACCGCCGTCAGCGGATCGCCGTCGACATCGCTATCATTACCCAGCACGCCCGGCGCCGCGATCGACAGCGGTGTATCCTCGATGGTCGTATAGCTGTCGTCGACCGCCAGCGGGGCGTCGTTCACCGGCGTGACCGTGATCGTCACCGTCGCGACGTTGGAGTCGGCCTGCCCGTCGTTGGCGACATAGGTAAAGCTGTCGGTGCCGTTGAAGTCGGCGTTCGGCACGTAGCTGAACGAACCGTCGGGGTTTAGCGTCACGCTGCCGTTCGTCGGGCCGGATGTGCCCAGCACCGCGGTAATCGGATCACCCTCCGGGTCGGTGTCGTTGCCCAGCACGCCCGGCACCGTCACGTTCAGCGCCACGTCCTCGTCGGTCGTGTAGGCGTCGTCGACCGCAACCGGCGGGTCGTTCACCGCGTTCACCGTGATCGTCACCGTCGCGACGTTCGAGTCCACCTGGCCGTCGTTGGCCACGTAGGTGAAGCTGTCGCTGCCGTTGAAGTCGGCGTTCGGCGTGTAGTCGAACGAGCCGTCGGCGTTCAACGTCACGCTGCCGTTCGTCGGGCCGGATGTGCCCAGCACCGCCGTGATCGGATCGCCATCCGGGTCGCTGTCGTTGCCCAGCACGCCCGGCGCCGCCACGTTCAGCGCCACGTCCTCGTCGGTCGCATAGCTGTCGTCGACCGCCACCGGCGGGTCGTTCACTGCTCCGACCGCGATCGTCACCGTGGC
>JAOUCL010000347.1 GCA_029859805.1 Rhodospirillales bacterium | reverse complement strand
CCGGTACCGCCGTTATTGTCTTCGCCGCCGCGACCATGGCGCTGCTCCTCCACCTGGATAGCCGATGACTTACCGTTCCCCGTGACCGCTCACGAACCCTCACGGCAACCAGTCGCGGAAAGGGCCGAAGTCGGAGGAGCACTGGACATCCGCCGCCACAACGCCGCCGTTTCCCTCATAGCGCCGCAGCCTAGCGCGGCAGGGTCGGGGCAAGCGTCCAGGGCGTCCCGTCGTGGCTCGGGCATTGGTAGCTTAAGAAGTCTTCGTGAACGGCACGGACGGAAATATTCGCCTTGGGGGAACGAGTTCTTTTCTAGGTTGGAGATATGAACACTATGGGAAGTTCACATGTGGTCAAGTCTGAGAACTGCCGTAGCGAGAGCGGATAACGGGCATACATCATGACCGCGAGGCGGATCACCTCGGGCGAGCTGTTCAAATAACGGAACGGATTGCGCATCGCTGCGAGCTACGGAACGCCCCTCCCCGGCTCAAGCCGATTTGCTCTGACAAGGCCCCTTTTTCAACGGGCTGTTAAGACCTGTTCGAGCATTGTAACGGGATACTCTGTAGCCGATCGCCGCCGCTGATACCCGTAAGGATATGAAATTGGAATGATAGACGGACACTCGCAGTACGACATAGTTTTACTTGGTGTTGATCAAATACTCCCAACCGAAGAGAGCGACCCCGATCTTGTTGAGGAGTTGCTGACCGAAATTTCCATAACCGGGATTTGGACTCACCCGGTTCTTGTCGATGATAAGACATTCGCCGTCATGGACGGGCATCACCGTGTCGCCGTGGCCAAACGATTGAGCTTGCGGGTGGTCCCGGCGGTGTTGCTATCTTATGACGATTCGAGGGTGCGTCTGGAGTCATGGCGCGATAACGAGGATTTCACACCAAAAGAGGTGCGCGAGCGAGCGACCTCGGGGGATCTTCTTCCGCCCAAGAGTACGCGGCACATCATCGAGCCCTGGCCTCCCCAGACCCGCGTCCAGTTGGCGCGCCTCTACAAGAGAACGGAGCGCGGCGCAGTCGTTGACGCGGCCCTTCCGCCCAACCCCCGCATTGCAACACTCGTTCCTTTTTATCACCGTCTCGGGGCGGCAATCGGACTGCACACGGGCGCGGCCGTGCGAGTGGGAACCGAAACCGCCGAAATACAAGCTCCCCATCCGGCCCTTCGACAGCTGTTGCAATCGGACCCGGCAATGGCCGCATTGCTGCCGGCAGCCTCAACGCGGATCGCCCTGGGGACGTCGGATCATGCGCCTTTCTTCATCAAGCGGTCGGGTGTTTTGATGCTACCACCGGTGTTGCTCGGCGATTCGACCGCTTTGGCAGCGGCGGCGCGGTGGGCGCTCGAGACTTCGTTCCTGCTCTCGGTTAAACCCACAACCATGTCGCGGATAACAGCGGCCCTGAGTGCGGCCCTGCGTCATGGTTCGGCACTGATAGCTCAACTGTCGCCACATCAGCGCGAACTGGTGACGGATCACGTGCCGGATTTCATGGCCGCCGCCCTCGTCGAAGGCGAGAAATTTCAAATGGCCCCGAACCTGCTGCAATGGCAGGCATCCCGCATCGAAGGACTTGGTGGCCTGACGGGCGCTACGGAATTGGTGGACTGTGGCGAGCTGTCCCTTCCGGTCGAACGTTTGCTGGTTGCGGGAGGCGACAGCCGTTTGATTGTGGACGAATCCACGGGGATGAATCGCTACGGCACGACGCCTCGTCCGCGGCCGGAGGCGGTGCAATTCTCCTCCTCCACTGCATCGAGCATCTCCGATTACGGCTTCATGCTCTGCGATATGTTGCGGCGCGACCTCATCGGAGCGGCGCTGCGCGACGGGCTCGCCATCGAGGATTTGCGGGGCCGGACCGTCGACGCCCTGGGGGCAGAGTTGATCGCGCTTCTTGGCTTACAGTCGTCGGACGCCGACGTCGTGCTCGCACCTTCCGGGACGGACACCGAATTCCTGGCCGTTTTGTTTGCCCTGGCGGCCGACGACCGGCCGCTTACCAATATTCTGATCGCGCCCGAAGAAAGCGGCCGCGGCGTGGCCACCGCTGCGGCAGGCTGCTTCTTTGACGATCTATCAGCGTCCGGCGCAGCCATTCGAAAGGGCGAAGCGGCATGGCCCGGCCGAGAAATCGAAGTAGTTCAAGTGGCAATTCGCGGCAACGGGGGGTGCACGCGTTCGCGCGCGGAGATCCATTCCGAACTTTCAGAGATTTCACGACGTGCGCTGGCCAACGGCCGGCACCTCTTGTTGCATATGCTTGCTTCCTCCAAAACCGGGCTCTCTGCTCCCTCCGTGGAGGCGGCCGGCGAGATCGAGCGCATGGCGCCCGACCGGGTGGATGTGGTTGTGGACGCGTGCCAGATGCGTAACCCATTGGCGGAGATCGGCGGTTGGGTCCTGCGCAAATGGATGGTTCAGATTACGGGCTCCAAGTTTTTCACGGGCCCGCCTTTTTCTGGAACCTTGGTTGCACCCAAGCTGCTGCGCATGCGTGCCAAGGAGGTCCGACACCTGCTCGCCACCGCGCCGGCCGTCACGCGGCCGGAGGACTGGAACGCGTGGTGGCGCGACAGCCTAGGCAGGTCACCGGTCTCGTCTGCGGCTAGTTTTGGACACCTGTTCCGGGCGCTGCCCGCGATCGCCGAGGCGCATTTGCTGCGCGCTTTGCCACCGGAATTGTGCCGCTATGCCTTTGCCAGGTTCCGAGAAGCGGTCAAAGCGCGCCTCGCGGCCAGCCCCAATCTCGTTACGATCGACGAGCTCGACGAGGTGAAGAGCGAGACCCCTGATGGGGCGGCATCGGACCTGTCGACCCAGTCGATCGTCTGTTTTGCTATCGCCAAGCCCGAAGATGACGGTGGCGGCCAGAAGCTGAACGCCGAAGAATGCCAGCGGCTGTTTGAATTCTTGAACCTCGACATGAGCGAAAAGCTGGGTCCGCTCAGTCCGGCCGACAAGGTTCGGGCCGCGCAATGCGCCCATATCGGCCAACCGGTCTCGCTACAGACCGGTGAGGGTAACGGCAAGCTCGCGGTCTTGCGGCTCGTCGTCGGCGCGCGTTTTTTCACCATTGTCGGCCATGCTGGGCCCGGTGCAATCGGGGCGGCGCTCGACTCCGAAATCTCCGATGTATTCCGGGCCATAGAAAAGATCGAACTGCTTGCAAGGCGGTGGCGAGATCTTGACCAGACCGCTACCGGATAGATCTGAGCAAGGCTAGACGGCGGCTTCCGGATGGGGCTGGCGCCGTGCTTGGGCCTAATACTAAAGGTCGCTGATAATGACCCATTTGACCGCGGTCCTTTATCCGCTCCTTAGGCGCGGCCATGGGACTCCCGGAGGCTGCGGTGCCCGAGCACCACAAGCGGGCCGCAACGCGGCAAGCGTTCAAAGAAACGCGGCCTGCGGCGGGTCGAAATGGCCCCGGAAGCTATCTCAGGACATCCTAATTGGCATAAATCATGATTGGCAGCTCCAATTCAAACCCTAGCCGAAGGTCCGAAGTGGGTCACACCTTGCCGATCCGAGCACCCTTGGCTGAGGTCCGCGGACAGAGGTGAAGCTGAAGAAGCGAATGGCGGTGATATTAGCCCTTACCGCGCCGCCCTTGTTCTTCGTGATTGAAGACCCAGGCCACGACCTCGCCGACGTCGAAGGCTCCGTCCTCCGAGAGCCAGTGTCGGCTAGCGGCAAAATTGCGATCGCAAACCGAAGAGGTGCTGCCGACGGTTTCTTTGTGCACTGTATCGCTAATCATCTTCAAGCGCCCCTGCCAGGTCCGCATGTTCGTCGGCGTCAGGTCAACCCAGCCGTGATGCGCGTCCGTCGCCTTGATGCGGGGCCCGCGCAACAGCTGCTCGCCGTCGGCCAGCAGGATCGGCAGGCCAATCGAGATCATGCGCCGGCGCATCGACGCTTCGTCGCACAGGTAACGCTCCACTTGGGCGGCAATCGCTTCCGGCTCGCTGGTGAGCACGCCCCTGAGGGTCCTACAGACCTGCTTCAGCAGGTAGGCCTCGAACAACAGCTTGGAGAGTCGGGGCGGCCCCAGGATCTCGAAGGCGACCGACTCTCCGTGCTTGTCTTCCAGCTGGTGCAGCTTGTTGATGGCAGCCTCGCGCAAGAACCCACCGCGGTAGGATGGGCCGATCACGGCGCCGTCCAACACCGCGATTATGTCGTGGCCTGTGTTACCGCCGCGCAGTTCTCGCACGACGGCTTGAGCGATTTCCTCTGGGGTCACGAGCTCCATCTGGCCAAGCGCGGTGATCGCTGTGAATTCTCCGGCGGAGAATTGCCCGTTCTCGCCGGTGTGTATGAAGACGCCCTCGAGGGTCTCACCCGTGCTCTCGCCGAACCCGCCTTCCGTGACGAGGTTTTCCCTGTCTCGAATGCTGACGGCCTGGCTCGGAGGGCAATCATAGACCGGCACCTCCCGCCCAGCGGAGAGGATCGGGCCGTAATCGATCTCGCGCCAGCCGATGGCCGCGGCGGGCTTGACCTCTTTGACGATGCCTGGGCCGCCAGGCGTTCGCGCGATCAGGAAGGTGAGGAGGCTCTGTGCTCCGGCGAGCGCCGCCTTCGACAGCAGCAGGCGAGACGGCTTTTCCTCGCCATGGGTATAGGGGATGTTGAGCCCCATGCCGCCAGTCCCAGAGGTGCCGACCTTGATGTAGGCTTCGGTACCGGCACGCCGCATGGCCTCGTGTAAGATCTGAACATGGCGGACGAGCTGTGGGACGTAGAGCGAGGCCAACAAGATCTCCAGTTCCTCGGTCCATTCACGGTCTGCTAGGCCGCGCTTCGCCAAATCGGCCAGGCGTTGTGCGCTTTCGTAGACGTTCTGGTAGCTCAGGGCGGTCGCCGTGTTCATGCAGTCGATGATGACCTGCGCGCGAGTCCCGTCGAGAC
>JAOUCL010000346.1 GCA_029859805.1 Rhodospirillales bacterium | reverse complement strand
GGATTCGGCCCGGTAGACCAGGGCATAGCTGGACCGGTAGTAGGGGTTGGTGTTATGCAGCAATTCGAAGCCGAGCGAGATGCCGATCACGAGATCGCATTTCCGGGCCATGAGGGTCTGGCGAACGAACCCCGTGGCCTGCGGATACCAGGTGTAGCGGACCGGAACGCCGAGCTCCGCCGCCAGAAGCTCCGCGATCTTGTTCTCAAATCCCTCGCCGGCCCGGTTCGAGAACGGCAGGTTCCCCGGGTCCGCGCAGACCCGCAAGGAGGAACGGTCGACCGCTTCTGAGGTCTGACCCAAGGCGCCCCCTCCCAGTCCGAGCAGAGCCGTGACCAGGATGACGGCCAAGACGGACCGGCCAGGCGCTCCATGGCATTTCCGGGTCACCATGACGCCACCTCTTTCGCTCTGCATCGCGACACGACACAGCTAGCCCATGCAGGCGTCATCGCGCTCCTTGGCCTCCTGGGGTTTCGGCTGCTTTTTCGGCCGGCCCCGGCCCAGGGCACCGTCGGAGCGGGCCTTGAGATAGGCGTAGAGGTCGTCGACAAAGCACATCACGTTCAGGTTCTCGCCGAAGGCCGGCATCTTGCTTTGCACGGAGGCGCCGATTTTTTCGCGCCCATTGACCACGACCTCCAGGAAATCGTCGTAAGCCAAGGTCTTCAAGGACTCGACCAGCGCCGGCGCGAAGGAACCGCCGAGCCCGTCCGGACCGTGGCAGACATGGCATTCGGCATGGTAGCGGCGGAACCCGCTGAAAGTGTACCAGTCGACGACGCCGTCCTTTATGACGTAAGGCTTCTCTTCGTCCTGGGCGGTGGCCGGTATCGGCCCGATGAGACCGAGGGCGATCGACAGCAGCCCTACGGATACGATCTTCCACTGACCACGGTAAGGGATCATCGAGCCCCTTCCTCCTCTTGCCTGTCGCGCTTGATCCGCCATCTCTCGGCCGCTGGCCGTCGTCGCCCCTCTTACACGGACCCGAAGCCCATAGGGCGGAGAAGGCGAATTAACCACCCTGCGGCGGTCAAGGCGCAACCGATGCGTCTACGGCAAGAAACGCCCGGCACCCTGAAGGCAATTCAAGGTGCCGGGCAATTCGCCTGCTGCCTGGATTCAGTCAGGCAGCTTGAAGACCGTGAGCTGACCGCCGAGTGCCGTGTAGTTCGACAGCGCGGCGTAGCCGCCCACCGCACCGAGACCGGCCTGCGGTTCGGTCAGACCCGCTGCCAGGCCGATGCCGGCCCAGCCGCCGACACCCGACAGGACCGCGATGTACTGTTGGCCGCGGTGCATGTAGGTGGTGACGTTGCCGATGATGCCGGACGGTGTCTTGAAGCTGTAGAGCTCGCGCCCCGTGCTGGCATCGACCGCCTTCAGATAGCCCTCGAGGGTGCCGTAGAAAACCACATCACCCGCCGTCGCCAGCGCGCCGCTCCATACCGAGAAGAGCTCGGGGTTCGACCAGACGATCGCACCCTTGCTGGCATCCCAGGCGATGAAGTTGCCCATATGCTTGCCGCCGGGGGCGGGATACATGCTGAGCGTGGCGCCGACGTAGGGCTGACCCGCCGTGTAGGACACGCGGAACGGCTCGTAGTCCATGCAGACGTGGTTGGTCGGCACATAGAACAGCCCGGTCCGGGGCGAGAACGCCGCCGGCTGCTGGTCCTTGGAGCCCAGGGCCGCCGGGCAGATGCCCGTGGAGTTCACGTCCTCGCCGTTCTGGTCGGTCGAGTACTGGGAGACCACCTGCGGACGACCGGTCTTCATGTCGACATGGGTCGCCCAGTTGACTGCGGGGTCGAACTTCTCGGCGACCAGGAGCTCGCCGGTCTCGCGATCCAAGGTATAGCCGAAGCCGTTGCGGTCGAAGTGGACCAGGGCCTTGCGGGTCTTACCCTTGACCGGAATGTCGGCCAGGATCATCTCGTTGATGCCGTCGTAGTCCCACTCGTCGTGGGGCGTCATCTGGTAGACCCACTTGGTCATGCCGGTGTCCGGATTGCGCGCCCAGATGGCCATGGACCACCGGTTGTCGCCGGGGCGCTGCGCCGGGTTCCAGGTGCTGGGGTTGCCCGAGCCGTAGTAGATCAGGTCGAGCTCGGGATCGTAGGAGTACCAGCCCCAGGTGGTGCCGCCGCCGATCTTCCACTGATCGCCTTCCCAGGTGTTGGTGCCCGAGTCCTTGCCGACCGCCTTGCCCAGGTGAGTGGTTTTCTTCGGATCCATCAGCGTGTCGGAATCCGGACCCATCGAATAGCCGCGCCAGACCTGCTTGCCGGTATTGATGTCGTAGGCGGTCAGATGCCCGCGGACGCCGAACTCGCCGCCGCTGATGCCGACGATCACCTTGTCCTTGACGACCATCGGCGCGGAGGTGCCGGTCGCGCCGACCTTGGGATCGCCGTTGACGGCCTTCCAGAGCACCTTGCCGGTGTTGGCGTCGAGCGCCACCAGCGTCGTATCGGCCTGATAGAGGAAGATCTTGCCGTCGCCGTAAGCCGGGCCGCGGTTGACTGTGTCGCAGCACATGACCGGTATTGTGTCCGGATCCTGCTTCGGCTCGTACTTCCACTTGATAGTGGCGTCGTTGTTCAGGTCGAGGGCGTAGACGGTGTTGGGGAACGGCGCGTGCACATACATGGTGTCGCCGATGATCAAGGGACCGCCTTCGTGACCGCGCAGGACGCCGGTCGAGAAGGTCCAGGCGACCTGCAGCTGGCCGGCGTTGCCCGTGTTGATCTGCGCAAGCTTACTGTAACGGTGGTTGGCGTAGTTGCCGGTGGGCATGACCCACTCGGCCGGATTTTCCTGCATCACCAACAGGCCCTCGTTGGCCGACGCAGACAGCGGGACCAAGAGCGCCGCTGCGACGAGGCAGCTGGTGCGTAAGGAACCTCTCATTGGAATTCCCTCCCATTTTGATGTTTTCATGACGCCCCCGGTTGCGCCGACTTGCCATCGGCGGCCCGGGAATCGCTATGGAGCTGATTGCGTGCCTGCCGGCTCACGCAGAACCGGCCGATAGGCCCTTAACCCCCGCTCCTTTCCCATTCCTCCGTGAATCGCGTCCAACGGATTTGATCGGACGATCTCGACCCACGCACGTCATCCACACACCCAGGTACCGTCGATCCACCTGATGGTTCTAGGGACGATCGCACCGTATGCTAAATGAGGAAAATCCAACCTGCAAGTTGGATTTGTTGGATCAAGGCCCTGGAGTGATATTTGGACGCATCCCATCTGCGGCTAAAGCGCTGGGGAAGACGGCAGGCAAACCCGTGTCAACAAAGCCATGGCCGGCGGTTCTTGACCCTGCAGGTGTGGGAATCCCAGTGCTCGCGGATCCTGAGTCGGACCTCATCGAAGCCAGGGCCCCGCGTCGCGATCTCGACACGCGACGCGGCCACCCCTAAGATCTTGTCGTTGGACCCAAGCGCAATTCGGGCAAAGCGGCCTTCGAGGGGCGTTTGGCTGAGAAAGAAAACAACAGCCTTGGTAGGGCGTGCCGGTGAGCCAAAGAGCAAATTCAGATCCTGGTCGCAGATTATGCTTCGTCACGTGCCGGCGAGTGAACCGCCTCTTGGCTGCTTTCGTCCTCTGCGCTCTGCAATGGACGCTCGGTACGTCCGGACTCGAAGCCGCCGAGATGACTGCCGAGGAGGTGAGTGCGCTGCTTGCCGCCGCCAGCCGGGAAGCGCCACCGGACTTATCGTCACGCGACCTCTCGGGGCTCGATCTGTCCGGTCTCGATTTCAAGGCCGGTAATCTGCGGAGCGCCGACCTCACCGGCGCAAAACTCTCCCGTGCCAATCTACAGGGGGTGGCGCTTCAGCGTGCCAAGCTGGTCGGCGCCGACCTGTCGGAAGCCAACCTGGACTTGGCTATCCTCCGCGAGGCCGATCTCACGGGCGCCAAGCTGAGGGGCGTGAGCGCGTTTTCGACCGTGCTGGCGGAAACGGATCTGCGAGAGGCCGATCTTTCCGGCGCGCGACTCGTTTGCAACCTGGAACGGGCCGACCTGACCGGCGCCAACCTGTCGGGGGCGAAGATGAGCGCCGACATGAAGAATCAGCCGATGGGCCTGATGCGCGTTTCCCTCAAGAAGGCCAAGCTGGCCGGGGCAAACCTCTCGGGCGCCGACTTGTCCCGCGGCCTGCTGGAGTTCGCCGATTTCACGGGGGCCAACCTGTCGGGGGCCAACCTGATGCGCGCCGAGGCCGCGGGGGCCGATTTCTCGGGCGCCGACTTGAGCGGCGCCATCTTTCGCAAGACCGATGTCCAGGACGCCCGCTTTCGCAATATCAAGGGCCTTGAGAAAATCATCGATATCGATACCGCGCAAAACCTGGAAACGGCGATCTTTGACTAGCCGCCCGGCAGGGACAGGCCGCAAAAGGGCCGGGGTCATCGCGGCCCTCGTGATCCTGGCGATGGCGGTGCCGGCCCAAGCGGAGCCATTGCCGGTCCGCGAGGTGGCGGAGGGGGTCTACCTCTATCAGGGGGCGCACAGCGAAGCGAGCGCCGAGAACCACGGCGGGATCGCCAACATCGGCTTCGTCGTCGGCGACGAGGCCGTGGCGGTCATCGACAGCGGCGGCAGCGCCCATCAAGGCCGCCGGCTGCGCGAGGCGATTCGCCAAGTGACCGACCTGCCGATCCAAAACGTCATCAACACCCACGTTCACCCTGACCACGTCTTCGGTAATGCTGCATTCCTCGCGGACGAGCCACTCTTCCTGGGCCATGCCAAGCTACCGCGGGCGCTTGCCGCGCGCGGTCAGTACTATTTGGAACGCCTGGAGGCGGAACTGGGTGAGGCGGCGGGCGGGACGAAAGTCGTGCCGCCTCTTCTCACTGTATCCGTGCAAGGCGGGCTGTCAGATGAGGATGTTGCGGCAATGGCTCCAGGTGTTGTCGCAACCAGCCCGT
>JAOUCL010000345.1 GCA_029859805.1 Rhodospirillales bacterium | reverse complement strand
GCCGACGTGCTGGGTCAGACCCAGGGCGAGCGCGCCGACCACGATATCGTCCTCGAAAGCCAGCCTGAGGTATTGAAACCGCTCGTTGTCGACCGCTTCGACCTCGTCGCCGCCGTCGACCCCCATCCACAGCCCGAACGAGCTGGAGATCAGGCCAAGCGTGTTGAGCACGTTCATCGACAGGCTGCCGCGGTACGCGGTCTCACGGCCCGCCATGTTGAGCGCCGCGATCCGGCCCTGCTCGACGGCCGTCGGCTGAATCGCATGGATCTCCTGCCGGCCCGTGGAGAAATCCGGGCCCTGGGCGACATCGCCGGCGGCGTAGATGTCCGGCTGGCTGGACTGCAGCTGCCGGTCGACCAGGATGCCGGCCTCGGTCTCGATACCGCTGCCCTCCAGAAACCCGATGTTCGGCTGCACGCCGGTGGCGCAGACCACGAAATCGGCCTCCATCGGGCCGCCGGCGTCGAGCGCAAGCCGCAAGGCCCCACCGGCCGCCTCGATCCCGGTCACCTGGGTCGAGGTCAGCACCTCGACGCCCTTGTCCAGGCACCAGCGCTTGATCATGTCGCCGCCGGTATGGTCCATCATGCGCGGCACCATGCGGTCGGCCATCTCGATCACGGTGAGCTTGACCTTCCGCGCGACCAGCGCCTCCAGGACGATGCAGCCGATGAAGCCGGCCCCCAACAGGACCACGCGGCTCTCCGGCTTGGTCTGCTCCGCGATCCTGCGGGCGTCGGCGAGCGTCCAGCAGTTCTCGATGCCGGGAAGGTCCATGCCCGGCACCGGCGGCCGCACGGCCCTGGAGCCGGTCGCGATCAGCAGCTTGTCGAAGCCGACCGTGCCGCCTTCCTCGAGGCTGACCGTACCGTCGTTCGGCGAGACCTTCGAAACCCTCGCGTTGCGGACCTCGATACCCAGCTTTTCGTAGTGTCCCGGCCCGTGCCGGAGATGGGTCCCCTCCTCGCCGATCCCGTCGGCCAGGAGATAGGGAATCGCCATGCGCGAATAGGGTGGCTCGGGCTCCTCGCCGATGATGGTGACGCTGCCCGACGGATCGGCCTGGCGCAACGTCTCGGCGGCGATCACCCCGGCCGGCCCGGTGCCAACGACGACGTATTTCATGATCCTGACTCCTCCCTGGTCGCCCGGCCCTAGAGCCGCAGCCTCGACAGCGTCTCGTTGGTCGGCACGCCTTCAGCCGTCCAGCCGCGCTCGGCATAGTATTCGGGCAGCATCTTGGCCAGCTCGTTCACCTTGCCCTTGGCTGTCCCCGAGGGCGCCGGGACCTCGAGCAGGCGTTTGGGCAGGCTGTCGTCGGCAGCGGTCAGTCCCGCGGCCAGGTTGAACTGGCGCTCCAGGTTCCAGACGCGCTCGCCGATCTCGATCAGCCGCTCGGGCGTCCAGTCGCCCGCACAGGCGGCGTCGATCTGCTGGCAGAACTCCTCGACACCCCAGGCGGCCGTGGTGAAGAGGCACAGGCCGGTCGAGTCGATCATTGCCGTGCGGTCCTGGGACTCCTTGCAGGGCTTGGCCTTGCCCTTGCCGGTCTGGTCCTCCATGTCCTCGGCAAAGGTGTCGTGCTTGAGGTGGCAGGCGCCGCGGTTACCGGTCGCGTAGCCGAGGCCCATGCCCTGCAGCGCGCGAGAGTCGTAGCCGGCGAACTCCTGGCCCTTGACGCCCATGAAGAGCTCCGGGTGCCCGTACTTCTCGCACATGCGCTTGGAGCCGAGGCCGAGCACTTGGCCGAAGCCTTCGCCCTTGCCCGTCTTCTCGGCCATCACGGTGAGCGCCTCGGCGTTGCCGAAGTTGAGCGGCACACCGTCGGTGTCCTTCTCGCTCAGCACGCCCATCTCGAACAGCTCCATGGCGGCGGCCAGGGTCCCGCCGAAGGAGATCGGGTCCATGCCGTGCTCGTTCATCAGATAGCTGGCGAAGGTGAGCGCGTCGATGTCGTCGATACCGACCACCGGCCCGAAGGCATAGGCGGTCTCGTACTCCAGCCCGCCCGAGGCGATGCGGTACTCCGGCCGGTTGACGATGGTGAAGTGGTCCTTGTCTATGTGCGCGATGCGCCCGCAGGCGATGGTGCAGCCGAAGCAGGCCTTGTTGGTCACCAGGTTGCGGTGGCCGTTGGGCTTGGTCGCCTGCATGGCCGCCGGGTTGAGCTTGTCGGTGCCCTCGAACTGAACCTCCTGGAAGTTCCGCGTCGGCAGGCCGCCGAACTCCTGCATCATGTCGATCATGGAGTCGGTGCCGTTCTCGGTCAGGTCCTGGCGGCCCTCGCTCTCGGCCAAGAGCTTGTGGGTCGCCTTGACCGCGGCCATGAAGCGCTTCGGGTCCTCGACCCGGACGCCCCGGGTGCCGTGGCAGGCCACAGCCTTGAGGTTCTTGGAGCCCATGACCGCGCCGACGCCCGAGCGCCCGGCCGCCCGGTGCAGGTCGTTGACGACGCAGGCGTAGAGCACGCCCTTCTCGCCCGCCTCGCCAATCGAGGCGACCTTGAGCCGCGGGTTCTGATGGCGCGCCTTAATCCACGCCTCGGTGTTCCAGACCGTCGAGCCCCAAATGTCGTCGGCCGGCAGGATCTCCACGGACTCGTCCACGATGTGGAGATAGACCGGCTTGGGCGCGCGGCCCTCGACGATCAGCAGGTCGTAGCCCGCGTACTTCAGATCGGCGCCGAACTTGCCGCCGGAGTTGGAGCAGGCAATCGCGCCGGTCAGCGGCCCCTTGGTGACCACGGCATAGCGGCCGCTGGTCGAGGACATGGTGCCGGTGAGTGGCCCGGTGGCGAAGATCAGCACGTTGTCCGGCCCCATGGGGTCGGCCTTCGGGTCCATGTTCTCCCACAGGTACTTCGTGGCGAGCCCGCGCTCACCGAGGTAAAGATCGGCCCACTCCCTGTTCAGGGGCTCGATTTCATGGGTCCCCTCGCTCAGGTTGACCCGCAGAACTTTGCCTTGCCACGTCATCTTACGAATTCCCGTTCCTGTTCCCGCCGGCCTTCTCCCGCCGGCCTGTTCCCGCCGGACGCCGTCAGGCGGCCGGGGCCTGTCCCGTTTGGGCCCATGCCTTCATGCGCTCGTAGCCCGTCCAATCGGAGTCCACATAGGCGATCGCCCCCGTAGGACAGGCCTCCGCGCATTTCGGATCGCCGCCGCAGAGGTCGCATTTGACGACCTTGCCGGTGTCCCGGTTGTAGTTGATCGTGCCGAAGGGACAGGCGATCGTGCAGACCTTGCACCCGACACAGACCTGCTCGTTCACCTCCATGGCGCCGGTGGTCAGGTTCTTGGTGATGGCCTCCACCGGACAGACCTGCATGCACCAGGCCTCGGCGCATTGGGTGCAGGTATAGGGAATGGCGCGCGCGCCGTGCCCGAACTCGAAGATCTTGATCCGCGATTTCGCGGGACTGAAGGCTCCCTCGTGCTCGAAGGAGCAGGCCAGTTCGCACTGCAGACAGCTGGTGCACTTGCCCGGATCGATCAAAAGCGATTTCTGCATAACGCCCCTCTTCCCAAGGCCCCGTCGACCGCGCAGACCACAGTCCGACCCACCGGCTGACATCTGCACGTACTTTAGTGGTTCGGAGGCGGGAACGGTAGTCCCGAAGATGACTCTTGCGGCCTGCGGTACGTCACCAGATCCCGTTGCCGAGATCGCGCTTCCTGGCGTCCCACTCCGCCTTGTCGAGCATGACGATCCCGTTGGTCTCGACCAGCGCGGCAAGTGCGCCCCGGCGTTTCTCGAAGTACTGCGGGAGTCTGCCGTCAGCGGCATTGGTCTCGACGTCTTCGCCGGCAATGATATAGCGTGCGGCCGCCGCGGCGCCTTCCGGACTCATCACGGTGAGCACGCGGCCCCAGCCGTGCGTAAAGCCGTAGAGGCCGTAGATCACCATGGCTCCCGCCCGGCGCAGGTCGCCTCGGCACCCCGCGGCATGATTGAGGCGTCGGCCACGCGCAGGATCCCGGCCTCCTAGTCCAGCTCGAAGGCGTCCTTGTAGTCGACCTTGAGGGCCGGATCCTGGTCGGCCTTGGAGAGAAAGCAGTTGCCGACGACCAGCGTTTCGATCTCGGTGCCCATGAAGCAGTGAAACGCGTCCTCGGGCGTGCAGACGATCGGCTCGCCGCGCACGTTGAAGCTGGTGTTGACCAGGATCGGGCAGCCGGTCAGGCGCTTGAACTCGGATATCACCGCGTGATAGCGCGGATTGGTCTCCGGATGCACGGTCTGAACACGGGCCGAGTAGTCGACGTGGGTCACCGCCGGGATGTCGGAGCGCGGCACGTTCAGCTTGTCGATGCCGAACAGCTCCTGCTCCTCCGGGCTCATGGCCCGACGGTGCGCTTCGCCGACATCCGCCACCAGAAGCATATAGGGGCTGTCCTCATCCAGCTCGAACCACTCGGCGACGTCCTCGCGCAGCACCGAGGGTGCGAAGGGGCGGAAGGATTCGCGGTACTTGACCTTGAGATTGAGCATCTTCTGCATCCGCGGCGAGCGTGGATCGCCCAGGATGGAGCGGTTGCCGAGCGCCCGCGGGCCAAACTCCATGCGGCCCTGGAACCAGCCGACCCCGTGCTCCGCGGCCAGGGACTCCGCTGTCCGGCGCACCATATCGGCCTCTTCCAGGACGACGAATTGGGCGCCCGCTACAGTAAGACGCCGTTCGATCTCCTCCTGCTCGAAGCTCGGCCCGAGGTAGCTGCCCCGCATGGCATCGGCGGCGTTGTTCAGTTTACGCGGCTGGCGTTGATAGCCGTGATAGGCGGTCAGCGCCGCGCCGAGCGCGCCGCCCGCGTCGCCCGCCGCCGGCTGAATCCAGATCCGCTCGAAGCAGCCGTCGCGCAGCAGCTTGCCGTTGGCCACGCAGTTGAGCGCCACGCCGCCCGCCAGGCAGAGGTTCTGCTGGCCGGTCTGGGCCGCGATGTTCCTGCCCAGGCGCAGCACGAC
>JAOUCL010000097.1 GCA_029859805.1 Rhodospirillales bacterium | reverse complement strand
CCAGGGCTTATTCCACCTCGACGACCGCCTGGCCGGCGACGGATACAGGCTGACCCGCTGGGCCTTGTCCAGCGTGCTCTTGATGGACGATGCCAATTATCCCTGGCTGATCCTGGTGCCCGAGCGTCCCGGCCTTTGCGAATTTCACGATCTGGCGCCGGGAGATCTCATGGCCATCAGCGACGAGATCGCCCGCGCCTCGCGCGCGCTGCAAGGGTTGTTCAGACCGGACAGGATCAACGTTGCGGCGCTCGGCAACCAAGTATCGCAGTTCCATGTCCACGTGGTTGCCCGCTTCGCCAGCGACCCGGCTTGGCCGGGGCCGGTCTGGGGCGCACAACCACGCAAGCCCTATGGCACCGAGGCCCTGGCGGAGCGGGCGGCGGCCCTGAAAACGACCTTCGCCGCCTGCTAGGGTTTCGCGACCATCAAGTAGAAGATGACGAGCACAGCGGTAAAGGCCGGCCAGCCGAGCGTGAACCAGATGGACATATAGCGGCGGTATTGTCGGGGCAGCCCCTCCCCCTGGGCCAGGGCAGCGGTAGCCATGTCGCGCAGTCGGATCTGCAGCCACACGACCGGCAGCCAGCAGATCCCCGCCAAGACGTAAAGGCCATAGGTCCAGAGCAGCCAGGATTCGCCCAGGGAAACATCCAGGTACCGGACCAGCCACAGGCCGGAGAGCGGCTGAAAGACGATTGCCGGCAGGGTGAAGAGCCAGTCGGCGATCACCACGTTGCGCGCCGCGAAGGCGATGGCGGCAAGGTCGCGCGACCGGTCGGCGCGCCACAGGTAGAACGCACTGCCCAGACCCGTGCCGAACAGCAGCGTCGCCGAGAGAATGTGTAGGGTCTTGACCAGGGCGTAAGCGCTCACCGTTCCTCCTCGATCGCGATCATGACCAAGGTGGCGAGGACAAGAGGCAGGGTCTTGAGCAAGGGGCCGAGGGGATCGGCCCAGAGCGCCGGCCAAGCCACGGTCAGCGCCCCCAGATAGACAGCGGTGACCAAGAGCTGTAGGCCGCCGATCAGCCGGACCCGCCAGCGAATAAGCAGCAGGGCCCCCAGGGCCATGTCGGTCAGCGCGCCGCCCCAGAGCGCGAACGGCACCAGGGAGGGCGCGACCCCGGCGCGGCTCAGGAAGGCCTCGCTTTGGCCCGACGAGGCCAGCACGGCGATCATGCCCGTAGCGATCCAGAACACGGCGAGCACTGTTCTCAGCAACGGACGCAAGAAATAGAGGCGCGCGTGCCAAAGGTCCTGCACTTGCGCCGGATCCGTCTCGAGCGCCCCTTCGAAGGTTCGCGGATTCACCCCGGTCGCGGCGATAAATGGCGCCGGATCGGCCGTGTTGCCATAGTTCAGCATCCTAAGCGAGGTGGTCGTGAGCGGCCCACCGCCGAACAGGTCGCCGAGGCGCGCGGCGAGCCCGGCCAAGAATTGCGGCACGTGGAACACCCGAGCCGGGGGCAGGCCGAGCCAACGCCTGAGTGCCAACAGGAGATCCGTGAAGGTGACCGCCCGCGGACCCACCGCGGCGATCACCTCGCCCGACCTGCCGGGCCGTTCGACCAGCCGATGCACACCCTCGGCCAAGTCGGCCATGTGAATCGGCTGAAAGGATTGATCGCCCCGCCCGACCACCGGGACCAACCAGGGCAACGCGGCCAGCGCGCGGAACAGCGACGTTCCCCCATAGGACCCCGCGGGCGTGTAGGCGAGCGATGGCTGCACGACCGTGCCGTCGAGCGGTAGGCTCAGGAGATGCAAGTCCGCCTCGTGTTTGCTCAGCGCGTAGGCGGTGCCGGCCTGCGGCTCCGCGCCCAAGGCCGAGATCTGGATGACACGCCGCACCCCGGCCGCCAGGCAGGCGTCGAACAGGGCCTTTGGGGCCTTGCCGTGGATCGCCGCGATCGACTGGCCGGGACGGGACTGAAGTATGCCGGCGCAGTTGATCACGGCATCGACGTCCTCCAGACGCGGTCGCCAGCACGCCGCCTCGGTGTCGCGGTTGAAATCACAGGCGAGAGCGACCTGTCCGGGAAACATGCGCCGGGCCCGGGCCGGATCGCGCACGCAGCACACGACGCGGTGGCCCGCCGCGATCAAGGCGGACGTGATATGCCCGCCTATGAACCCGCAAGCGCCGGTGACCAGAATCCGCATGACGCCGGATTGTGACCCGAAGTCGGCCAAGGCCTCAAGCCGGCCGTCGAGGTTCTACGAACCCCCGTCCTGATCGCCCCGGACCCTCGTGAACACCTGGGCGAGGTCGACCGGGAAGGGGAAGACGATGGTGGAGCTGCGCTCGCCGGCAATTTCGAGCAGCGTCATCAGGTAGCGCAGCTGCATGGCCTGGGGCCGCTCCGACAGGATGCGGGCAGCCTCCAGGAGTTTCGCGGCGGCCTGGTGCTCGCCCTCCGCGCCGATGATCTTGGCTCGTCGCACGCGCTCGGCCTCAGCCTGCTTGGCGATCGCGCGGACCATGCTTTCGTCGAGGTCGACGTGCTTGAGCTCGACGTTGGCGACCTTGATGCCCCAGGCATCGGTTTGTTCGTCGAGGATGCGCTGGATGTCGGCGTTGAGCTTGTCACGCTCGGCCAGCATCTCGTCGAGCTCGTGCTGGCCGAGCACCGAGCGCAGCGTGGTCTGCGCCAGCTGGCTGGTCGCCACGGCGAAGTCCGCGACCTGGATAATCGCCTTCTGGGCATCGAGCACCCGGTAATAGATGACCGCGTTGACGCGGACCGAGACGTTGTCGCGCGAGATCACGTCCTGCGTCGGCACGTCGAGTACGCGCACCCGGAGATCGACCCTGACCATCGTCTGAATGATCGGCACGACGATGATCAGGCCGGGGCCCTTTACCTTCTGGAACCGGCCGAGGAAAAAGACGACGGCGCGCTCGTACTCCCGCATCACCCGCAGCGACGCGAAGAAAACGAGCAGCGGCACGCTGACGACGATAATGATCGCCCAAGGCATGTCCCTCACCTCCCCTCTGCTTCGGGCTCGACGACCAGCGTCAGCCCCTCGATGGCCTTGACCCGGACCCGCGAGCCTGGATCGATTGCTTCCGCCGCCCGGGCCCGCCAGACCTCACCCTGCACCCGCACGCGGCCTTGTTCGTCGGCCCACTCGATGACGCTGCCCGTGCTGTCCAGCATTTGCTCGACGCCGCTCACCACCGCCCGCCGGCGCGAGCGGACCAGCATCGTCATGGTGAGCAGCATGAGCCCGGCGGCGACCGCCGCGATCGAGCCGATCAGATACCAAGGTATGCCGTAGCCCGGGACGTCGGTGTCCAGCAGCATGATCGAGCCGGCAACGAAGGCGACCAGTCCGCCGATCCCCAGCACGCCGAAGCTGGGTACGAAGGCCTCCGCAACCAACAGGGCGAGCCCGAGCAGGATCAGCGCCAGGCCCGCGTAGTCGACCGGCAGGAGGTGCAGGCCATAGAGACCGAGCAGGATGCAGATGCCCCCGAACACGCCAGCCACGATCGAGCCGGAATAGAACTCTAGAACGAGCGCCTGCATCCCCAACATCAGAAGCAGGTAGGCCACCGTCGGGTTGGTAATCACGCCGAGTAGTCTGGTACGCCAATCCACTTCGACTTCCACGATCTCTAGCGAAGCGGTATCGAGCGTCCGCGGTTCACCGTTCATGTCGACCGTGCGGCCGTCCATCTTGGCCAACAGGTCCTCTGGGGTCTCCGCGATCAGGTCGATCACGCCCTCCGCCAGGGCATCCTTGGCCGAAAGGCTGGCGGCCTCGCGCACCGCCTTCTCGGCCCACTCGGCGTTGCGCCCGCGTTTCTGGGCCAAGCCGCGGATATAGGCGATGGCATCGTTCATCGCCTTCTCCGGAAGGCCGGGATGTCCCTTCGCCGACTCGGGCTCGTCGCTGTCTGCTTGGGCTTCCGCCTGCGCTTCCGCGTCCGCCTCGTCTTCCGTTTCGCCTTGGTCCTTGTCTTTCTTTTTCTTCGGCTTTTGCTTTTCCTCGTCCTCGCGTGCCGGCGAGAACGGCGAGCCGCCGCCGATCTGCACGGGTGTCGCCGCCCCCAGGTTGGTCGCCGGGGCCATGGCCGCGACATGGCAGGCATAGAGGATGTAGGTGCCGGCGCTGGCCGCCCGCGCGCCGCCCGGCCCGACATAGCCGATCACCGGTACCGGCGAGGACAGGATGTCCTGGATGATCTCGCGCATCGAGGTGTCGAGACCGCCGGGCGTGTCCATCTGCAGGATCACCGCCTGGACGTCCTGCTCGGCCGCCTTGGCGAGGCCACGCCGGACGTGATCGCTCACCGCCGGGCCGATCGGGCCCTTGATGGTGAGCAGCATAGCTGTCTTCGTCTCGCCGGCAGCGATCGCGCCGAACAACCACGGCAATATGAAACCGAGTCCGGTCAACGCGGCGAAAAGACTACGCCTGATGGCGGTGCGAGACACAACTTGGTCCTTTCACAGGCAATGATGGTCCGTCGCGCCGGACAAGTCCACCCGGTCGATGCGGAGAGTAGTAGGACCAAAAGGATCGACAAAGCCGCTTTGCGCGGGGGGCCGGTTCGCTATGATCCGGCCATGCACGACCTGCTCGATATCCGTCCCGAGGTCGCCGAGGCGCTGTCCGCCGGGCATCCGGTGGTCGCTCTCGAATCGACCCTGATCGCCCACGGCCTGCCCTACCCCCGCAACCTGGAAACCGCCCGGCGGGTCGAGTCGGTCGTACGCGAAGCGGGTGCCGTGCCGGCAACCGTCGGAGTCGCCGGCGGCCGTCTGTGCGTCGGATTGAAGGCGCAGGAAATCGAACGCTTCGCCCGGGGCGGAGACACGGCCAAGGCGAGCGGCCGCGACCTCGCCGCCGCGATCGTCGGCGGCGGCAACGGCGCGACGACCGTGGCCGCCACCCTGGTCGCGGCGCATCTGGCGGGCATCCGTGTCTTCGCCACCGGCGGCATCGGCGGCGTGCACCGCGGCCGTGGATCACGCCTCGACGTCTCGGCGGATCTGGCCGAGTTGGCGCACCGGCCGGTCGCCCTGGTCTCGGCCGGGGCCAAGGCGATCCTCGACCTGGCGGGCACGCTCGAGGTATTGGAAACGCAGGGTGTTCCGGTGATTGGCTACGGCACGAACGAGTTTCCCGCTTTCTATTGCCGCGAGAGCGGTCATGTACTCGAGGCGCGGGTGGACACTCCATTTGAGGCCGCCCGTCTGATGCAGGCGCACTGGACGCTTGGTCTCGGCGGCCTCCTGATCGCCAATCCTCCGCCAGAGGCAGCGGCGCTCGACCCGGTCGAGGTCGAAGCGCTGGTTGGCCGGGCACTCGACGACGCGCAGTCCGCAGGCGTCGGCGGAAAGCGTCTAACCCCGTTCCTGCTCGACCGAGTGAACGAGTTGAGCGATGGCCGGACCCTGGAGGCCAACGTCGCCCTGATCGAGGCGAACGCCGCCCTCGGCGCCGAACTTGCCGCAGCCATTCCAGCGCTGGGCCTCTGTTGACCGGATCGGGGCAGAAAGCGCAAATTTCTGCAAATTTATCAAAGAACTGTCCGTTAACCCTAGAGCGGCTTGATCCCGGGGCAGGATTCTCGATCTGGGGTATTTTGGTTAAGCCTGATGCTTAATTTGTGCGAAAGAGTTTTGCTGTATTTCTACAGACGGTGCATGCGGGGATCACTTCCCCCGCGTTGGATCGCCGTAACGAGAGGGCAGAGAGCCTCATGGCCGACTCCTTGAAAATCTGCGTAGTGGACGACGACCGCGACGTCGCAGAGGGCTTGGCTGAAATTCTCCAAATGGTCGGCCACCAAGTGCAGACGGTCTTCGCCGGTCAGGATGCCGTGCGCGTCCTGGGCCAAGAAGACTTCGATATCGCCTTCATCAATGCCGAATTGCCCGATCTGACCGACCTCGAGAGCTTCATAGAGGTCCGCAAGATCAAGCCCGATATGCAGACCGTCATGATGACCGGCTACACCATCGAGCAGTTGCTCAGGCAGGCGGTGGGCAGCGGATCGGTGAACGTGCTGCAAAAACCCGTCACCATGGACGAGGTGGTGCGGGCCTTGGACGGCGCCAAGCCCAAGGGCATCGTCTTGGTCGCCGAGGACGACCCCGAGATCGGCGACAAGATTCGCGACACCTTGGTTCTCCAGGAATACAGGGTCAAGCTCGCCCATACACCCAAAGTAGCGCTGGAATCGGTCGGCGCGGGCGATTGCGACATCCTGGTTCTCGACCTGCGTCGTCCTGTCATCGACGCATTGGAAGTCTATCTGGAGCTCGAGAAACAGGACCACGGCCTGCCAACGATCGTGGTCAGCACCTATCCGGACAAGCAAGCCGGTCCGATCGACGTACTACGCGACCAGAGCGTCACGGGTATTCTGATCAAGCCCTTCGATCCGGCGCGATTGCTCGCAGTCCTGGAAGAGTTGTGCAAGAAGGATACGCCTGCCCCCGTAGAAAAAGAAACGCAAGAAGCTGTTCGGGCCGAGACTCGCGGTGGCCGCATCCTGGTCATCGATGACGATAAGGACGTGGCCGAGGGTATGGCAGACGTTCTCTCCGATCTGGGTCATACCGTCGAGATCGCGCTCACCGGCAGCAAGGCCCTGGAGATCGCCGAACGCTTCGACGCGCAAATCGCGCTCGTCGATATCAAGCTCGGACGGACCAGCGGCCTCGAACTGATCGCCTCCCTTGAAAAGCTGCGCCCGGGCATCGTTAACGTCGTGATCACCGCCAATGCCGGCAAGGAATCCGTCATCGCATCGTTGCGCAGCGGGGCCTTCGACTTTCTCAACAAACCCACGCATCCACGGGATCTCTTCGCGGTGCTCGACCGCTGCTTCCAGAAGATAAACGCAGAAAAGAATAAGAAAAGCGGCATCCCCACCGGCGAGTCTTCGCCCGGCCTTAGCGCCAGCGTTGGTCACGAGCTTCGCGACCCGCTCAACGCGGTTATCGGATTCTCCGAGATCTTGGGTGACGAGATGCTGGGTCCCCTCGGCTCCGAGCAGTATGTGCACTACGCCAAGGGCATCAACGAGGCCGGTCAGCATCTGACCACGGTGATCGACGACCTGTTCGAGGACAGCCAAGCGGCGTCCGGCATGACAGAACCGGGCGGCACCCAGCCCGACGCTCCCAGTTCGAAAGACACGGAACCGGAGCAGAGCGAGTCCGACCAAACCGTCGAAGAATTATCGAACGAACTCGAGCCGGACGAAACGGAGAACGTCGAGCCGCACAGTTACGAGCCGCAATCGAGCGAGTTGGAGCCGGGCATGCCGGATTTCCCCGACCCCTTCGGCGATGAAGAAGAAGCCCAGGCCGCAGCCTCCGGCGAGCCTGACTATATCGCTGCCGAGGCCGAAGGCCCGGCGGCGGCCGAAATGGAGACGGCCGAGCCCCCTGCATCCGGTTCGAGCTTGAGCGAACTCTATTCCGACCAGCCGGATATTGCCGCGCTCTTCGCCGAGGGCCCGGAAGCGCGCGAAGCGGACCCGGCGGATCCCGGACCCGCCAGACCCGGTGGGCCGGAACCGGATGGGGGCCAGCCAGACCCGTTGGAACCGCAACTCCAGGATTCGGATCTATCGGGAATTTCAGCCGACGAGCCGTGGCAAGAAACAGAGGACCTGGACGACCTGCTGTCCAGCACGCTCGACTCCCTTGGAGCGGACCTTCGGGACCCGGCCCCGACCGACCCGAATTGGACCGAACCGTACTCCCCTGAGGTTGAACAGACCGACCCGGAGTGGAGCGAGCCGGAGCCATATGCGCCCCGGGACGACGAGATCGGCCAGGACCCGCCGCTTGCTGACCAATCGGAAACGTACGACGCGGCGGTCGCAGGACCGGACCCGGCCGGCCCAGAGGCCCATGACCCCAGCCCGAGCGAAGCCGCATGGGACGAACCCGCGACGGATCGCCCGGAGATGCAAGATCCGGTCCTCGACGAGCCCGGCGCACACGATCGGGACAAGGACGAGGAAGACGAAAAAGACGAGGAAGCCGAGGACGGCAACCCGACCGAGATCCAAGCCGGCAACGGCCGCAAGATCCTGAGATTCGGTCCCTTCAAGAAAGTCATCTGACAGTCGAGCGCCGGTATTGCAGGCGGGTTCGCCTCGCGGACGCGGGTTTTCGGACCGTTGAGGCGGTGACCGGCCGCAAGAGCCGCGCTATCCTGTCGAGGTGACCGCGCCAACCGCTTCGCCAGAAGAACGCCTTCCACTGCCCCGCCGCTTCGCCGAATGGTTCGCGGCAAAGGGCTGGCAACCGCACGCGCACCAGTTCGAGATGCTGGCGGCGGCACGGTCGGGCAGGTCCGCGCTGTTGATTGCGCCGACCGGCGGTGGCAAGACCCTGGCCGGTTTCCTGCCTGCCTTGATCGACCTGGCGGAAAGCCCGCGCGACGGACTGCACACGCTCTACGTCTCGCCCTTGAAGGCGCTCGCCGTCGACATCCACCGCAACCTGACACGGCCGATCGAGGAGCTGGGCCTCGACCTCGCCTGCGAGACGCGCACCGGCGATACGCCCCAGGCCAAGCGCCGACGCCAGCGCCGGAGCCCGCCGCAGCTGCTGATGACCACGCCGGAATCGCTCGCCCTCCTGCTGTCCTACCACGACGCGCCGCAGGTGTTCGCCGGCCTGAACGCGGTGGTGGTCGACGAGTTGCACGCGCTGGCCGACAACAAACGCGGCAATCTGCTGGCGCTCGGCTTGGCCCGCCTGCAAGGCCTGGCGCCCGGCTGCCGCCGGGTCGGCCTCTCGGCCACGGTGCACGACCCTCAGGCGCTGGTCGCCTGGCTCTCGCCCACGGGACGCCACGCGGACGCGCCGGTCCGCCTGATCCGGGCCGGCGGCGGCGCCGCGCCCAAGGTCGAGATCCTGGGGACCCGCGCGCACCTGCCCTGGTCGGGCCACATGGCGGTCCATGCCCTCGCGGAGGTCTTCGAGCGCATTCGCGCGGCGCGGACCACGCTCGTCTTCGTCAACACGCGCGCCCAGGCCGAGATCGTGTTCCGCGAGCTGTGGCGGCTAAACGAGGACGGCCTGGCGATTGCGCTGCACCACGGCAGCCTCTCGGCCGAGCAGCGGCGCAAGGTCGAGGCCGCCATGGCGCGCGGCGAGCTGCGCGCAGTGGTCGCGACCTCCTCGCTCGACCTCGGAGTCGACTGGGCGGCAGTCGACTTGGTGGTGCAGATCGGCGCGCCCAAGGGCGTCTCGCGTCTCTTGCAGCGTATCGGCCGGGCCAACCACCGCCTCGACCGGCCGAGCCGGGCGCTGCTTGTTCCGGCCAACCGCTTCGAGGTGCTGGAGTGCCGTGCCGCTCTGGAAGGCCTGCGCGCCGGAACCTTGGACGGCGACCCGCCCAAGCCCGGCGGCCTCGACGTGCTGGCCCAACACATCCTGGGCACCGCCTGCTCCGGGCCTTTCGACACCGACGCCCTCTACGCCGAGGTGACCCGCGCCGCACCGTACGTCGCGCTCTCGCGCCCGGACTTCGACGACGTGCTGGCCTTCGTCGCCGACGGCGGCTACGCGCTTGGCGGTTACGAGCGCTACCAGCGGCTCGGGCGCGACCGCCACGGACGCTACCGGGTCGCCTCGCCGGCCCACCTGCGCCGCTACCGCATGAACGTCGGGACGATCGTCGAGGCGCCGACGGTCCGGGTGAAGCTGAAGCACGGCCGCGTGCTGGGCGAGGTCGAAGAGTACTTCGTCCGGGGCCTGGTGCCGGGCGACAGCTTCGTCTTCGCCGGCGAGCTCCTGACCTTCGAGGGCCTGCGCGAGACCTGGGCCGAGGTCACCCGCGGGCCGGCCGGCGGCGAGCCCAAGGTGCCGGCCTACGCGGGAGGTCGCCTGCCGCTTTCGACCCACCTGGCCGAGCGCGTGCGGGCCATGCTCGAAACCCCGAGGCGCTGGCGCGATCTGCCGCCGAACGTCGCCGAATGGCTGCGCATGCAGCGTCGGCGTTCGGTCTTGCCGCCGGCCGAAGGCCTGCTGGTCGAAACCTTTCCACGCGGCCAGAAACAGTTCCTGGTCGCCTACTGCTTCGAGGGACGCAACGCGCACCAGACTCTCGGCATGCTGCTGACCCGACGCATGGAGCGCGCCGGTTTAGGGCCGCTGGGCTTCGTCGCCACCGACTACGTGCTAGCGATCTGGAGCCTCGAACCCGTGACCGACGCGGCCGCGTTGTTCGACCAGGACATGCTGGGCGACGACCTGGAGGAATGGATGGCGGACTCCTCCATGCTGCGCCGGACCTTCCGCCAGGTCGCGGTGATCGCCGGCCTGATCGAGCGGCGCCACCCTGGCCGGGAAAAAACCGGCCGCCAGGTCACCGTCAGCGCCGATCTGATCTACGACGTGCTGCGCAAGTACGAGCCGGACCACGTGCTGCTGCGCGCGACCCGGGCCGACGCCGCGGGCGGCCTGACCGACATCGGCCGTCTGGCCGGGATGCTATCGCGTGTGCGGGGGCGCATTACGCACCGCGCCCTGCCCCGGGTCTCCCCGCTCGCCGTGCCGGTCCTGCTCGAGATCGGCAAGGAACAGGTATTCGGCACGGCCCTCGACGAGCTGCTCGACGAAAACGCGCGGGCGCTGATCGAGGAGGCCACGAGCGGGCTCGAGGTGATACAGGCGGAGCTACCTCTGTGAGACGCGGTCCCGAGGTCCTGGTCAACGGCGTGGAGCTGCTGGCCGACCTTTCTGGCGCGCTCTACTGGCCCGCGCGACGCACGCTGGTGGTCGCGGATCTGCATTTGGAGAAGGGCTCGGCATTCGCGGTACGAGGACAGCTACTGCCGCCCTACGACAGCGCCGCGACGCTGCAGGCCCTGGCCGAGACGATCGCCCGCTACGAGCCCGAGCGGGTCATCTGCCTGGGCGACAGTTTCCACGACGACGGCGCGGCCGAACGCCTGGCATCCGCCGACGGCGCGGCGTTGCGCCGCTTGACCGCCGCCCACGACTGGATCTGGATCGCGGGCAATCACGACCCGGTCCCCCCGGCCGCTTGGGGCGGGCGGGTCGAAACCCGGGTCACGCTGGGCGCGCTCACCTTCCGGCATCAGGCCGGCGGAGAACACGCCCCCGGCGAGGTCTCGGGCCATTACCACCCCAGGGCCTCGGTGCGCACGCGCGCAAGACGGATCACTGGGCGCTGTTTCGTGAGCGACGGGCGGCGCCTCGTGCTGCCCGCCTTCGGCGCCTACACCGGCGGTCTCGACGTGCTCGACCCGGTCATTGCCGGGCTCTTCCCGCGCGGCTTTTCGGTCCACCTGCTCGGCCGCGAGTCCGTATACAGCTTCGCCAGTACGGCCTTGGCGGACCGATAGGTCCTGCGGGCCAGCGGCAATTCGTCGATCAAGAAGCCGATTGTCGGCGCGGGATTGCAGGTCGGTGTCACCCATCATCGCTCACACCGAGGGCTCGCTGGAAGCCAGCAGTTCCACCGGATCTGTGGCGGAACCTGTGAATACGGGCACTGAAACGGAATTTCTTCTATTAATTGTTTTTTGAAGGTTTTTCGCCGAATCAGCTTTCTGGGCCAGCCCGCCAAGCAGTGCGAGGAGTGATTCTTCTCGGGAAGAAATCGCCGGGCCGAGTGTTCTCTGAACAACGGCCCTTGCAACTACAGAATAGGTAAAATCTTATGAAAAACAAAATCATAGCCGATGAAACCGCCGAGACGAACATCGACCTGGACCGGCGGCGGGCCCTTGCCCGTCTCGGGCTCGGTCTTTCGGCTGCCTACGCGGTTCCGGCTCTGCTGACCCTGAGCCGCGGCGCCCACGCCTCGAGCGGCGATGGCGGTTCCGGCGGCGATGGCGGTTCCGGCGGCGGTGGCGGTTCCGGCGGCGATGGCGGCTCCGGCGGCGATAGCGGCTCCGGCGGCTCCGGCGGGAGCGCCGGCGCCAGCGGCAGCAGTTCCGGCAGCGACGATTCGGACGTCGTGACGGACAGCAGCGGCCCGTCGGTCGATCGCTAGGCAACTTTCACCCGCCGGGCCCTTTACGGGCCCGGCGGGCTCTCTGTAGGATCCCCCACCGAGCGTGAGTCGAACAACGGCGTCGAGCCGGACGAGGCGCTGTGACCGATAGATTGCTTCTCGAATTCGAAGGCCTGAGCCAACGGATCGTCCTGCTGGATTGCCGCGAGGTCTACGCCTGCTTCCCGGAGGTGTTCCGCGGTTGGAAGATCCGTGAAGCCGGGGCCACCGCCCAGCCCCCGATCCTAACCCTCGAGCACTCGACCGAAGGCTATACCCTGGAGACTCCCTGGCTCGCCAAGCCGCTGGTGCGCCACGACAAGATCGATGCGCTCTGCGGCTTCATCGCCGAGTTCGTCCGGGCCTATGTCAACGACGACCAGCGGCTGCTCTGCCTGCATGGTGCTGCTGCCGAGTTCACCGGCAGGCTCGTAATCTTCCCGAACCGCTACCGGGCCGGCAAGAGCGTGCTCTCCGCCTGCCTGGCGGCTGCCGAGGTTCGCCTCTTCGCCGACGATGTGCTGCCGATCGGCGGGCCGGACGACCACGGCATGGCGCCGGGCATCGTGCCGCGCCTGAGGCTGCCGCTGCCGGACAACCTGGCTCCGGCGACACGGGACTTCCTGGAGGCCCGCCGGGGACCGAGCGGCAAGCGCTATCTTTACCTGGACCTGACCGCAACGGAACTCGCCAGTTACGGCACGCTGGCGCCCATCGGCGGTTTCGTGCTGCTCGAGCGGGAAGCGGGGGCGGAGCTCGATCTCGCGCCGGTCGACCCAGGCGAGATGCTGCGCCAGGTGATCTGGCAGAACTTCGCCCGCGAGACCCCGGCACCCGAGATCTTGCGGCGCCTGGAGCGCATCGTCGGCCGCGCCCGCTGCCTTCGCCTGCGCTACGACCGGGCGGACGAGGCCGTGGCCCTGCTGAAGGAGTCCTTCACGAGCTGGCCCGCGGCTGCGGAGGATCCCCAAGGAGCGGTCCAGAATGCACCGGGCCCCGGGTCGTCCACCCCGGTACGCGACGTCCCGGCCGGATGCTATCTGCGCAATCCTGAAGTCACCGAAACGAAGGTGGGGGAGGAACACTTCCTGGCCGACTCGAAGGGCGCCGCGATCCACAACCTCAACCCGGTCGGCTCGGCGCTCTGGCAGCTCATGATCCAACCCAAGACCATCGATGAGCTGGTTGACCCACTCCACGCCGCCTTCCCCCAGATCGCTCGCACGCAGATCGAGCAGGACGTGCGCGCACTGCTCAAGGGCCTCATCGCCAAGCGGCTCGTGCTGGCAGGACCTGAGGACATCCGGGGGCGCCAAAGCGCCTCGTGAAAAACGCCCCTGGAAAGCGGCCTAGCTGTCGCTGATCAAGACCAGCCGCGTCTTCCACTGGCCCTCGGGCGCGCGGCAGGCGATGGCGCGGCGAACCTCAGTGTCGCCGTCCAGCGCCTCCATCGCGGTGTATTCCCGGCACCACCGGCCGCCCCTGTTCTTGAATGTGCGCACCGGCGTAATCTCGCCGGTCTTGCCGCTGTCCGGATTGCGCCAGGCAACGGCCTCGCCGCTCGCATGTTTCTCCAAGGCCTGGAACAATGCCGCCTCCCTGACCTGCTGATCCGCCTGCCCGACAGCATGGAGCCGGGCGATCTCCTGCTCGACCCGGTAGTCGACCAACAGGAGTCCGCCGCCCAGCCCGACGATCAGCATGGCAATCGACGCGGCGAGCGCAACGGGCCAAGGGTTGCGCCAGGCGCCGCTGCGGCCCGCTCGCTCGGCGGATGTCGTGTGGATTGCCTCGAGGACACGGGCCGGAACCGGCGCATTCAACGGTTCGTTGAAGGCCGAGCGCAACAGCTCGGCGCTCTCGCGCAGCCGGCGGACGGTTTCGCGGGCTTCGGGATCCCCGGCAAGCGCCGCTTCCACGCGCGCCGTCTCGCTTTGTTCGAGTTGTCCGTCTACGTAGGCGACCAGGAATTCCGGATCGATATGTTGGGTCATGACGTCACCTCGCCGGTTCCGGGGTCGGGGTCGGCTCTTCGCCGCCAACGAAGGCTTTCAGGGCCAGCCGCGCCCGGGCGAGGCGGCTGGTCACGGTGCCGATGGGCAGCTCCAGCATCTCCGAGACCTCCCGGTAGGACAGGCCCTCCACGGTGATCAGCAGCAGGATGGTCTTCTGCTCCTCTGGCAGGCGATCGACGAAACCGCGCACCGCCTCGAAGGTCATCTGCGCCTCGGCGGCCCGCACCCCGTCCACCGTGCCGTGCTCGACCGGGTCGATGCTGGCCAGGTGCTGGCCGCGCACGCCCTTGGCGCGCAGGTCGTTCAGATGCAGATTGCGTGCGATTCGATACATCCAACTGTCCAGCCGGGTCCCCGGTTGCCATTGGTCGATGTGGCGGATCGCTCTTTCGCAGGTCGCCTGCAAAAGGTCGTCGCCGTCGTGCACAGAGCCGGTCAGGCCGTAGGCGAAACGGCGCAGACGGGGCAGAAACGCGAGCATTTCACGGCGTATCGTCTCGTCCAACGCTGATCGCACCCTTTGCCTGAGACCACCCTGATGACCCTGGCGGACCTGAAGTGCCACGGGTCCTCAAGGACCGACCTCAATTCAACAACACGCGAAATCGGGGTTTATTCCCCCTGTGCGGCGCTATTACACTACCAAACGCCCGAGAAACCGACCTACGTTATGGTTAACGACCGTTTACGAAAAGACCCTTGGTCGGCGGAAGATTTCTTGCCCTGAGGTGTTATCTGGGCAAGACCGGCGACGTGTGCTCGTTCGCGCCGGTCGCGGAAGATCGCAGCAAAGGGTACACTACGAGCAGGAAGCGGCGGATGTCGAACAACCAGTTCAGTCGTAATCTTCGCCTACTCGCGTCGACCAGTGTGTTGGCCTGCGCCTTGATAGGGGCGCCGGTCTCCGTACGGATCCAGCTGGAAGGCCCGGGCTGGCATTTGGAAGCGCCCGTGATGGGCTCCGGCCTGTCTCGTCATGTCGCCGCCGAGTGGTTTGCGCCCGGCGCGACGGATCTCCCTGGCGACGCGGTCGCCGAGGCAAAGCGGCGCAAGGCCCTGGCGCGCCTTGGGCTGGAGGACGGCACGCCCTATGAATCTCCCGTATTGCTCACTCTGAGCCAGGCGCAGGCAGCCTCCGGTAGTGGCGATGGTGACGGCGGCAGCGGCGGCGATGGTGACGGCGGCAGCGGCGGCGACGGCGGGGCTTCGGGAGGTGGCGACTCCGACGGCGATGGCGCCTCCGGAGGCGCGTCCGGACCAAGCGAAGGCACACCAGGGACTTCCGGCACGGCTGGCACGAGTGGCGGCAGTTTCGGCGACGTGGAACAGGTAGGTCCAAGTCTCAGTGAGGACGAAGAGGCGGCAGCAATCCTTACCGGTTGGCAGTGAACCTTCCTGCACCGAGTCGATCGATTCGCCCGCCGTGGCTGGCGGGCTTCCTGCTCGCGGCCTGCGCGGCGGCGGGTCCGCAATCCGGTCAAGCGGTCGCGCCGGATACCTTCTACGACGCTTTGAATGCCGACGAAATCGTGCTGGCTCGGCAGACCGTCCAGGAGGCGCTCGAGACCCGGCCCAGAAACGAAATCCACCGCTGGGACAGCGGAGACGGCACCTTCGGGTCCGTCATCCCGATGCGCACGTTCCGCATCAAATCGGGCCACTATTGCCGCGACTATATGGAAACCTTCGCCAAGGACACCGAGCTAACTTCGGCCAACCGGACGGCGTGCCGCGACAGCCAGGGAGCCTGGCGGATAGTGAAGCGGTAACGCCCCCGGACCGCGAGCGGTAATTCGTTCCATAGCCCCATGCATGCAGAGGCCAAAAAACTGCGGCTGCCGCAGTCCATGGTCTCTCGCCTCGACGAGCCATGTCGGTCGGCTCGATAGAAACCATTCTCCCGACGGGAAGAAAACGCGCGCCCGCGTGTTTGGTTAATGGAAGGTTAACGCAAACCCCTTTGACCCACGCCCGAGAGGAGCGATGACATGAGCGAAAAGATCGATGAGAAGGAGGTTGCCGGGCTCGCCGGTAACATGGACCGCCGCCGCGCGCTTGTGCGACTGGGCCTTGCTGCGACCCTCGCCTATGCGGCGCCCGTCCTGTTGACCATCAGTCAGGCTGCGGCAGGTTCCGGCTCGGGCGGCGGATCGGGTGGCAGTGGCGGCGGCACCGGCGGCGGCACCGGCGGCGGCACCGGCGGCGGCACCGGCGGCGGCACTAGCGGCGGCACTAGCGGCGGTACCAGCGGCGGTACCAGCGGCGGTACCAGCGGCGGTACCAGCGGCGGTACCAGCGGCGGCACCGGTCCGACCGAACCG
>JAOUCL010000096.1 GCA_029859805.1 Rhodospirillales bacterium | reverse complement strand
ATCGAGCCCGGCATGGTCTTCGCGCCCGGCAAGATGATGGTCCACGAGGAGAACATCGTCGTGACGAAGGGGGGCTGCGAGCTCCTGACCCGGCGTGCCCCGCCGGAGATGCCGGTCATCGCCTAGCCTGCCGGGATTTCGGCTTTCTTAACGCAACGCGGGCAAACTGGCGGGTCCCCGGTGACACCGGAACCGAAGCACGCGCCGAGATGAGCCAGCATTCGCAGAAGGACGACGGCCCCGAGGGCCGGGAAATCGCCGCCGCCGCCGACGAGGCCTCGCTTGACCCCGCCGACTGGGGCGAGTTCCGCGCGCTCTGCCACGAGATGCTCGACGAGGCCCTGGCCCACCTGGAGACCGCCCGCGCCCGGCCGGTCTGGCGGCCGGTGCCCGAGGCGGTCAAGGCGGCGCTGGCCGAGCCGCTGCCGCACAAGCCCCAAGGGGCTGCCCAGGTCTGCGCCGATTTCCGCCGCTTGGTGCTGCCCTACGGCACCGGCAACACGCACCCGCGCTTTTTCGGCTGGGTGCACGGCAGCGGCACCCCGGGCGGCATGCTGGCCGAGCTGCTGGCCGGGGCCATGAACGCCAATCTGGGCGGACGCGACCATGGGCCTGTTTACGTGGAGCGCCAGGTCATCGAGTGGTGCCGGCAGCTCTTCGGCTTTCCGGCGGAGGCCGGCGGCCTCCTGGTCAGCGGCACGTCGATGGCAAGCCTGATCGGCCTGACCGTGGCGCGCAACGCCAAGGCTGGGCACGACGTGCGCCGGCTCGGCCTCGGGTCCGCGGCCGGGTCGCTCGTCGCCTATGCCTCCGGCGAGGCCCATGGCTCGGTCGCCAAGGCCTTGGAGATCCTCGGCCTCGGCGGCGCGGCCCTGCGCCGGGTGCCGGTCGACAGCGGCTACCGGATGGACCTCGACGGGCTCGCCCGGGCGATCGAGGACGACAAAGCGGCCGGTCTCAGGCCATTCTGCGTGGTGGCGACGGCAGGCACTGTGAATACCGGAGCGATCGACGATCTGGCCGGCATCGCCGAGATCTGCCGCGGCCAGGATCTCTGGCTGCACGTCGACGGTGCCTTCGGCGCGCTGGCGATACTGAGCAAGGCCCATAAACCCCGGCTTGCGGGCATCGAGCGGGCGGACTCGCTCGCCTTCGACTTCCACAAGTGGCTGCACGTGCCCTACGACGCCGGCTGCATTCTGGTGCGACGCGGCGAGCTGCAGCGCCAGGCCTTTTCGTCGCGGCAGGAATACCTGGCCGGGGCGGCGCGCGGGCTGGCCGGCGGCGACCCCTGGTTCTGCGAGTATGGGCCGGAGCTCTCGCGCGGCTTCCGGGCGCTCAAGGTCTGGTTCACCCTGAAGGAGCACGGCCTGGCCAAGCTGGGGTGCAAGGTGGACGACAACTGCCGCCAGGCCGCCGCCCTGGCCGGGCGCGTTCGCGATCATCCGCGCCTGGAGCTCTTGGCGCCGGTCTCGCTCAACATCGTGTGCTTCCGCTTCACCTGGCCGGGAGCCACACCCGAACAGCTCGACCGCATCAACCGCGAGATCGTGGCCGAGCTGCAGGAGCGCGGCATCGCCGCGCCCTCCACCACGCGGCTGGGGGGCGCGCTCGCCATCCGGGTCAACATCACCAATCACCGCAGCCGGCAAACCGACATGGACACCCTGGTGGAGGCGCTCCTCGCCGTCGGCGAAGAGCTCTTGAGTGCGGCCGCGCCGGCCGCGGCACCGGTCCGCCAGGCCAGCGTCTGACACCCGGGCGATGGGCCGCGCCGGGTTTCCTTGAAGGGCGAGGCCCCGGCCCCTAGACTCCCAGGGTATGCAGTCCGGGCAGGGCAAGAGCCATGGGACGCCGGCCGCAAGACCACGGAAACGATTCCGACGGTTTGCCGAATCTGGTCGCCGATGTGGCGGCGCATCTCGAGGTGCGCGAGATCGACGTCTTCCGCCTGGCTCATCGCTGGTGGTTCGGCCGCGAACCAGAGGAGCAGGCGCTGGAGCGGGGCTTTGCCGCCTACATGTTCCGGCAGGAGATGCCGGCCTGGCTGCGCCATTTCGCGCGGCAGGCCTTGGAAACCGAATCCCTCGGCCCTGAGGAGGCCGCGCGCCTAGGGCTCGACCGGCAGGCCGTACCGGCCCCGCGCCACGGCCGCCTGGTCGTCGCCGCGACGGCGGCGGTCTTCGCGCTGCTCTTCGCCGGGATCCTGGACACGAAACACGACCCTCGGACCTCGGCGACACCCGCGTCGCAGGCCCGGCCCATGAGCTGCGCCGGCGGCGGGCCGGGGCTCGTTTCTTTGGAGAATTTCGCCTACGCGTTCTCCGGCCGCGACCGTCCGCCCTGCTGAAATCTCACCCGGCTACGTCCCCCTCGCCAGCAGGCCACCTGTCCCTGATCCGCTCGATTGGCTGGAAAGGAGGCCGTTTCAGTGGTTAACTGACAACTTCGGCTATGCGGAGTGGGGAGCGGGACTCGGCTAGAAAGACTAGTGGATAGAATCGAGTACCGGGTGCGAACCGGGGCGTGAGACCCTGCGCAAAAGAACCGGAGTTTGGGGGGCGGAACCGTTTCGGAGTCTCGCTGGACACGGTCGGGACATGGAAAGGTGCTAGGAGGTAAGAAAGCTATGCTCAATATTAGACCCGAAAACGGGTTGATCTCGCTGCTTGCATGTTTGTTGATCCTGGCGACAGCCTCGCCCGGGCTGTCGGCCAGACGGGCCATCGCGGCAGATGCTTCCAGCGATACCTCGTTGTCGGACGTCAAGCAGAAAGGGAAGCTCGTTATCGGATCCGACATTCCATACGGCGTGATGGAATTCTATGACGACGCGGGCAAGCTTGCCGGCATCGATATCGATATCGCACGCGAGATCGCCTCGAAACTCGGCGTGTCCTTGGAAGTCGAGAACATCCCGTTCAATCAGCTCTTCGCCGCTCTCGATAGCGGAAAGGTCGATGCTGTCATATCGGCCGTGACAATCACCCTGGAAAGACAGGAAAGGATGCTGTTCAGCGCACCCTATCTCGATGCGGGCATGTCGATCGCCGTCAGGCGCGACAACACGCAGATCAATTCGGCCGATGACCTCAAGGGCAAGCGTGTCGGAGTCCTGAAGGGCACGATCGGCGAGGAGCTCATGGCCAAGTCCGACGATATAGACCCTTCGCTTGTCCGAAGTTACGAAAAGAACGATGCGAGGATCCAGGACCTGTTGGACGGAAAACTCGATGCCATCATCGTTCATTTTCTCGTAAAGGAGCACGCCTCGATCAAGATCGTCGGCAGACCCCTGAGCCAGTCCTTCTACGGCGTCGTCACGAGATTGAAGGGCGAGGCATTGATGAGCGAGATCAATCGGGTTCTCAGGGAGCTAAAAAGGAGCGGCAAGCTGCAGGACATCAGGCGGCGGTACGTGAGGTAGCGACGCGAATCGCTCCAAAGCGAAAGGTCGCTCCGTGCAAAGTCCCCGAGGAGTCCGGCCCGAGTCACTGAACGGTGACGCGCCGGTGATATCGATGGGCACTCAATCCATCGCATCGAACCTTGCCAAGCCGGCTTTTCGGATCCGGTTTCCTCCGTCGCCGCTTTGTGTCGAGCTGTCGGAAAGCGGCTGCGGTCAATGGGGTCCCCTTCGGGGCGAAAGGGGCCTGCTCGGATGAAGATCGGCTTGTCGGCGAAGATTATCGGCGTCTTCCTCCTGGTGTCCCTCTGCTTCTTCCCGCCCCTGGCGTACTTCAGCATCTCGAAGAACCGCGAGACACTCGAGCATGCCTTTTTGGAAAGGGCGAAGACGATCGCACATCTGCTCGATGCTTCGGTCAGATCCGAAGACGACCTGGAGAGCAGCGAGAAACTGTTTCTGACTATCCAGAAAAACATTTGGCTCGACCCTGACATTCTCGAGATAGACATCAATCTTCCGGCCGACGGGCGGTTGGCGACCTTCGTTTCGAGTCGGGCGGAGAGGGTCGGCAGGCCCGCGGACGCCGAGAACCTGAGCTCCTACGAACAAGCCGTTACGGCACATAGGATTGTCGAGCGGAGCGGCGCGCGGCAGCTGGTCCTGAGCGCCCCGATCCACAGTGCCAAGCATCAGTTGGGCACCATTCAAATCGAGTTGACGCTGGAGAATGTCGACCGGATGACTCGAGAGGCAACCAACATCGCGATCGCGAGCTATTTCGCATTGGTAATTGCATTCGTCTCGGTGATATTTCTGTTCTTGAGAGGCATTGTAATACGGCCGATCAAGAGGCTGAGCCGCTCGGTCCAGAAATTCGCCCGAGGCGACGCGGACCATAGGTTGGAGCTCCGATCAAACGACGAGATCGGACAACTGGCGGCGGCCTTCAATCAGATGACCACCGACTTGGAGCAGACGAACGAGCAGCTGCGTCAATCGCAAAAGATGGAAGCCATCGGTCAGCTCACGGGCGGCGTGGCGCACGACTTCAACAATCTGCTCGCGGTGATCCTTGGAAACGCCGAGCTGCTCGACCTTCGGTCTCGCGATAACAAGAGCCTGGTTCAGGCGATCATTCGCGCCGCCACGCGAGGGGAGGAGCTGACCTATCGCCTGCTCGCCTTCTCGCGGCAACAGCCCCTCCAACCGCGGTCGATCGATCTGGCGGCTCTGGTTGCGGGTATGTCCGATATCCTCGAGCGGGCCCTGGGGGAGATGATCGAGATCGAGACCATCACGGAACAAGGGCTTTGGATGGCCAGGGCCGATGCCGGCCAGGTGGAGAACACGCTCCTGAACCTGGCGAACAACGCCCGCGACGCCATGATTGCCGGCGGCAAGCTGAGGATCGAATGCGCCAATGTCCGGGGAGACGAGACGACTGCGGCGCAGACCTCCGGGGCCATGGCCGGGGACTATGTGATGTTGGCGGTGACCGACACCGGCGTCGGCATGGCCGAGGCGGTCCTGGAGCGCGCCTTCGAACCCTTCTTCACGACCAAGGACGTGGGCGAGGGGAGCGGGCTGGGACTGAGCATGGTCTACGGCTTTGCCAAGCAGTCCAAAGGTCACGTGACCATCGACAGCAAGGCGGGCAAGGGGACCGCGGTGAAGCTCTACCTGCCGCGTTCGAACGATGCCGCAGTTCAGGCAGGAAGGGCCATGACCGAGCAGATCCCTCACGGTCGGGGCGAGGTGGTGCTGGTCATCGAGGACGACCCCGACGTCCGCGAGCTTGCAGCCGGGATCCTCGACAGTCTGGGCTACCGGGTGATCACGGCGCCCACGGTGGATTCCGCCCGGACCGTTTTGAAAAAAAACAACAGGATCGATCTCGTGCTGTCGGACGTGGTCTTGCCCGCCGGCACGAGCGGGCCGGCGTTTGCTAGAGAGGCGCGGGCGCAGCGTCCGGATTTGAAGGTCGTGTTCATGTCCGGCTACGTGGGCGAGGCGGTCACGCGCAACGGCCTGCCGGAACCCGATACGGTCCTGTTGAGCAAGCCCTTCCAAAGGCATGAGATGGCCGAAGCCTTGCGCAGCGCGCTCGACGGCACGTGATACCAAAGGGGCGCCCGCCCCCGCAGAGTGCTCACGCCGCCTCGCCGTGCTCCTCGGAGCGCTCCCTCGCGCGGCAGAAGCGGGCCATCAGGCGGTCGGCCCGGTCCAGGCGGCGGCTCAGGAACTCGCGGGTGCGCGTCTGATCCGTGGATTCGTCGTTGAGCCAGAACCTGAGCGTGGCGAGGAACAGGGCGCTCAAGCCCACTTCCTCGATCTGGCGGCGCCGGCCCTTGGCCTCCAGCTGCGCCGCGTCGCGCAGCCACTGGACCGTGCGCGACAGGTTGAAGATCATCGGCACCCAGTGGTGCGGATGGGCCGGATAGAGCTTTTCCCGGACCATCTGGCCGGTCACCTCGCGATGTCCTGCTAGGGCGTCGAACCAGCGCATCATCAGGTAGTGCAGCCTGGCCTCGGGCGGCTGCTTGTCGAAGCCGCTGGGCGGCGCGGCCAGCATCGCGGCTGCGGCGCGCCGGATCCAGGCGTCGGCGATCGCGTCCTTGTCACGGTAGTGCGCCAGCAGCTCGCTCATCGGGATCTTAAGGCGCGCCGCCACATCGTGCAGCCGCACCGCCTCCCAGCCGAGCTCCTCGGCCAGGTCGAGCGCGGCTTCGACGATCGCCGCGGCAAGGTCTTCGGTCTTTGGGCGCGGTTTCGCGCGCTTGGGCGTCTCCCGTTTCTCTGCCATGGCCTGCCCTCCGGAACGCTAGTGACCTTTCATAATTAGGTAGTGCCGGAATACATCAAGGGCAATGGCGGCCGGTATGGGTCGCGGCACTTACGGCGTGCAGATCCCCATCTAATATCGGGAAATTGTTGCGTTCCTACGCGGGGGGTGCTAGAAGCACGCCCGTTCCGAAAGAAGGGGAACGAGATGGCAATTACGACCCACAGAAAAATAACTCTCGCGGCTCTTGCCGCCACGGGTCGTTGCGTCGTCGACCGGCCGCTGAGGCCGGACTTCCAAAACCTCCCAGGTTAGCGACAGCCGCAGACCGGTACCGCCGGGGCTTCCTACGGGAAGCGTCGCGTGACCGTCGTGCAGTGATGTTTGGAGCCCGGCCGGCGACGGCGCGGCAGCAGCGTGCCGTCGTGCCGACCACGGACAGGAAAGGCCATGAGCGAAACCATCGAGAGGGTCTACGTCGCCCGCTTCTACGCCCGGGCGCTGTCCGCTGACCCTCAGGATTACCACGCCTGCCGTTGCGTTCTGGCGTCGCTTTGCAAGCACCGGAGCGCGTTGGCGCTCGCCCTGCCGGCGAAGTTGGTGCAGGCCCTGGAGAGCGAGCCCAGGTCGGACCCCCGGATCCGGCGGGCCGTGACGCGTCACCTGGACGAAGTTGTGGCCGGCCTCGGCGCGATTGCCGCTGCCGACCCGGAAGGCGATCCGCTTGCCCGGAACGTCGCCTGGCTGGCTGCGAACCTCGGCCTCGACGGGATCGAGCGCGAGGTGCTGGAGCTCGCCCTGCGCTACCCGCTGATCGACCAGCTCGAAGACCTGGTGGACACGCTGAGCCGGCTGCTCAAGGGCGTGCCGCAGGCGCTCGCCTACCTGCTGGGGATCCGGCGCGCCGAACTGCAGCGCCGCCTGCAGTCCGAGGCCGCGCTGGTACAGAGCGGGCTGGTCACGGTCAGCGCGGCGGGCCGCTACCTGACCAGCCTCGACGGCGGCGACACCGACCTTCTGGAGGTCGCACCGGCCATCAGGCACAGCCTGCAGACGAGCTTCGACAGCCTGGAAGCCCTCCGGGACGCCATCTTCGGGCGTCCGCTGGCCGCCGTCCTGGACTGGCAGGACTTCGCGCATCTCGGCGCCGACCGCGACCTAATCGCCCGCGTCCTGGGCGGCGCGGCGGCGACGCGCGCGCGGGGCGTCAACCTGCTGCTCCACGGACCGCCCGGCTGCGGTAAGACCGAGTTCTGTAAGACAGTCGCGGCCCGGGCTGGGCTGACGCTTTTCCCGGCCGGCGAGGTCGACCCGCGCGGCGGCGAGCTGCAACGCGACGGGCGGCTCGGCGCCCTGCGGTTGATGCAGCGCCTTGCGGCGGGCCGGCGCGACACAGTCCTGCTGTTCGACGAGATGGAGGACCTGCAGCCCGGCTACATGGGCGCCTACGGCGGGCCGCGCACGCGTTCCAAGGTCTTCTTCAACCGCCTGTTGGAATCCAACCCGGTGCCCGTGCTTTGGACCGCCAACAACGTCGGGGATTTCGACCCGGCGATCCTGCGCCGTATGACTCTGGCGGTCGAGATGAAGCTGCCGGGCACCCGCGCGCGTGTTCGGCTGTGGCAGCGCCTCGCGCGGGATAGCGTGGTCGACTGCGCACCGCAGGAGCTGAGGTCCTTGGCCGAGGAGATCGAGATCGCGCCGGCCATCGCCGCGGGTGCGCTGCGCGCCGCCGAGCTGGCCGGCGGCGGCCTCGCCGATGTGCGGCGGGCCGTCGACGCCATGGCGCGGACGGTCTACGGCCGGTCCCTGGCGCCTGCCGGGAGCGAGGGCGGGGCCTTCGACTTCCGCCTGGCCAACGCGGACCTGGACCTGGACGGCCTCGTGCGGCGCGTGACCCGGGGCAACGAGGTTCGGGCTTTCTCGCTCTGTCTCAACGGCCCGCCGGGGACCGGCAAGACCGCCTTCGCCCGTCACCTGGCCCTGGCCATGGGCCTGCGGCCCTTGAAGAAGCGGGCTTCCGACTTGCTGAGCAAGTGGGTCGGCGGGACCGAGAAGCGAATCGCCCGGGCCTTCGAGGAGGCACGCGAGGACGAGGCCTTCCTGATCTTCGACGAGGCCGACGCGCTGCTGACCGAGCGGGCCGGCGCTGAGCGGTCCTGGGAGCTGTCGCAGGTGGCCGAGATGCTGACCTGGATGGAGACGCACCCGCTGCCGTTCTGCTGCACGACCAACCTGGTCGAGCGGCTCGACCGGGCCTCGCTCAGGCGCTTCACCTTCAAGGTCAGGTTCGACTTCCTGACCCCTGACCAGGTCGCCTTGGCCTTCGAGATCTTCTTCGGCCTGCCGGCGCCCGGAGTGGTGCGGACGCTCGCCAACCTGACCCCCGGCGACTTCGCCGTGGTGCGCAGGAAGGCGGCGATCCTCGGCCAGGCGGGCGACGCGCCGGCGCTCGTCCGCATGCTCGAGGCCGAGAGCGCGGCCAAGCCCGACGCGAGCCGGCCGATCGGGTTCAGGCGCCGGGACAACGAGGGAGCGGTCCTCTGAGAGGGCGCATCCGGTCAAGTTCGCGTCGATCTGTTGCAAGAACGCGGATCGGGTTAGTATAGCGTGGTCCGACGACGCGCCTTGCGGTCGGTGGGGATGAGAGAACCGAGCCAGTGCGAAGGGGAGCTGCGAGATGAACCGCGAGGTGATCGTGACCTGCGCCGTCACCGGGGCCGGCGACACGGCGGGCAAGCATCCGGATCTTCCGGTCACGCCCAAGCAGATCGCCGAGGCGGCGGTCGGGGCCGCCAAGGCCGGCGCCGCTATCGTCCACTGCCATGTGCGCGAGCCGGAGACCGGGGAGCCGAGCCGCAAGATCGAGTACTACGCCGAGGTGGTCGAGCGCATCCGCGACAGCGGCGTGGACGCGGTGATCAACCTGACCGCCGGCATGGGCGGTGACTTCTTCCCGAAGGAGGACAACCCGGCCGAGGCCGGCCCCGGCTCGGACCTGGTCGGGCCCTTGGAGCGCCTTGCCCACGTCGAGGCCCTGCGGCCCGAGATCTGCTCGCTCGACTGCGGCACGCTCAATTTCGGCGACGGCACTTATATCAGCACGCCGCCGATGCTGCGAACCATGGCCGCGAAGATCAAGGAGCTGGGCGTCAAGCCCGAGCTGGAGTGCTTCGATTCCGGCCACTTGTGGTTCGCCAACCAACTGGTCAAGGACGGCCTGGTCGAGGACCCGCCGCTCTACCAGATTTGTCTCGGCATTCCCTGGGGCGCACCGGCGACCACCGGGGCGATGAAGACAATGGTCGAGATGGTGCCGCCCGGCGCCAACTGGACCGCTTTCGCGATCTCGGCCATGGAGATGCCGATGGTGGCGCAGGCCGTGCTTCTGGGCGGCCACGTGCGGGTCGGCCTGGAAGACAACCTCTACCTCGAGCGCGGCGTCTTCGCCAGCAATGCCCAGCTGGTCGAGAAGGCGATCAGGATCATCGAGCTCCTGGGCGCCCGCGCGGTCGGCCCGGCCGAGGCGCGCGAGACGCTGGGCCTGCGGCCGCGCAACTAGGAGCGGCGCGCGGGTGAACCGCTCAATTCGCCAGGCTTTCGGTGTGGCCGTCCACGGCGAGCGCCTGGCCGGAGATCTTGGCCCCGGCGTCGGAGGCGAGGAACAGCGCCGTGTCGGCGATGTCGGCTGCATCGATGAAGGTGCGCAGCGAGACGTTGCGCTGGTAACTCTCGCGGACCTCTTCGGGCGCGAGGCCACGGGCCTCGGCCTCGGCGGCGATGACCCGGTCCATGCGCGGCCCGTCGACGCTGCCGGGGCAGATCGCGTTGGCGCGGATGCCGAAGGGGCCGAGCTCGACGGCAAGGCTTTTGGTCAGGCCGACGACCGCCCACTTGGCCGCGGTGTAAGGCGCGCGCAGCGGATAGCCCATCAGACCGGCGGTCGAGGAGATGTTGACGATGGAGCCGCCGCCGGCGCGTTTCAGCAGAGGCACGGCGCGGCGAAGGCAGTAGAAGGTGCCGTCGAGGCCCACCGCCAGCGTGCGGCGCCAATCCTCCGGCGCGCAGTCCTCGACCGGCCCGGCAGGCCCGGCGATGCCGGCGTTGTTGACCAGCACGTCGAGGCCGCCCAGATACGCCTCCACTTCGTCGAACAGGTCCGCGACCTGGGTCGGCTCGGCCACGTCGGCCAGGGTGGCGCCGAGCGCCGGCGCGGACTCCCGGAACTCCGCGAGACGCTGACCGTCCACGTCGCAGACGTGAACCCGGGCGCCCGCGGCCAGGAAGGCCTCGGCGATCGCGCGGCCGATCCCGGCGGCGGCCGCCGTGACGGCGACGCGCTTGTTAACGAGGCTTTCGTACATGGGGGCGCACCCTCCGAGGATCATGTCCGTCCGTTTCCTTCATACAGCGCGTTGAAGACCGGGGCGAGGCCGGAAATCCTCCCGGATGATGGAGGTCGACGATGAGCGAGGTCGAAGTCGGCAGACGCAGGGGCGGCCGGACGGCGCGCCGCGAACAGCGCGCGGCGCCGGTCCCGGAGGAAAAGCGGGCGGTCCAGCCCGGCATGACCGGCGGGCGCTACCGGCCGCTCAGCGACCGGGAGGTGGAGCGCATCCACGAAACAGCGCTCGGCGTTCTCGAAAACATCGGGCTGTCCGATGCGGTCCCGTCCTGTGTCGAGCTGGTGACCGCCGCCGGCGGCAGGCTGACCGACGAGGGCCGGCTGTTGTTTCCGCGCGGTCTGGTCGAGAACACCCTGGCCAAGTGCGCCCGGCGGTTCACCCTGTTCGGTCAGGACCCCGTGCACGATTTCAAGCCTTGGGGCAAGAGGGTGCATTTCGGCACCGCCGGGGCCGCGGTTCACATGGTCGACAGCCTGACTGGGGAGTACCGCGACTCGACCCTGGCCGATCTCTACGACATCGCCCGGCTGGTCGACTCGCTCGAGCACATACACTTCTTCCAGCGCTCCGTCGTTCCGCGAGACATGGCCGAACCGCGAGATCTCGACCTCAACACCTGCTACGCCTGCGTTACCGGGACCACCAAGCACGTCGGCACCAGCTTCGTGCTGCCCGAGCACGTGGAGGAATCCCTGCGCATGCTGCACGCGATCGCCGGCGGCGAGGACCAATGGCGCGCACGGCCCTTCGTCAGCATGTCCTGCTGTTTCGTGGTGCCGCCGCTGAAGTTCGCCGAGGACGCCTGCCTCTGCCTCGAGGCTGCCGTCCGGGGCGGCATGCCGGTGCTGTTGCTGGCGGCCGGACAGGCGGGGGCCACCAGTCCCGCCGCTCTGGCAGGAGCCGTGGTGCAGGAGGTGGCCGAGGTCCTGGCCGGACTGGTCTACGTCAACCTGATCAAGCCGGGCCACCCGGCGATTTTCGCCCCCTGGCCCTTTGTTTCGGACCTGCGCACGGGCGCCATGAGCGGCGGCAGCGGCGAGCAGGCTCTGCTTACGGCCGCCTGCGCCCAGATGGCCCATTTCTACGACCTGCCGGGGGGTCTGCCCGCCGGCATGACGGACTCCAAGGTGCCGGACGCCCAGTCGGGCTACGAAAAGGGCTATACGCTGGCGCTGGCCGGCGCCGCCGGCGCCAACATGGTTTACGAATCCGCCGGCATGCACGCCAGCCTGCTGGGTTGTTGCCTCGAGAGCTACGTCATCGACAACGACATGATCGGCGGCGTGCTGCGCACGGTGCGCGGCATCGAGGTGAACGAGGACAGCCTCTCGATGGAGGCGATCCGTGAGGTCTGCGAGGAGGGGCCGGGACATTTCCTCGGTCACAGGCAGACCCTGGACCGGATGCAGGCGGATTACGTCTATCCGCGGGTCGGCGACCGGACCAGTCCGAAGGAATGGATCGAGCTGGGCTCGGCCGATGTCAACCGGCGGGCCCGGGCCACGACCAAGGAGATCCTCGCGCGGCACTATCCGGCCCACATCACCAAGGAGCTGGACGCCGAGATACGGGCGAACTTCGACATCAGGCTGCCGCGCCAGCTCATGCAATCCGGAAATAGACGCTGGTAAGCCATTGATTCGAAATAAAAATTATTCTATGCGATAAGAAAGTCGAACGCGAGGAGCCTTGGGCATCCGCTGTGCCACACGGGGCTTGGCCAAATCGACTGGAGGCCCGGAGGGGGAGACCCATGGAGCAATAATCGTGGCGCGCGGCGGCCGTCCGTGGTAAGCGCGGCAACCATCCATAATTACCGCAACCGACGACCGACAGCGCGAGCCATGACATTCGAGGCCCCGATTCCGCCCTATCTGGACCGCGTAAGCTCGGAGTGGGTCAATCACAACGGCCACATGAGCGAGGCCTACTACGTTCTGGTGTTCGGCCTCGCCAGCGATGCCTTCTACGACGAGATCGGACTGGATGCGATCACGCGGGAACGGAGCCGGAGCTCCGTCTTTACCCTGGAGGCGCACATCTGCTACCTGAACGAGGTGGGCGAGGGGGTGCCGCTCGAAGTGGCGACCCGGGTGCTCGACTTCGATGCCAAGCGCGCGCACGTCTTTCACGCCATGCGCCACGGCGAGGAGGGAACCCTGCTCGCCACGGAGGAACTGATGCTGCTGCACGTCGACATGACGAGCCGCGGTGCGGCGCCCTTTCCGCCGGAGGTCCAGGAGCTGCTGCGCGGGCTCCAGGAGATCCAGGCGAACCTGCCGCGCCCCGAGCAGGCCGGACGGGTGATCGGGATCACCCGGTGAGTCCAGGCGTGCCCCGGCGATGATCCTCGACGGCGGCCTGCGCGAATTCATCCGCCGCGCGGACGCGGTCTTCCCGCCGGATTACCTGAGCCAGCCACCGGCGCGCCAGCGCGAGATGTACCGGGACTTGTGCCGGGCCTTCGACCGGCCGCGGCCCGCCGGCCTGACCATAGAGGAACGCTCGGTCCCGGCGGGAGGACACGAAGTACCGATACGCATCTACCGGCCCGAGGGTCCGGCGCCGCAGGCCTGTCTGCTCTACATGCACGGCGGCGGCTGGGTGCTCGGTGACCTCGACAGCCACGACGGGGTGACCGCCGAGCTGGCGGCGGAGGCGGGCATCACGGTGATCGCCGTGGACTACCGCCTGGCGCCCGAGCATCCCTATCCGGCGGCCTTCGAGGACAGCGCCGCCGTGCTGGACCGGGTCGCGGCGGACGTGGAGAATTTCGGGATCGACCGCGCGCGGCTCGGCGTCGGCGGCGATTCGGCGGGCGGCAACCTGGCGGCAGCGCTCTGCCTCCGCGCGCGCGCGCGTGGCGGGCCGGCGCTGCGGGCGCAGGTTCTGGTCTATCCCGAACTCGGCCACGGCATGACGGAAGCGGGCCGGACCAAGGCCCGCGACGCGCCGCTGCTTTCGCAGGACGAGATGGACTACTACGCCCGGGCCTACCTGGGACCATCGGGCAGGACCGACGATCCCTATGCCGCCCCGCTTCTGGCCGAAGACTTTGCCGGGCTGCCACCGGCCTACGTCCAAGCGGTCGAGTACGATCCGCTGCGCCTCGACGCCGAGGCCTATGCGGCGAGCCTGACGGAAGCCGGCGTGGCGGCGCAGCTCGAGGTCGCGCCGGGCCTGGTGCACGGCTACATGCGGGCCCGCTTCATCAGCGCGGCGGCCGGCCGGGCCTTCGACAACCTCTGCGCGGCGGCCCGCCGCCTGCTGGCGGCTGACTGATCCCGCTCGACAAAGCGCGAATAAGCGACGTAACGTATGCTCGGGCGCCTGGGTTCGCGCGAAGACCGGCCCCGGTCGCACAGGGTGAGGAAGGTGGCCGCATGATCAGTGGGTCCAGCCGCGAGGCGCCGGAGCGGATCGGCTTTCTGCTCGTCCCGCAGTTCTCCATGATGGCGTTCTTTTCGGCGGTGGAGCCGTTGCGTATCGCCAACCGGGTCGCCGGACGAGAGCTGTACAGCTGGCACATCTTCTCCCTGGACGGCGGGCCGGTCGAGGCGAGCAACGGCATGACCGTGGTGGCCGAGGCGCCGATGGGCGCGGTCGAGCACTTCCCCTTCGTCATCGTCTGCGCCAGCTTCGACCCGCAGCGCTACGAGACCAAGGCCCTGCTCAACTGGCTGCGCCGGCTGGGCCGCCAGGGCGCCGTCCTGGGCGGCCTCGACACCGGCACGCACATCCTGGCCCGGGCCGGGCTGCTCGGCGGGCATCGGGCCACCCTGCACTGGGAGAACCTGCCGGCCTTCACCGAGGAGTTTCCGGACATCGAGGCTTCGGCAGAGCTGTTCGAGATCGACGGCAAGCGCGTCACCTGCGCCGGCGGCACGGCGGCCATCGACATGATGCTGCACATGACGTGGGCGCGCTACGGCCAGGATATCGCGGTGGGGGTCTCCGAGCAGCTGCTGCACGACCGGATCCGCAACCCGGGCGACCACCAGCGCATGGCGCTGGGCGTGCGGCTCGGCGTGCGCCACCCCAAACTGCTCGCCATCGTCGAGGCCATGGAGCAGGCCATGGAGGAGCCGCTCGGCCTGGACCGGCTGGCCGAGCTGGGCGGCGTCTCGCGGCGCCAGCTCGAGCGCCTGTTCCGCGGCCACCTCGGCGACACGCCGAGTGGCTATTACCTGAAGCTTCGCCTGCGCCGGGCGCGCCACCTTTTGGAGCAGACCCATATGAGCGTGCTGCAGGTGTCGACCGCCTGCGGCTTTGCCTCGGCGCCCTACTTCTCGCGGGCCTACCGCGGCCTGTTCGGCCGTCCGCCGCGCGAAGACCGGAGGATCGTCCGGTCGGGCCGCGAGCCGGCGCTCTTCGCCGGCTGATCGGTCCTCCCACTGCCCCTCCGATCGTCCCCGCATCGGATCTGGCGCCCGGGCCCTCGCGGACCGGGCCCGGCCGGCCGTTAACCATGATTTTCCGAGGGTGCCGATCTTTTGGGCTCTGATTTTGCCTGAAAATCTGGTATGATAGCTCTCGGCCGACCGGTGGGGGCTGGCGGCCGAAGAGGGCTCGGGTTAACCATGTAGGTTACGGGTATGTCGAGGGTATACTGGCGGAGGTCCGGGAAGGTCACCGGCAAGACTTTGCGCGGCGCGGAGCGGGTCGAGCCCACTCCGACCTATTGGAACACCAAGCAAACCGAGCCCGTGGTCGACAAACGGCGGCCCGGCGCCGGCTTTCGCCATCTGTTGCGCAAGCGGGACGTCCTGCGCTTCATCGAGTTGATTCCCAACTGGGACGAGCTGGCCAAGGACCTCGACGCCATCATCCTGGCCGAGGGCGAGGAGGACCTGGAGGGCTGGTACACCGAGGGCGTGGTCGGCATCTGCGCCTGGGACCGCAAGCTCTGGCGCCGCCACCCCAAACACTACTACGAGGAGAACAAGGGTGTCTTCGATCGCCTGGGTGTTGTCTGCGAGCCGCGCGGCGAACGGGTGCTCTGCAAGTTTACCGAGAGCCAGGCCAAGGCCTATCAGCTCCTGAACATCCTGCTGCACGAGTTGGGTCACCATCACGACCGCATCAACACGAGATCGCGCCTGGAATGTTCCCGCGGCGAGCCCTACGCCGAGGACTACGCGCTCGAATACGAGAAGATCATCTGGGACCACTACGTCCAGGCCTTCGGCCCGCCGGATTGAGGGGGCGGCGGTGGCGGGCGGCCGAGTTCCCAGCGCGCAGGCCGCGCCCCAAGAGGCCTTCTGGGCCTGGTTCGTACAGAACACGGATTTCCTAAAACAATACGATACGAACCGCGAGCCGGTGCTGGACGAGATCGGGCGCCGGCTGCACGAAGTGCACGAGGGTCTGACCTTCGAGATCGGCCAGGCCAGCGATGGGGTCTTCGATTTCATCATCAGCGCCGACGGCATCCAGGAGGTGTTTCCGGAGGTCGTCAGGCTGACCAAGGCGGCGCCGAGGATCGAAGGTTGGCGGATCATATCGTTCCGGCCGCGGGCGGTCGATGGAGGCAAGCAGAAACTGGAATACGGCGGGCTGACCCTCAGCTATTCGGATCTCAGGTACCGATCGGAGGATCAGGGTGAAAAGCTTGGTCTGACCCTGTTCGTTCGCGGCCTGAGCGAAGAGAACGAGACCACCCTGCGCGTCGCCGCCTACCTCCTGCTGGACACCGCGCTGGGCGAATACGACGTCGAGACCAGGATCGGCTCGATCGACTTGGCACCCCTGCCTGAGGATGCTGAAACGTCAGAGCTGACGCCCTTCAAGGACCTGGCGGCGGAGGTCGACTG
>JAOUCL010000344.1 GCA_029859805.1 Rhodospirillales bacterium | reverse complement strand
CATCTTCAAGATGCTCACCCAAGACCGTCCCTACAGGATCGATCCCTGACCATTACCTTCAAATTTCCTCTTTAAAATTCCAGCGGGATGTTCATGACCCGCCGTAGAATGCGGGCCGTGGAAAGGCCCGGAGCCGGGGGTAGAGCAGAGATCCGCGCTGCTACTCAAACAGCCGCCCCTGCCCCCCGTCGCCCGCCCCGCCGTTCCGCACCTTGCGCACCCAGCGCTGGGTGACGCCGAAACGCCGGGCGACCTGGCTGGAGCTGCCCGCGGCCCGGGCGATCGCCAGGCGTTTCCTGGCGGCGAACCTGGGCACGTCCAGCTGCTCGCCGCCGTAGGCCCGGGCCAGCGCCCGGGCGGCCTCGAGGCCGACGCTGCGCGCCAGCTTGCCGCCGGGCCCCGGCTGCTTGGGGACGTAGAGCCGGATGCCGCCGAAGTCCCGCGCCAGGGCGAGCGCCACGCCGATCGAGGCGAGCTCCGCGACCTCCGCCAGGAAGGGCGGCAGGGCCGCGCGCGCGATCTCGTCCGGGCGGTCGCTCACGCCCGCCTCCGCTCGCGCGCCGCCCAGCCTTTGGGCAGGACCGTGACGACGCAGTCGAGCGCCGGGTCGAAGATCGCGTAGACCAGCTTGTCCCGGAACACGAGTTCGACGGCCTTGCAGCCGTCGCTCTCCTCAACCCTCCTGCGCCCACTTTCCCTGCTCGTCCTGCTTCCAGTAGGTGACCTCGTGGCCGGCCTCTTTCAGCGCCCGCCACTGGTCGCGGGCCCGGGCGACGGCGGTCTCGTCGCTGCCGTCGAAAAGGGTCGCGCAGGTCTCGTAGTCGGCCAGCGACTGCGAGGACGCGCCGTCGGTGAGGAAGAGGACCTTCGCGCCGTTGGGGTTCTCGTCGCGGGCGGTGAGCCACACAGGCTGGTCCTCCGCGTAGCCGTCCTTGGCCGAGCCGTGCGGCAGGAAGCCGCGCTCGTCGGTGGTCCAGAGCTGGGCGTTCAGGGATTCGACGCGCTCGTCGGAGCCGGCGATCACCACGGCGCGCTGGCCGCGCTCCAGCGTCTTCTCGAGCATCTTGGGCAGCGCCGCCTCCAGGCGCGTGCGGGTCAGGTGATAGAAGCGGACGTCGGTCATGGGCCTGCCGGACCGGTGGTGGGGCCCGGGCCCACGCCGCAGGTCGAGCGCCCGTTCGAAGACGCGTCATCGAAAATACGTGACATGTCCGCTCCTCCTGTCATCACCGGGCTCGACCCGGTGATCCAGGCAACGGCCGGGGCCGCGGATTTTCCTGGATTGCCGGATCACGTCCGGCAATGACAAATTTCGCCAAGCACGATGCGCGCGCCCTCATTCCGTCTCGCCCTTCTTCGAACAGACCCTCACCGCTCGTAGTGCTCGGCGATCAGGCGGTCGAGCAGGCGGACGCCGAAGGCGGTGCCGCCCTTGGGCACGGTCGGCTGGTCCTTGCTCGACCAGGTGACGCCGGCGATGTCGAGGTGGGCCCAGGGCGTGCCCTTCTTGACGAAGCGCTGGAGGAACTGGGCCGCGGTGATCGAGCCGCCCGAGCGGTTGCCGATGTTCTTCATGTCCGCCGCGTCGCTGTCGATCAGCTTGTCGTAGGCCTCGCCCAGCGGCAGGCGCCAGACCGGCTCGCCGACCGCCTTGCCGGCGGCGGTCAGGCGCTCGGACAGCTCGTCGTCGTTGGCGAAGAGGCCGGCGTGCTCGTTGCCCAGCGCGACGATGATGGCGCCGGTCAGGGTCGCCAGGTCGACGATCGCCCGCGGCTTGAACTTCTCCTGCGCGTACCAGAGGGCGTCGGCCAGCACGAGCCGCCCCTCGGCGTCGGTGTTCAGCACCTCGATCGTCTGGCCGGACATCGAGGTGACGATGTCGCCCGGGCGCTGGGCGGTGCCGGACGGCATGTTCTCGACCAGGCCGCAGACGCCGACCACGTTGGCCTTGGCCTTGCGCGCGGCCAGCGCCCGCATCACGCCGATCACGACGCCGGCGCCGCCCATGTCCCACTTCATGTCCTCCATGCCGCCGGCCGGCTTGATCGAGATGCCGCCGGTGTCGAAGGTGACGCCCTTGCCGACGAAGGCAAAGGGCCTCTTGTTGCGCGCCGCGGGCGCGCCGCTCCACTCCATCACCAGGAGCTGGCTTTCGCGCTCCGAGCCCTGGCCGACGCCGACCAGCGCGCCCATGCCGAGCTTCTTCATCTGGGCGACGCCCAGCGCGCTCACCTTGACGCCGAGCTTCTCCAGGGCCTTGGCCCGGGCGGCCAGGCTCTTGGGATAGATCACGTTGGCCGGCTCGGAGACCAGGTCGCGGGTCAGGAACACGCCGCCGGCGATCTTGTCCAGGGGACCGTAGTGCTTCTTGGCGGCCTTGGGGTCGTCGCTCAGGACGTCGAAGGACTTGAGGCTCGGCTTCTTCTCGGGCTTCTCCTTGGTGCGGTAGCGGTCGAAGCGGTAGGACCGCAGCTGCGCGCCGTAGGCGGCATGGGCCGCCAGCGCGGCGGTCTCGCCCTTGCCGCCGCCGGCCGCGTCCAGGGCCAGGGCGCTGTGAATCTCGCCGACGCCGTTCAAGTGCGACAGCAGCGCGCCGCCGAGCTTCTCGGCGTCGAGCGGGCCGAGGTCCTTGGCTTCGCCGACGCCGAGCAGCACGATCCGGCTGTTCTTGACCTTGGGCGGGGCCAGGACCTCGAGCAGCTGATCCTTGTCGCCCTTGAAGCGGCTGGCCGCCATGGCGCGCTTGAGCGCCCCGCCGGTCGCCTTGTCGAGCGCCGCGGCGCTGGCCAGCAGCTTGCGGCCCTTGGCCACGGTCACGGCGAGCGCGCCGGTTTCCGGCAGGGTCAAAGACGCGAAGCTGATTTTCATCGGGGATCCCTTTGCTCGAGCTGTTGGACCGGCAGGCCGCCGGACGGGGTCACCTGCGATATCCGCTCGGCCCGGTGTCTGTCAATGCCCGAGCCCGGATCGGCGGCTGTGTCAATGCCGGGGACCTTTGGTATAACCGTTCCGTCTCCCATCCTACACCCCGGCCCTGCCCCCGGCCGGCGCCGAGAGGTCCCCGCCGAGATGCCGTTCCGCACCGCCCTTGCGACAGCGATCGACGGCATCGCGGAGCGGAACGGGGGCTGGCTGCTGACCGGGCGGCACTTCTTCGTGGCGCTGGCGCTCTACGTCCTGGTGCTGTTCCTGATCAAGGGCGTGCTCTACAGCGGCGGCATCGGCCACGACGTCGACCAGCTGGTCAAGAGCCAGTCCTTCGAGCTGGGCTACGACACCCGTAACCCGCCGCTCTACACCTGGCTCGTGATCGCCGCCCAGGTGGCATTCGGCGTCGGCCTCCCGGCGGTCCTGGCGGTGAAGTCCCTCATGATCCTGTCTCTCTACGGCTTTCTCTACCTGTCCGCCCGGCGCGTGCTGCGCGACGAGGCGCTGGCCGTGGTGACGGCCATGGCGCCCTTCGCCATGTACGAGATCGGCCTGTGGCTCGCCATCAAGTACAGCCACACGGCGGCCCTGGCGGCGGCCTGCATGGTCACGCTCTACGCGCTGCTGCGCCTCGAGGAGTCCGGAAAGACCCTTTGGTACGCCGTCCTCGGATGCGTGATCGGCCTCGGCCTCCTCGCCAAGTACAACTACGCGATCTTCCTGGTGTCGCTGCTCGGCGCCGGTCTCTTCGACGCGGGCCTGCGCGGCCGGCTCGGCGACCTTCGCATGCTGGGGACGGCGGCGATCGCCCTGCTGATCGCCCTGCCGCACGCGTCGTGGATGGTGGCGCAGGCGGCCGGCTTCGAGGACTCGGCCACCGCGCGCTTCGCCATGGGCACGGACCACTCCTGGCTCGCCGGGCTGGCCCTCGGTTGGGCCTCGGCGCTCAAGGCGACTCTGAACATGCTGGTCCCCCTGGCCCTGGCCGTGCCCCTGCTCTATTGGCGGGCCTCCCGGACCGGGGTGTCCGGCGACTGGCCGGCGCGGCGCACCTTCCGGGTCCTCGGCATCCTTCTCGGCCTGTCGGTCGCCGCCGTCTTCGTGCTGGTGGCCGTCAGCGGCTCCACCAGGGTGCGCGGCCAGTATCTCTTCATCCTGGTGCCGTTTCCGCTCTGGCTGGCCGCCTGGGCCCAAGGGCTGGGGCTGTCGCGCCGGGCGGTGAACCGCATCGCCCTGGCGTTCACGGCCCTCGCCCTGCTGACCCCGGTCCTGATGCTGGGAAAGTACCTGAGCGAACCGCTGACCAGGGACTATCCGCGGTACAACCTGTCCTATGCCGGGCTCGCCCGGCAGCTTGGCGACGCCGGTTTTCGAGAGGGCACGATCTACGCTTTCGATTACCCCTATTCCCTCAGCGGCAATTTGCGGCCCTACTTCCCGGCGGCGCGGATTCTGGGATCGGGGGTCCCGCACACCCGCCCACCGGCGCGCGAAGTCCGGGGCCAATGCGCCCTGATCTGGGCGGTCGACCGGAAGTCCGTCGCCGATCGGGCCATGCTCGAGTCCGCCCAGGCGCTCCTCGGCTTCGAGGGCGCCGCGGGGAGCCGGCTTTTCGAAATCGAGGTGGCGGTCGAGAACGGGCGGAACCGGACCGTCCGCTTTCGCATCCGGCTCTTTCCCGACGGCCCCGGCGACTGCCGCTGACCGCGCGCCGCGGCGCCGATCACATATCTTTCGATTGGTATCAGTCCTTGTCGAGGAGCGATGTGAACAGGAAGACCGTCGCGATTCCCACGATCAGGACCAGCCCGAGAAACAGCAGGACTCCCCAGGCGTCCAGCGTGTACCTGTTGCTGTAAAGGTAAGGGGTCGTCGCCACTATGGCGATCCATGCGCAGGCCAGGACGATCTTGTTGAATATCTTCATTTCACGAAAATGGCTTCAGCTCGTTTCCACCTCGCCGGTCCCGCCTTATCACCCGCTTCGCTGGGTGCGCCAGATAAAATAGAGGTTTCGCGAATATATGAACACCCCGCCCGCCTGACCGACGATGAATACGGGAT
>JAOUCL010000343.1 GCA_029859805.1 Rhodospirillales bacterium | reverse complement strand
CTCTCGGTGGTCGAGCTCGTGCGCGCCTCGTCGAACTCCGAGCACACGATCGAGCGGATCAACGGCACGCCGGTCCTGCGCCTGCGCAACCGGCTGTTGCCGCTGGTCAGCCTGCGCGAGCTCCTGAACCTGGAGACGGGCGAGCGGGACCAGGTGGGCGGCGAGACCGGACACAGCGTCCACGGCTTCATCGTGGTCGCCCAGGTTGGGGCCTACAGTTTCGGCATCATCGTGGATCGGGTCTTCGACACCGAGGAAATCGTGGTCAAGCCGGTGGCGCCGATCCTGCGCGACATAGCGCTCTTCTCGGGCAACACCATTCTGGGCGACGGCAGCGTCGTCATGATCCTGGATCCGAACGGCATCGCCGCCGCGACCGGTGAGATCACCGTCGCCGAGGACAGTCTGGAAGCCGAAGCAGAGCGCAGGAGCAGCCAGGGCCGAACCAAGATGGCCATGCTCGTGTTCCGGGCGACCGGCGACACGCCGAAGGCCGTACCGCTTTCCCTGGTGGCGCGCCTGGAAGAGATCGACCTCGCCAAGGTCGAGCGGTCCAACAGCCAGCATGTGGTCCAGTACCGTGGCCAACTCATGCCGCTCGTGCAAATGGGCGAGGGGGTCGAGCTGGCCAAGGAGGGCCGTCAGCCGGTCTTGGTTTTCGCCGACGGCGGGCGGTCCATGGGTCTCGTGGTCCGGGAAATCGTCGACATCGTCGAGGACCGGATGGACGTCGAGCTGGCGAGCCACCGGACCGGATACCTGGGCAGCGCGATCGTCGGCGGACAAGCGACCGACATCATCGACGCCGGCTATTACCTGACCAAGGCGTTCCAGGACTGGTTCGGCGGCGACCGCACGCAGCAGCCCGATGGGCACACGGACGGACGCCGGATCCTGCTGATCGACGACAGCCCGTTCTTCCGGAACCTCTTGGCGCCGCTCCTCACCGTGGCCGGCTATGAGGTGACCGCCGTGGAGAGCGCCGACCAGGCCCTGGAGCTCTGCGAGGCGGGGATGGACTACGACGTGATTGTTTCGGACATCGAGATGCCCGACATGGACGGCTTCGATTTCGCCCAGGAGATCAAGGCCAACTCCCGCTGGAGCCAGACGCCGCTCTTGGCCCTGTCGTCCCACACCAGCCCGCAGGATCTGGCGCGCGGCCGTTCGGCCGGCTTCGACGACTATGTCGCCAAGGCTGACAGGAACGCCCTGCTCGACGCGCTCCAAGAGACCCTTTCCCAAATGCGAGGTGCCGCATGAACGCGTCGACCGAGATTTCCGGGCAGGCCAGTGGCGTCGACGGCTATGCGGAGACACAGGACTTCGTGACCTTCGTGATCGCCAATCAGCTGTTCGGCATTTCGGTGTTGCAGGTGCAGGACGTCCTCGCCGCCCACCGGATTACCCGCATCCCCTTGGCACCCCCGGAGATCGCCGGTTCGCTCAATCTGCGCGGACGGGTCGTGACGGTGATCGACGTGAGGCGACGCCTCGGTCTGAACCGGCGCGAGGCCGGGAGCAGTGTGATGAGCATCGTCGTGGAGCACGGTCAGGATCTCTACAGTCTCATGGTCGACTCGGTGGGCGAGGTGCTGGCGTTGGCGACATCGGATTTCGATAGCAATCCGCCAACCTTGGATCCGCAGTTCCGCGAATACTCTGCTGGTATCTACCGCTTGGACAGCAAGCTGCTGGTCGTTCTCGATGTCGACAGATTGCTGGATTACGGCCGTTCGGCCGTGGCTTGAGGTGTTTCTTGTCATGAACCCGACTCGGCCGTCGGCCGAAACGTTGAGCACGGATGGATCTGAGGTGCCCCGATGAAGTCCTGTCTGGTCGTTGACGACTCGAAAGTCGTTCGGATGGTTGCGCGGAAGATCTTGGAAGGTCTCGACTTCCAGATCGAAGAGGCCGAAGACGGCCAGAAGGCCTTGGAAGCCTGCCAACAAAGCATGCCGGACGCGGTTCTGCTCGATTGGAACATGCCTGTGAAGAACGGCATCGAGTTCTTGAAGGACCTGCGCGTGATGGCCGGCGGCGATAAACCCATCGTCGTGTTCTGCACGACCGAGAACGACATGGCGCACATCCAGGAAGCGATCGGCGCCGGCGCCAACGAATACATCATGAAGCCGTTCGATAGCGAAATCATACAGTCCAAGTTCTCGCAGGTCGGCCTGATTTGACCTCCGTCTCTCGTTGGGGGAAAGGAACCTAGATGGCGCCAGGAGCACCATACAGGGTGATGGTCGTGGACGACTCGGCGGTCATCCGTGGACTGTTGACGCGCTTGTTGGAGTCCGATCCGTCGATCGCCGTGGCCGCGTCGGCTCCCAACGGCGAGATCGCCCTCAAGACCCTGGCCCGCGAGGACTTCGACGTCGTCATCCTCGACATAGAGATGCCGGTCCTGGACGGCATGACGGCCTTGCCCCGGATGATCGAGCTCAAGCCGGACACCCGGGTCATCATGGCCTCGACGTTGACCCGCAAGAACGCCGAGATCAGCCTGCGGGCCCTGGCGGCCGGCGCGGCCGACTATGTCACGAAGCCCAGCTCGACGGGGGAGCTCAATTCGACCGGCGATTTCAAGCGCGAGCTCACCGAGAAGATCAAGGCGCTTTGCTCGGCCAAGCGCCAAGGGACCGCCGGCGGCTCCGGACGGGCGCCCGCCGCCGGCTTGGCCAGGGTCTCGACGGCCCCTGTGCGCGGCGCCGCGGCCCGGGAGATAAAGCTTCGTCCGGCGCCGATCTTGCCGCCTCACGCAATCGCCATTGCCAGTTCCACCGGCGGCCCTCCGGCCTTGCTGGAGCTCTTCGGCGGTCTGCCCGACGGCATCAAGCAGCCGATCCTGATCACTCAACACATGCCGGCCACGTTCACCACGTTGCTCGCCGAACACATCGGCCGGGTCTCGAAGATGCCGTGCCGGGAGGGCCGGAACGGCGAACCGGTGACCGGCGGTACGGTCTATGTGGCGCCTGGTGGTTATCACATGGAGATCGTGCGCGACGCCGACCGGAACGTGATACGCCTGACCGAGGATCCGCCGGAAAACTACTGCCGACCGTCCGCCGACCCGATGTTCCGGAGCCTCTCCAAGATTTTTGGCCCCAGATTGCTGGCGGTCGTGCTCACGGGGATGGGAACCGACGGCCGGCGCGGCGCCGAAACGATCATCGAGGCGGGCGGCACCGTGATCGCGCAAGACGAAGAGACCAGCGTCGTCTGGGGCATGCCGGGCGCCGTCGCAACGGCGGGACTCTGCTCCGCCGTGCTGCCGCTCGGCGAAGTCACGCCCTACGTTCGCAAGCTGGCGATGAGGTCGGCGGCATGAATGTGAACGACTTCGAGATGATCGCCCGCTTGCTCAAGGAACGCTCCGGCCTCCTGCTCGGCCAGGACAAGGCCTATCTGCTGGAAAGCCGGCTCAATCCCGTCGCCCGGCAGTACAATTTCAAGGGCTTCGACGAACTCGCGCAGGCCATTCGCCTCGGCAAGGACGAGAAGCTCCTGGAAGACGTCACCGAGGCCATGACGACCAACGAGTCGTTCTTCTTTCGCGACAGCAAACCATTCGACCAGTTCCGCGACATGGTTCTCCCGCACTTGCTGGAACACCGCGTGAGTCGAAAATCGATCAAGGTGTGGTGCGCCGCCTGCTCGAGCGGCCAGGAACCCTACTCGTTGGCCATGATCCTCAAGGAGAACGAGGCCCGGCTGGCCGGCTGGAAAATAGAGATCTTCGCTACCGATATCTCGCGGGAGATGCTGGTCAAAAGCAAGGAGGGCAGATATTCGCAGTTCGAGGTCCAGCGCGGGCTGCCGATCAATTTGATGGTCAAGTATTTCAAGCAGGATGGCGACCGCTGGCAAATCGACGATGCGATCCGAAGGATGGTGACGTTCAAGCCCTTCAACCTGCTGGACGACCCTTCGACGATCGGCCAGTGCGACGTCGTATTTTGCCGCAACGTGTTGATTTATCTAGATCAAGTTATGAAGTCCAAGGTTCTGGCGCGAATTGCCAAGATCATGCCGCCGGACGGATTCCTCTATCTCGGCGGTGCCGAGACCGTCTTGGGCATCTCCGACGACTTCAGGCTTATCCCCGGGCACCGCGGCGTTTACGGCCTGGCCGGGGATGTGGGTCATCCCATGGCAACGGCGGTCGGCTAGGCATCATACCCGCGGTCATTTGAGTCTGGCTCGAATTAGGGGATTGCCGGCTCGCGGCGGTTTGGGAATCTCTGTCGTTATGGATTGAACAGCGATTGAGGCGGTCACGATGCCGACAGCGATTCCGCTTCGAGAGGACTACAGCGTGGCACAGCTTCGGGCCCTGGCGAGCAGGAGCCTGCCGGTGCCAGCGGCAGTAGGAAGATCATCATGAGATCCCACCTGACAAACGCCGCCAGACTGTCCGGAGATTGGGGCCGCCTCTCCTGCCAGGCCTGAAACAATCTCATCGATCAGCCCGAGCGCATCCAACCCATCGCAACCCGAAAATGGGCGACTATCGGTCAGTCTTAATGACCGTTGTTATCATCTCCTCGGCGGCCTCGAGCAGGGGCAGGTTGTACTCGCCTATGGCAATCAAGTCTTCTTTGGCGGCTGTTTTCGCGCTCAGGACTCTCCGGACGGCCAAGTCGAACCGGGGCCATATCGCTTCGACCTTGCCTAGGGCCTCCAGGAATTGCGGATCCGTCGCCGCGGACACATGCAGTTCCGGGTCCCCTTTTCGGAGGGCAAGCAGCACCTTGTGGAAGAAATCACGGGATTTCTGGAGGTTTCCCAAATTCTCCTCCACGTCGACCCCCAAGGCGACGTACATCACTTCCGTGCTCATCTTCTGCGTCTGAGTGGGCAGCTCGTTAATGAACGGCAGCGCGCGCGTCACGGTCTGCCCGCTGAACTCCTTCCCTGCAAAGGACGGGGCGGGAAGGGTGACGGCGACCAACACGAACAAAGTGAAAAGAGATATGAAGATACC
>JAOUCL010000342.1 GCA_029859805.1 Rhodospirillales bacterium | reverse complement strand
GCCATGCGAAAGCTCCTCACAATCCTCAATGCCCGCATGCGCGACCATCTCGCCAGCCTCAACCTCGTCAACCAAGACCTTCAGGCAGCCCAATGACAAAGACGGTTGCTCACCCGCTCGGCTGCGCCTCGCCACCCTCTCCCGATGGGCGAGGGTTTCCGGGGTGCATTCGCTCGAAGCGCCGTTTCCTGGAAGCGATCCGGCCATTGAGGAGCTGCCGGCTCCGAAGGTTGTCCTGGATCGCCGGGTCAAGCCCGGCGTTGACCAAGAGGGCTTTGCCAAGACATTGATATCGTGCACTTCAGTTCGAGCCCGGCTCTCGAGGATAGAAACTCACGAGAAAAGGGACCGGCCCCGCCGCGAGGGCGGGGCCGCGGATCCCGGTAAAGCCGCCCGTCGCTACTTGAGCAGCTTCCAATTGCCTCCCTCGACTTCCACCATCACGAAGGAGTCGGTGTCGAGGCCCAGGTGATCGCTTGCCGACATGTTGAAGATGCCGTCGACGCCGATGAAGTTTTTCGTCTTCTCGATCTCGGCGCGCACCTTCTCCTTGTCCGTGCTGCCGGCCCGCTTGATCGCCTCGACGGCGATGAACAGGCCGTCGTAGGCGTGGCCGCCGAAGGTCGAGATGCTGTCGTTGTACCGGCCCTCGTAGGCCGTCTTGTAGGCGCCCGCGACCTGCTTCTGCGGGTGGGAGTCGGCCAGCTGGTCGACCACCAGCAGCGCGGCGGCCGGCAGGCGCACGCCCTCGGCCGCGCCGTCGGCGCCCTGGATGAACTTCATCGAGGCCGAGCCGTGGGTCTGATAGTGCGGAATGGTCATGCCGAGCTGCTTGTAGTTCTTCGCGACGATGCTGGTCGGCGCACCGAAGCCGCAATAGAGGAAAGCCTGGACGCCCGCGGCGTTCTTGATCTTGGTGAGCTGCGCGGTCATGTCGGTGTCGCCCTTGCCGTGCGATTCGTCGGCGACGACCGTCATGCCTTGTTCGGGGGCGAGCTCCAGGGCGTTCTTGTGGCAGGACTTGTCGAAGCCGCCGCTGCCGGCGAACAGGCCGACCTTGGTGAGACCGCGCGCCTTCATGTCCTGGAAGATCTTGCTGACCGCCACCCGGTCGGTGTGCGGCGTCTTGAAGACCCACTTCTTGACCGGGTCGACGATGACGCCGGCCCCGGCCAGCGAGATGAACGGCACGCCGGCCTTCTCGATCAGCTTGACCACGGCCATGGTGGTGCCGGTGGTCGAGCCGCCGACGATGAGGTCGACCTTGTCCTGCTCGACCAGACGCTTGACGAAGGTCACGGCCTTCTTGGCGTCGTGCTGGGCGTCGTAGGAGACCAGCTCCAACGGTCGGCCGAGCACGCCGCCCGCCTGGTTGACCTGCTCCACGTACATCTCCAGGGTCTTAAGCTCGGGATCGCCCAGGAACGACGCCGGGCCGGTCACGGCCAGGAACGTGCCGACCTTGATCGGCTCGGCGGCCTGGACGCCGCCCAGGCCGAAGGCCACGGCCCCGACGACGACGGCCGCGGCTATTTTCCGGAGTGCCCTAATGCTGCGTTTGATCATTTGTCTGCCTCCCTGTTTTGAGTTCGGTTTTACCTACTTCAATACCCTCAAATTATTTGCGGTCAAGGAAAAATGCTTTCCGACGACTGAGGCATGAGACCTCCATCCGGTGCAAAACCTGGAACGGACTTGCCGCCGCCCGCGCCGACGGCGCGACCACGAAGAACACCGACTCAACCAAAGAGTCTCCCAAAGGGGGCCCCCTTCGCGCCGCCCTCACCCCAGTCGCAGCATGCGCCGGGCCTCGGCGGACGGCCCGCGGACCCGAAGCGCAAATTCCCTGCCTAGGTATTCTAGTGGCACTGCGCCCAAAAAGACTTGACCTATGTCAAATCATGTTCGGTGCGGTGCCGTCTCACGCCAGATGACAGCACGTGGAACAAATCTAGCAAAGGCCTTCGGTAGGCGCTCCAATTTCGGCTTATGGGTCCTGAACGGCCGCGAACGCCTTGGAGCCCTTGAGTCTCGGTATAGCCACAAGCAGTCATTCGAACCGCCACTGATCATGATATGGTGCAGCATTCAATTCGAATAGACCGCAATTCCAGCGCCACTCAACCTTGCGGGCCCGTCGTGATAGAGCGCTTAAGCGCGGACAGCGGTCAAGACGCCGCGGCTCGTCGCGTCACGATGCGCGCTGCGCGACCCAGAGGCTCCAAATGCCGTCCTTGACGGCCTCGGATTGCAGCAGGCGACGAACCCGCCGAGCGCCAGGCCCCTGGGAAAGGCAGAATCTATCGCCCTGCTTGCCGACGAACAGCGACCGTATCCGGGTCGGGTTGGTTTCCTCGACGAAGTAGTGCACGAAATCGCTCCCGAAGGCCATGGTCAGGACGTGTTTGATCCGGCCGTTCGAGACGTTCCTGCGGATGGCCGATTCGCTCACAGGAGCTAAGAGAATTGCTGCAGTTCGGGCCAGCATAGCGGCAAGGTTTTGGACCTGGACTATGCATATTAGGAAATAATCAATAGATCTAGATCAATCATGATAGCCTAATGTAACTAGGCAATTTCAGTGGCGGCGGCTTAGCTGGATCGCTTGCGAATTCGCACTCGAAGCCGGAGCGAGAACCGTGAAAAGCAAAATTCATCCTAGAGATGCTAAGCTTCTGATTTCTTTGTTATTGACCAGCATTATCGCTATAGCCGGCTGCGTGTTCGGATCGCGCCAATTTGAGAGGTATTTGCTGATCGTCGAGGTAGAGGAAATGGCTGTTCACTGGGTTACCTTCCTTAAGAGAAATTTCTCCGATTTTGATGGCATCCTACGATCGCGAAGCGTCTCGCCGGCGGATCAAACCTTGCTTGACTTCGCTAGCGAGGCAGGGCGCTTGGTCCGTTACAAGATGTTCAATCGAGACGGGGTCGTAGTATACGCATCGAGGTCAAGTGACCTCGGCCAGAGAAATCTAAAGCCCTACTTCGCCGAAATTGTCCAAAAGGGCGGCACGTTTGTGAAAATCGAAGAGGAGGACGAGTTCGGTCCGACACGGACGACAGTGAGTGAAGTTTATGTGCCCTTTATGGAGAATGGTGAGTTCAAGGGCGCAGTCAAGGTTTACGTGGACGTGACAGCGTTCGCGCAAACACTGAGACAAAAATCGACCCAGGCCCTGTTGGCCGTAGTTGCGTTCCTCCTCACCCTCGGCGGAGGCTGCGGAGTTTTCATTGTCCAGAACATTCGGGACCGCAACCGCGATCTTCGGGAGGTCATGGAGGCACATGAGGCGGCATCGCAAGCAGAGGCTAAGGTGAAGGCCCTTAACGCGGAACTAGAGGAGCGCGTCGCAGAGCGGACCGATGAGTTGAAGGTCGCGAATCAAAGGATCACCAAACTCAACGAAGACCTCGAACAGCGCGTCATCGTGCGCACGGCCGAACTGAAGTCGGCCCAGGAAGGACTGCTGCGGGCCGAGCGCCTGTCCGCGCTCGGCCAGGTGACGGCGACGGTGGCCCACGAGCTCCGCAACCCTCTGGGCGCCATCCGCAACTCCGTCTTCCTGATCGGCGAAAAAACACAAGACAAGGGTCTCGACCTGGAGCGGATGCTCGCCCGCACGGAGCGCAACATCTCGCGCTGCGACAGGATCGTGAACGAGCTGCTCGACTACACGCGGGCGAAGAGCCTGAAACCGAAGCCTGCGCCTCTCGACGCCTGGCTCGAGGATGTCCTCGCCGAACAGACCGTCCCCGAGGGGATCACCTTGTACAAGGAGCTTGGGACCCCCGAGCTGGAACTCGCCTTCGATGCCGACCATCTGCGCCGCGCCGTGATCAATGTCTTCGACAACGCCTGCCAGGCGATGGCTGAATGGGGCAAGAAGGAGCCCGACCGCGATGCGCTGAGCCTGACCGTGCAAACCCGCTCGTCGGGAGGACGCGCCGAGTTGCGGTTCATCGACACCGGCCCGGGCATGACGCCGGAGGTCCTGGAAAAGGCCTTCGAGCCGCTGTTCTCCACCAAGGGTTTCGGGGTCGGCCTCGGCATGCCGACGATCAAGCAGATCATGGAGCAGCACGGCGGTGGGATGGAGGTCTTGAGCGAACCGGGCCACGGCACGACGGTCGTGCTGTGGCTTCCGGTCGAAAACCTGCAGGAGGAGGCGGCCTGATGGCCAAGGCATTGAAGATTCTCGTGGTCGACGACGACGTGGACGTCGCCGAAAGCCTCGCCGATATTCTCGAGTTCGACGGCCATGAAGTCGCGCTGGCGCACTCCGGTCAAGAGGCCGTGCGCCACGTGGAGGAACAGGCCTTCGACATCGCCTTCCTGGATGTCGTCATGCCGGATATGAACGGCGTCGACTGCCTGCGCAAGATCAACGAGCTGCGGCCCGAGACCAAGGTCTTCATGGTGACCGGCTACAGCGTCGACCAGCTCCTCAACCAGGCGGCCGACGAAGGGGCGATCGGCATCCTGTTCAAGCCCGTCGCCGCCGCCAAGATGAGAGAGATCCTCCTGAATTGCGCGTGAGGATCCCGGAATTGAACCTGCACCCAAATCGGTCGATGGAACGCTTAACCCTGGTTAGCCGTACCCCTCATGGCGGCAAACCCCATCGCCCGTAGGTCGGCTTCGGGTCAGGGTCGGACGAAATTCGGCCGCTGGCGCCAGGTCGGGACTCAAGGGTAGAGCCGACGAAATCGGTCAAAAAGCCGACATTGCGATTGGAACGTCCGCTTGCGACCCCCAACTCACCGTCACGGAGGGCGCGCTGGAACTTCGCATCCTAGCCACAGCACTAAATCGCTCCGCGATATTTGTCGGGCATCGCAGAGGGTCGCTGATTTTGGGCCCCGCTGGCGTTTGCCGATAGAGGGGGCTGTCGTGTTGGTCGAGGTGATATTGCCTCGATCGATACGAGGAGCTTCCGATGAACATCCAGAGCAAGAGCCCTGTGACGCCGCTGCGTCAGCGCCTGATCGAAGACAT
>JAOUCL010000095.1 GCA_029859805.1 Rhodospirillales bacterium | reverse complement strand
AAACCTGGCCGTCGCCGGGCGCCGGCACCGCGGTTTCGGCCAGCTCGAAGTCGCTTTCTGCGGGGGCGCCCTCGGGGCGCGCGGCCATAAGGATCTGGCGGTTGACGGTCTCCGGCATCTTGTTCCTCCCAAATCTCGAAGATCGTGACTCATGGCTTATCCTTCGAGACGCGCTCTTCGAACGCTCCTCAGGATGAGGAGTGGTGTTTGATATCAATATCTTACCTCATGCTGAGGAGCCGCCAGAGGCGGCGTCTCGAAGCATGCTATATGGGCCAGCGTCTTCAAGATCTGCTATTCCTCCCCGGGTTGGACGCGCCGCCGAAGCAGGCACTTTCCTTGGCGGCGATTTTCACCATACTGCCGGTGAGGCTGGACGTGAAGGACCGGGTGTCGGGAGGGGATGATGGCTGAGCTGGTCGACTACGAAAAGCGCGGAACGGTTGGGGTCGTCTTCCTCGACAATCCACCGGTCAACGCGATGGGCGCGGCGGTGCGCCAGGGCGTGGTGAAATGTCTCACGCAGGCCTGCGACGACCCGGACATCCAGGCCGTGGTGCTGGTCGGCCGCGGGCGCTGCTTCTCCGGCGGCGCCGACATCAGGGAGTTCGGCAAGCCCTTCGAATCTCCGCACCTGCGCGAGGTGATCGACACGGCCGAAAACAGCCCGAAGCCGGTCGTCGCCGCGATCCACGGCACGGCGGTGGGCGGCGGGCTCGAGCTGGCGCTCGGCTGCCATTACCGGGTCGGCGACAAGAGCGCGCGCCTCGGCCTGCCGGAGATCAAGCTGGGACTGCTGCCCGGCGCCGGCGGCACCCAGCGCCTGCCGCGCCTGATCGGCGTCGAGCCGGCGCTCGGGATCGTCCTGAGCGGCGAGTACATGCCCGCGGACAAGGCGCTCGCCCTGGGCCTGCTCGACGAGGTGGCCGAGGGCGGCTTGGCCGAAGGCGCGGTTACCTTCGCGGAACGGCTCGTGTCCGAGGGCCGGCCGCTGCGCAAGACGCGCGAGCTGACGATCGATCCGGAGGGGGCGGCCGGCATCTTCGAGAAGACCCGCAAGAGCATCGCGCGCAAGGCACGCGGCCTGATCGCGCCCTACCGCTGCATCGAGAGCGTCGAGAACGCGGTCGCGCTGCCCTACGACGAGGGCATGGCCAAGGAGCGCGAGTATTTCCTCGAGTGCCTCGAATCGGAGCAGTCCAAGGGGCAGCGGCACGCCTTCTTCGCCGAACGCCAGGCGACCAAGATTCCCGACGTTCCCGCGGATACGCCCGTGCAGCCGATCGAAACGGCCGCGGTCCTCGGCTGTGGCACCATGGGCGGCGGCATCGCCATGAACTTCGCGAACGCCGGCATTCCGGTCACCGTGCTCGAGGCCGAGGCCGAGGCGCTGGACAAGGGCCTCGCGATTATCGCCAAGAACTACACCGGCAGCGTCTCGCGCGGCCGCATCACCCAGGAGCAGATGGACCGGCGCCTGGCGCTGATCACCGGTACCACGGACTACGCCGACATCGCCGAGGCCGACATCGTGATCGAGGCGGTGTTCGAGGACATGGACCTCAAGAAGCGGGTCTACGCCACGCTCGACGAGACCTGCAAGCCGGCGGCCATCCTCGCGACCAACACCTCGACCCTCGACGTCGACGAGATCGCCGCCGCGACCAAGCGTCCGGGGAAGGTGATCGGCACCCATTTCTTCAGCCCGGCCAACGTCATGAAGCTGATGGAGAATGTGCGCGGAGCGAAGACCTCGGACGAGACCATTGCGACGGTCATGAAACTGTCCAAGACGATCGGCAAGGTCGGTGTGCTGGTCGGCGTGTGCGACGGCTTCGTCGGCAACCGCATGCTCTACGCTTATACGCGCCAGGCCGCCTTCCTGCTCGAGGAGGGCGCGCTGCCCCATCAGGTCGACAAGGTCATATACGACTTCGGCTTCCCGATGGGCCCCTTCGCCATGGGCGACCTGGCGGGCCTCGACGTCGGCTGGCGGATCCGCCAGCGCCGGGCCAAGACAAGGCCCAAGGACGAGCGCTACTCGCCGATCGCCGACCGGATTTGCGAGCGCGGCCGTTTCGGCCAGAAGACCAACGCCGGCTGGTACCGCTACGAAGAGGGCAGCCGCACGCCGCAACCCGATCCCGAGATCGAGGAGCTGATCGTCCAGGTCTCCGGCGAACTCGGCTTCGAGCGGCGCGAGATCTCCGAGCAGGAGATCCTCGAGCGCTGCATGTATCCGCTGATCAACGAGGGGGCCAAAATCCTCGAGGAGGGCATCGCGATCCGGGCGAGCGACGTCGACGTGGTCTGGATCTACGGCTACGGCTTCCCGGTCCACCGCGGCGGCCCGATGTTCTACGCCGACCGCGTTGGCGCAAAGGCGATCCACGAGACCATGAGCCGGCTCCACGACCAGCACGGCGAGATGCTCAGACCCGCGCCGCTGCTGGCCGACCTCGCCAAGTCCGGCAAGGGATTCGGCGACCTTTAGAGCCGGGCCCGGCCAGCAAGGAAGGGAAGGGTGCAGATGAGAGAAGCCGCCATCGTTTCGACCGCCCGGACGCCGATCGGCAAGGCGTTCCGCGGCGCGTTCAACAAGACCCACGGCGCGACCCTGGCCGGCCATGCCATCGCGCACGCCGTCGCCCGCGCCGGCATCGACCCCGCGGAGGTCGAGGACGTGATCCTCGGCTGCGGCCTGCCGGAAGGTGCGACCGGCCACAACATCGCCCGCCTTGCGGCGGTGCGCGCCGGCCTGCCGGTGACCACCGCGGCGGCCACGGTCAACCGCTTCTGCAGCTCCGGCCTGCAGACCATCGCCATGGCCGCGCAGCGCGTCGTCGGCGAGCAGGTGCCGGCCGTGGTGGCCGGCGGTCTCGAATCCATCAGTCTGGTGCAGAACAACCTCAACAAGCACTTCTACACCGAGGACTGGCTGATGCGGCACAAGCCGGAGCTCTGGCTGTCGATGATCGAGACCGCCGACATCGTGGCCGCGCGCTACGGCGTGAGCCGCGAGCAGCAGGACGAATACGCGCTCGCCAGCCAGCAGCGCACCGCCGCGGCCCAGGAGGCCGGGCGCTTCGATGACGAGATCGTGCCGCTCGCCACGGTCAAGGAGGTCACCGACAAGGAGACCGGCGAGACCCACGACGAGGAGGTCAAGCTGACCAAGGACGAGGGCAACCGCCCCTCGACCAACGCCGAAGGCTTGGCCGCGCTCGCGCCGGTCCTGGGCGAGGACAAGTTCATCACCGCCGGCAACGCCAGCCAGCTGTCCGACGGCGCCTCGGCCTGCGTGGTCATGGACGCCAAGCTGGCCGAACAGCGCGGCATCGCGCCGCTCGGCATCTTCCGCGGCTTCACCGTGGCCGGCTGCGAGCCCGACGAGATGGGCATCGGCCCGGTCTTCGCCGTGCCGCGCCTGCTCGAGCGGGCGGGCCTGAAAATGGACGACATCGACCTCTGGGAGCTGAACGAGGCCTTCGCCGTGCAGGTCGTCTACTGCCGCGACCGGCTCGGCATTCCCATGGACAGGCTCAACGTCGACGGCGGCTCGATCTCGATCGGCCACCCCTACGGCATGAGCGGCGCGCGCCTCGCCGGCCATGCCCTGATCGAGGGCAAGCGCCGCGGCGCCCGCTACGTGGTCGTCACCATGTGCATCGGCGGCGGCCAGGGGGCGGCGGGCCTGTTCGAGGTGGCTTGAGGCCCGGCACCATGGCCGACGATCCGGAGCTGATCGACGTCCGGAGCGACGAGCGGCTCGACCTGACGCGGCTCGAGCCCTATCTGCGCGCGCGTCTGCCCGGAGCCGAGGGGCCATTGGAGCTGCGGCAATTCGGCGGCGGCCACGCGAACCTCACCTATCTACTCGGCTTCGGCGATACCGAATACGTGCTGCGCCGGCCGCCGCTGGGCCCGATCGCGCCCAGCTCGCACGACATGGCGCGCGAGCACCGCGTGCTGGCGGCGCTCTCTCGCGTCTTCCCGCTCGCGCCCCGCAGCTACCTGCTGTGCGACGACCCGGAGATCCTCGGCGCCCTGTTCCACGTCATGGAACGCCGCCAGGGCATCGTCATCCGCACGGATCTGCCGGAGGAGATCAAGGGCGATGCGACCCTCAACCGGCGCATCGGCGAGATGATGGTCGACGTGCTGGCGGCGTTGCACGGGGTCGACTCCGGGGCCGCCGGCCTTGGCGACCTCGGCCGGCCCGAGGGCTTCGTCGGCCGTCAGCTCGACGGCTGGACCCGGCGCTGGCATGCCGCCAAGCAAGAGGACGTGGCGCGCATGGACGCGGTCGTCGCCTGGCTGGAGGGCGCGCTGCCGGCCTCGAAGACCGTCTCGCTGCTGCACAACGACTACAAGCTCGACAACATGATGGTCGGTGCCGAGGACGCGGCCCGGGCCGTCGCCGTCTTCGATTGGGACATGTGCACGCGCGGCGACCCGCTCATGGACCTGGGCTACCTGCTCACCTTCTGGGGCGAGGCGGACGACGACCCGGCCTGGATCCTGGGCGCGTCGATGCCGACCTGGCATCACGGTTTCCCAAGCCGCGAGGCGGCGGTCGAACGCTACGCGCGCGCGACCGGCTTCGACTGCGGCGCCGTGCACTGGTATCACGTCTTCGGCGTGTTCAAGATCGCGGTCGTGCTGCAGCAGATCTACATCCGTTACCTGCGCGGCCAGACCCGGGACCGGCGCTTCGCCGTGTTCGGCGAGCGCATCGCCGCGCTAATCGACAAGGCGGCGACCCTGGCCGGCGTTTAGGCCGGCTTCGGAGTCGTCACGTATAGCGTCCGCTCATGATGGTGACGCCGCCGTCGACGATGAGGCTTTGGCCGGTCGTCCAAGCACCGGCGCGCGAGGCCAGGAAGACGGCGGCGCCGGCGATGTCCTCGGGCTCGCCGATGCGCCCCAGGGGATAGGACTCCATGGCCTGGGCGTAGGCGTGGTCGTCCTCCCAAAGGGCGCGGGCCATGTCGGTGCGTACCAGGCCGGGTGCGATGCAGTTGACGCGCACGTTGGCGCGCCCCCATTCGACCGCCAGGTTGCGCGCGAGCTGCATATCCGCGGCCTTGGAGAGCGCATAGGCGCCCAGCTTGCCGTGGCCCTTCAGCCCGCCGATGCTGGACACGATGATGACCACGCCGTCCTTTCGCTCGGCCATCTGCGGGATCACCATGTTGCAGAGCCAGAGGTTGCTCTTGACGTTGGTGTCCATGATCTTGTCGTAGGCCTCCTCGGGGATCTCCGCGAGCGGCCCGAAATGCGGGTTGACCGCGGCGTTGCAGACCAGCACGTCGATCTGCTCCCAGTGGTCCAGCGTTCGGTCGACCAGATGACGCAGATGGGCCGTGTCGGAGATGTTGCACGGCACCGCGAGGGCCTCGCCACCGGCGTCGATTATCTCGTCGGCGACCGTCTCGCACATCGCTTCCTTGCGGCTCGAAATGACCACACGGGCGCCGAAGGCGGCCAGGGCCTCGGCGATCGCCTTGCCGATGCCCTTGGTCGCGCCGGTGACGACCGCGACCTTGCCGGACAGGTCGAACAGGCTATTGTCTATCATGGGTCTGGCCTCGATGGTGGGGCGGAACGCGAACGTTAGCGCGGCCGGGCCCGTCAGCAAAAGCCCCGCGTTCGGCCGGGCGCGCGTGGGAGGAGCCATGGAGCTGAAATTGAGCGAGGCGGACGCCGCCTTCCGGCATGAGGTCGGCGCCTTCGTCGAGTCGAAGCTGCCGCCGGAGATCCGGCGCAAGGTCGAGCTCGGGCTGCGGCTGGGCAAGGCCGACTACGTGACTTGGCAGAAGATCCTTTATGAGAAAGGCTGGAGCGCGCCGGCTTGGCCCAAGGAGCTGGGCGGCACCGGCTGGTCGCCCGTCCAGCGCTACATCTTCGAGGAGGAGCTCGCGCTGGGCGCCACGCCGCCGATCATCGCCTTCGGCCTGCAGATGGTGGGCCCGGTCCTCATCGCCTTCGGCAGCCAGGCGCAGAAGGAGCATTATCTGCCGCGCATCCTCGCCAGCGAGGACTGGTGGTGCCAGGGCTATTCGGAGCCGGGCGCCGGCTCCGACCTCGCCGCGCTCAAGACCCGCGCGCTTCGCGACGGCGGCAACTACATCGTCAACGGCGCCAAGACCTGGACCACCTATGCGCAGCACGCCGACATGATGTTCTGCCTGGTGCGGACCGCGGAAACGGGCAAGAAGCAGGAGGGCATCTCCTTCCTGCTGATCGACATGAAAAGCCCGGGGGTCACGGTGCGTCCCATCACGACGATCGACGGCGGACAGGAGATCAACGAGGTGTTCCTCGACGACGTGCGGGTGCCCGCGGAGAACCTGGTGGGCGAGGAGGGTAAGGGCTGGACCATCGCCAAGTTCCTGCTCGGCCACGAGCGCACCGGCATCGCCGCGGTCGGTCGCTCCAAGAAGCAGCTCCGGCGAGTCCGCGAGATCGCGGCCCGGGAGCTGTCCGAGGGGCGGCCGCTGATCGAGCAGGAACGGTTCCGCGAGAAGATCGCCGAAGTCGAGGTCGACCTCCTGGCGCTCGAGTCCGTCGTCCTCCGGGTCCTGTCGGACGAGGCGGCCGGCCGCGCGCCCGGCCCGCAGGCCTCACTGCTCAAGATCAAGGGCACCGAGGTACAACAGGCGATCACCGAGCTGCTGTTCGAGGCGGTCGGCAACTATGCGCATCCCTATGTCGCGGAGGCCCTGGAAGCAGGTTGGAACGAGGCGCCGATCGGTCCGGACTACGCGGCAACGATCGCGCCGCACTACTTCAACTGGCGCAAGGCCTCGATCTACGGCGGCACCAACGAGATCCAGAAGAACATCATCGCCAAGATGGTTCTGGGGTTCTGAGCGAGGCGCGGATGGACGGTGGTTTGACCGAGGAACAGAACCTGCTCAAGGACAGCGTCGAGCGCTTTATCGAGCGGGACTACCCCTTCGACACGCGCCGCGAACTGGCCGCGGGCGAAGAGGGCTTCAGCCACGCCGTCTGGGCGCGCTTCGCCGAGTTCGGCTGGCTTGCCGCGCCCTTGCCCGAGGCCCATGGAGGTCTCGGCGGATCGCCGGTCGAGGTCGCGATTCTGATGGAGGCCTTCGGCCGCGGGCTGGTGCTCGAGCCCTACCTCTCCACGGTGATCTTGGGCGGCGGCCTGCTGAGCCTGGCCGGCAGCGACGCGCAGAAGGCGGCGCTGCTGCCGGCCATCGCGGAGGGCAGGCTCATGCTTGCCTTCGCTTATGCCGAGCCACAGTCGCGCTACAATCCGAGCGACGTGGAGACCAGGGCGGAGCCGCGGGGCGACGCCTACCTGTTGAACGGCCGCAAGAGCGTCGTGTTCCATGCGGCCACGGCCGACAAGCTGATCGTTTCCGCCAGAACCGCGGGGGAGGCCCGGGACGCGGCGGGCATCGGCCTGTTCCTGGTCGATCGCGAGGCCGAGGGGCTGACCCTGCGCGCCTATCCGACGGTCGATGGGCTGCGCGCCGCGGAGCTGCGGCTCGAGGATGTCAGGGTCGACGGCGGGGCGGCGGTCGGCGAAGCCGGCGGGGCGCTGCCGATTATCGAGCAGGTGCTCGATCGGGCCACAATCGCGGTCTGCGCCGAAGCCGTCGGGACCATGGGCGTGCTGCTCGAGGCGACGCGGGCCTATCTCGAAACGAGGACCCAGTTCGGCGCCCCAATCGGCTCCTTCCAGGTTCTCCAGCATCGCGTGGTGGACATGTTCATGGCCTACGAGCTGTCGCGAGCGTTGGTCTATCGAGCGGCGGCGGCCGCGGAAGACGCTGCGGATCGGGCGGCCGCCGCCTCCGCCGCCAAGGTCCAGGTCGGCAAGGCCGGCAGGATGATCGGGCAGGCGGCGATCCAGCTGCACGGCGGCATGGGCATGACCGAGGAGTTTGCCGTCGGACACCACTTCAAGCGGCTCAGCATGATCGGCGCGCTGTTCGGGGACACGGACCATCATCTCCGCCGTTTCGCCGCCCTGCGCAGGGCTTCCTGAGCCGGATCAGGGCGCCGGACCGTCGGCCTGCGCGGCCGGACTGCGTCTTCGGGCCAGGGCGACCAGCGTCAGCGCGCAGCCCATAAACAGCGCGGCGGTTCCCGCCATCTGCAGGTCGCTCCAGGGGACGAGGCCGCCGCCTGGCATCGCGAGAAGCAGCCCGGCCAGCAGGATCAGAACCCGCAGCGGCCACTGCAGGACGGCATGGCGGGTCAGGTCGCCGACCAGCAGCAGATACCCTTGCAGCGCGCCCGCGGCCAGCACGATCCCCAGGAATGCGCTCGCGGTCGACAGCAGGATGTCCGGCCACGCGCCGTCCAGGATCAGCGCCGGCTCGAGCACGAAGAAGAAGGGGATGAAGTAGATGATGCTGCCGAGCCGCATGGCCTCGAGGCCGGTGCGCATGGGCGAGGCCTGGGCGAGCGCCGCGGCGGCGAAGGCGCCGAGCGCCACCGGCGGCGTGATGTAGGACATCATGCCCCAGTAGAGGATGAAGAGGTGCACGGCCATGGGCGAGAGGCCGCCCTGGATCAGCGCCGGGGCCAGGATGATGGCCAGGAAGATGTAGGCCGCGGTCACGGTCATGCCGATGCCCATGATGAAGCTGGTCACCGCGCCCATGAGCAGCAGCACGAGAACCGAGCCGCCGGCCAGGAACACCAGGTCATTGACCAGGGTGCCGGCCATGCCGGTCATCGAAAGGGCGCCGACGATCAACCCGACCGCCGCCAGTATGGCCGTGAGCTCGGTCAGCAGCTTGCCCGTCGCCACCACGAAATCGAGGAGCTGCTTTCGACCCCAGCGGTTGTGCGGAAAGATCTGGTTGAGCGCGATCAGGATCGCCGTGGCGTAGAACGGCGCGAGCGCCTCGCGGCGCAGATAGACCAGCATGAAGACCAGCAGCGTGAAGGCCAGGACGAAGTACCAGCCCTCCGTGAGGGTCCGGCCGAGCGCGGGCAGCTCCTCGCGCGGCAAGCCCTTGAGGTCCTGCCGGGCGGCGGCGGCGTCGATCTGAACGAAGAGGCCGAAGAAGTAGAGCGCCGACGGGATGATCGCCGCCACCGCGATATCGACGTAGGGCACCTCGATGATGGTCGCCATGATGAAGGCCGTGGCGCCCATGACCGGCGGCATCAGCACGCCTCCCGTGGACGCGCAGGCCTCTACGCCGCCGGCATAGGCCGGCCGGAAGCCGGTGCGCCGCATGGCGGGAATCGTCATGACGCCCGTGGTGAGCACGTTCGTGATCACGCTGCCGCTCATCGAGCCCATGAGGCCGCTCGCGAAGATCGAGACCTTGGCGGCGCCGCCGCGCACGCCGCCCAGCAACGCAAAGGCGAGGTTGAGGAAGAACTTGCCGCCGCCGCTGTGCTGCAGGGCGACGCCGAAGATCAGGAAGCCGATCACGAGCTCGGCGAAGGCGCGCATGGGAATGCCGAGGATGCTCTCGATGCTCATGGTGTGGTAGGCGGCCGACTCGCCGAGGGTGCTGGCGAGGCCCGCGATCGGCCCCGGCATCCGGTCGGCGAAGATCGGGTATAGCGAGAGCACCAGGACGATCGTGAAGATCGCGATCCCGCCGGCGCGCCGCACCGCCTCGAGGACCAGCAGCCAGAGCAGGTAGCTCGCATAAATCGCGTGGTCGGGGGCGACGAACTCCCAGCCCTGGTCGACGATGTTGACGGCGTTCAAGAAGAAGAACAGGCAGACGCCGAGGCTGACGGCGAACAGCGCGGCGTCATACCAGGGGACACCGTCGCGCCGCGCGCGCCTGCCGGCCGGGAAGAAGATGAAGGTGAGGGGCAGCAGCAGGCCGAGGATGGCGTAGAGATAGTGATTGGTGAGGAGGATGACGCTGCCGAGCCACTGCCGGCCAAAGATCACCCGCACCTGGTCGACGGCCAGGATCACCGTCAGCACGGTGAAGGAGACCGCGACCGCGGTCCAGAAGAAAGAGAGTCGGCGGTGGCGCCGGTCCGCCACCGCCGGCTGGTCGGCCGACTGGCCTAGCGCCATATCGGGTCGAAGCCCGCCTTATCCAGGGCGGCGGCGCGAACCTCCATCCACTTCGCCTTGAAGGCGTCGCTCTCGAGGCCCTTGTCCATGCCGGCCCAGGCTTGGGCCAGCACCTTCTGGCGCGCGACCAGCTTGTCGTTGTGCGCCTGCGCGTCGTCGCTCCACTTGCCGATCTCCTTGAAATAGGCGATCGCGCCCTCGTGGTAGGGCACGACCCACTGGAAGATCTGCTTATCGAGCGCCCAACCCTTGGCGGCCGGCTCGGCCGCGCTGTAGCTGTCGTATTCCTCGACCAGCGCGCGGGCCAGCGAGTAGACCTCGCCCGCGTCCTGGCCGTCCAGCGTCATCAGGATCGGATAGGGGTAGCGCGCGCCCTCGTGCGGGTTCTCCTTGGACAGGCCGGTGCCGCGCGTACCCGTGTTGGGCACGAAGTAGGGCGCTTTCTTACTGATGCCGTCCCAGCACTTCGCGTCGCCATGCGGGGTCGGCGGCCAGAAGATGCCGCGCGGGCTGGCCTCGAGTTTCTTGGTGAAGCCCGACATGGTCGAGGCGAAGGCCGCGTCCACCTGGTCGTTGACGGTGCCGTCCCAGGACGCGCCGAAACCCGGGAACTCGACCTTCTCCACATCGTCCCAGGTCAACCCGCCGCAGGCCAGCATGGCTTCGGCGCCGACATTGAGCGCGTCGCCGCCGCGCACCCAGGCGACCCGCTTGCCCTTCAGGTCGGCGAAGGTCTTGATGCCCACGTCCGCGGCGACCCCGACGCCGAGGTTGCTGGAGCCGCTGGCGCTCATGACCATCCGGATCGGCATCGGCCCCCAGTTCGGGTCCGCGAACTGGAACACGCCCTCGGAGCCGAAGAAGGTCGCAATGCCGTTGGCCGAATAGTCGACCTTGCCGGCCTTGACGGGAGTGAGCCGCGAGATGTCGTTCTTGCCGGGCACCACGCGCAGGGTAACGCCGTACTTGTCCTTCAGCGCCTTGCCGATGGCGACCGACTGGTTGTAGCCGGTGGTCCCGGTGTTGTACGCGGTCCAGGCCATCGTCTTGGGCAGCTTGACCTCTCCGGCCAAGGCCGCGCCCGACAGTCCGCCGGCCGTCACAAGGGCCGCGGCCACAAGGTGAATTGCCTTGAATTTCATGGTCGTCTCCTCTCCTCCTGTCCCTGACTTCGTTTTCGGCCCTCGTCGGGAGGCGCGAGCCGTTGTTCTGTATTGCGCGAATCTTGCATACAATCCGACACGTGGTAAAGCAGATGATCCAATCGTCCCGTTTGGCAACAGGTAGGCGCTATCGTGTCCGATCCCGATAGACCGAGACCCCAGGGTGCCAGAGCGCCCGATCTGCGCCCACTGCTCGACCCGGGCGCCATCGCCATCCTGGGCGCTTCGGACGACCCGACCCGGATCGGCGGGCGGCCGTTGCGTTACATGCTCGAGGCCGGGTTCGCGCGGCCGATCTACCCGGTCAATCCGAACCGGGCCACGGTCCAGGGCCTGAAGTGCTATGCGACGATCGCCGATGTGCCGGGCCCGGTCGACTGCGCGCTGGTCGCCCTGCCGGCCGAGATCGTCGTCGAGGCCGTGGAGGCCTGTGCGGCCAAAGGCGTCAAGTCGACCGTGGTCTTCAGCTCCGGGTTCGCCGAGACCGACGCCGAGGGCGCGGCCCGCCAGGCGCGGCTCGCCGAGGTCGTCCGGCGCACGGGGATTCGGGTCGTGGGGCCGAACTGTTTGGGCATCTTCAACGCCGGGATCGGCTTCTACGCGACCTTCTCGAGCAGCCTGGACGCTGGTCCCCCGCCGCCCGGCAACATCGCGATCGTCAGCCAAAGCGGCGCCTACGGCAGCCATGTCTTCGCCCTGGCCAGGGCCAAGCGGCTGGGCGTCCGCTACTGGATCACCACGGGCAACGAATGCGACGTCGAGATCGCCGAGGGCATCGCCTGGGCGGCGCTGGCCGAGGACGTCGCGGTGATCGTGGCCTATGCCGAGGGCGTGCGCGACGGCGCCGGCCTGCGGCACAGTCTCGATCTGGCCCGCGCCGCCGGCAAGCCGGTGATCTTCATGAAGGTCGGCCGCAGCGAGATCGGCGCTGCGGCCGCGGCCTCGCACACCGCCGCCCTGGCGGGCTCTGATGCGATCTACGATGCGGTCTTCCGCCAGCACGGCGCGTACAGGGCGGACAGCACGGAGGCTATGCTCGACGTTGCCTATGCCTGCACCGCCGGCATCTATCCCAAGGGCCGGCGTATCGGGCTGGTCACGATCTCCGGCGGCGTCGGGGTGCAGATGGCCGATGCGGCCAGCGACCTCGGCCTGGACGTGGCCGCCATGCCCGAGGCGGCGCAGGCCAGGCTGAAGGAGATGCTGCCCTATGCGGCGCCGCGAAATCCCGTCGACATCACGGCACAGGCCTTCAACGACCTCACGCTGGTCTCCAGGAACCTCGAGCTGATGTTGGAGGAGGGGGGCTACGACGTGATCGTCGCCTTCTTCACCATGGTGGCTGCCTCGCCCTACATCGTCGACGACCTGCTCGCCGCGCTCGGCGAGCTGCGGCGGCGCTATCCGGAGCGCCTGATCGTCCTGTCGCTCGTCGCGCCGCCGGACATCGTCCAGCGCTACGAGGACGCTGGCTTCCTGGTCTTCGAGGATCCCGGCCGGGCGATCGCGGCGGTGGCGGCGCTGGCCGACTTCGGCCGGAGCTTTGCACGCGGACCGGCGGACCCGCCGCCAACCCTTGCCGCGGACGCGATCGCCATTCCCGACGAGCGTCTCAGCGAGCACGAGTCGAAAACCATCCTGGCCGCCGCCGGCCTGCCGGTGGTCGAGGAGCGTCTGGTCCGCTCCGTCGAGGCGGCGGCGGAGGCCGCCGAAAAGATCGGCCCTCCCGTGGCAATGAAGCTCAACTCGCGCGACATCGGCCACAAGACCGAGATCGGCGGCGTGCTGCTGAACGTCGCCTCGCCCGAGGCGGCCCGGCAGGGCTACGAGACCCTGCTCGCCCGCGCGGCCGAGGCGGCGCCAGGTGCGCTCGTTGACGGCGTTCTAATGGCGCCGATGGTCCGGGACGGCGTGGAGACCATCCTCGGCGTGCAGCACGACCCGGTCTTCGGGCCCGCCGTGATGTTCGGCCTCGGCGGCATCTTCGCCGAGGCGCTCGGCGACGTCGTGTTCCGCATCGCGCCCTTCGGCGAGGATGAGGCCTGGCGCATGATCCGCGAGATCGCGGGCTATCGGGTGTTGGAAGGTCTGCGCGGCCGGCCGCGCGCCGACCAGGAGGCCCTGGCCAGGGCGCTCGCCGCGCTCTCCGGCTTCGCGGCGGCCGCCGCCGACAGGATCGAGAGCGTCGACGTCAATCCCTTCCTGGTGCGGCCGGAAGGCGAGGGCGCGGTCGCAGTCGACGCCCTGATCGTTCCGTGCAAGAAGGAGCTCTCGCCATGACGCCGGCCCTCTACAAGACCAGGTTGACCGAGCTGTTCGGTATCCGCCATCCGGTCCTCTGCGGCGGCCTGATGTGGCTCTCCGATGCCGCTTATGTCGCCGCGGCCGTCAACGCCGGCGCTCTGGGATTCATGACCGCTCGCAGCTTTCCCGATCCCCGCGATTTCCGCGACGAGCTGCGCCGCTGCCGCGAGCTGACCGACGGCCGGCCGTTCGGCGTCAACCTCTATCTGTCGCAGCAGCCGGGGGCGAACGACATGCTGGCCGGCCACATCGATATCCTGCTTGAGCAAGGCGTGCGCTTCATCGAGACCGCGGGCCTGCCGCCGAAGGACCTGCTGCCCCGGCTCAAGGACGCCGGTTGCACGGTCGTTCACAAGGTTTCCGCCCTGCGCCATGCGCTTTCGGCGCAGAAGCTGGGCGTGGATGCGCTCAGCGTGGTCGGGATGGAGTGCGGCGGCCACCCTGGTGTCTACCTGATCGGCACCATGGTGCAGGGCCTCCTGGCGGCGCAGCAGCTGACTCTGCCGGTCGCGATCGGCGGCGGCATCGGTCACGGTGCGCAGCTGGCCGCCGCGTTGGCCTTCGGGGCGGACGGCGTCGTAATGGGCACGCGCATGACCGTGGCCAAGGAGATCTGGGCGCACCCCGCCTACAAGGAGCGGGTCGTGGCGGCCGGCGAGACCGAAACGCAGCTCGTCCTCCAGTCCCTGCGCAACACCTACCGCGCCCTCGACAACGAGACTGCCCGGAGCGTCGCCGCGCTGGAGGCCGAAGGCGTCACCGATCACGAGCGCTACAGCCCCCATGTCGCCGGTACCCTGCAGAAGGAGGCCTATACGAGCGGCGACTGGAACAAGGGGCTGCTCTCGCTGGGCCAGGCCGCCGCCTTCGCCACGGCGCTGGAGCCGGTCGAGGCGATCGTCGACCGGATGATGGCCGAGGCGCAGGCCGCGCAAGCGAGCCTCAACGCCAAGTCGGCGACCTCCGGCGCGACGGCCGCGGAGTAGCGCGACACGACAGGCGCAAGACAACGTGTTGCCGGGCTGCCGCCGGCCCGCCTAAACTCGCGGTCTCGTTCGTGGAATCCTGAAGCGACAAGGAAAATGGGCGACAACGCGCGCGCAGACCGGGGGTCCTCCCATGCCGGCTGACCAGTCGATCGGAGTCCAGGCCGTCGTTTCGCCCTGGCCCGAGCGTGTCGTCGCGGCGGCGCTTGCCGTCGTGGCCCTGGCGACCCTCGGACGGGTGATCCTCGGTCTGCCGGGCGCCGGCGAGCTGGCGATCGGCGGTTACCTCTGCTTCGTTCTGGCCGGGATCGCTGGGCACGTCTGGCGCATCAAGACGCTTTTCGCCGTTGCCGTTGTCCTGACCGGCGCCGTCACTGTGACCGTGGACGAGCCCTCCGCGGTGCTTCGAGCGGGCTTCGACACCGCCGCCTATCTGGCGTCGTTCCTGCTGCTGCTGGGCGTGCTGCGCGAGGCGGCGCAGAGTTCGCCGGCGGTGCGCGACTGCGGCGAATACCTGACGAGCCAACCGCCGGGCCGGCGCTATCTGGCGCTCCATACCGGCGGCCACCTCCTGGGGCTGATGCTGAACTTCGGCGTGCTGAGCCTCCTCGGTCCGCTGATCAAGCGGGGCGTGGCCGCGGCCACGGCGCGCAGCGGCGAGACCCACCTGGCCGAGATCCGCGAGCGCCGGCAGCTCTCGGCCTTACTGCGCGGCTTCGCCTGGATTATCGCCTGGTCGCCGACGACGATTACCCAGGCTTTACTACTCACGCTGCTGCCGGGGGTCGAGGCGCATCGGCTCTTGCTGCTCGGCCTGGCCATGGCGTTGACGGTGCTCCTGGTCGGCTGGCTCGAGGACCGCCTGCGCTGGCGCCATCTGCGCCGGGCGAGCGAGCGGGCCGGGCGGGCGGCGCCGGCTCTGCCCGCACCGCGGCGCGCGCTCCGGAGCATGGCACTGATTTGCGTGCTGCTGATCGCCTCCGTGGTCCTGACCAAACAGGCCCTGGAGATCCCGACGGTGCCCGCCCTGATGCTGAGCGTGCCGTGTTTCGCCTTTGCCTGGATCGTGGTTCAGCGCATCTCCGAAGGCTTCGGCCTGGCGCTCGGCCACGGCCTCGATCGCGGTCGGCGGATCGTCCGCCACGGTTTTCCAACGTCCTCGCCCGAGGTGCTGACCTTGAGCAGCGCCGGCTTCATCGGGTCGCTGGCCGCGGCGCTGATCCCGGTCGACCAAGTGGCGGCCGTGGCGGCCTGGGCGGCGCAGACGCCGCTGTTGTTGCTGACCGGCATTACCGCGGTTGTCGTCCTGGCCGCGCAGCTGGCGCTCAGCCCGATCATGTTCGTCGTCTTCCTGGGCTCGGCGCTGGCTCAGGCGCCCTTGCCGGGCATCGACCAGACGGCGATCGCCCTGGCGCTGGGGGCGGGCTGGGCCCTGGCGCTGACCGGCTCGCCCTTCACGGCCTCGGTGTTGATCCTCTCGCGGGTCACCGGCGTCACCGGGACCCGCGTGAGCTGGACATGGAACGGCGCATTCACGATGCTGGCCGCGGGCGTGGTCGTGCTGTTCCTTGCGGCCGTAAGCAATTGAGTTCGAGAGGACAGTCGTGAGCTTGGACCAGGAGACCTTCGATCAGCTGATCGCCACGATCCGGCGCTTCGTCGAGGAGCGGCTGGTGCCGCACGAGGCCGAGGTCGGCGAGAGCGACCGCATCCCAGACGGCTTGATCCACGAAATGCGCGAGCTCGGTCTGTTCGGCCTGTCGATCCCCGAGGACTACGGCGGCATCGGGCTCGACGTCGAGGAAGAGGTTCGCGTCACGATCGAGCTGGGCCACACCTCGCCCGCCTTCCGCTCCGCCTTCGGGACCAACATCGGCATCGGCAGCCAGGGCATCGTGATCGACGGCACGGAAGACCAGAAGCGCCGCTATCTGCCCAAGCTGGCGAGCGGCGAGATGATCGGCTCGTTCTGCCTGACCGAGCCCGACGCGGGCTCCGACGCCGCGGCGCTGAGGACGGCGGCG